>NZ_LT745763.1:1883443-2197350 GCF_900166595.1 Virgibacillus dokdonensis | reverse complement strand
AGTTATGCTAACCTCCGTTTAATTGATGAAATGTGTAAAGGCGAGCCTTATGCAGTTCATGTGCATGGATATTTGGATGACTTGGAAACAATAACTCCGGCTTCTCTTTTTTCTTATTACCAACAAGTAGTTGCAAACGATCAAATTGATATTTATGTGCAAGGGGATCTTTCAAAGGAAAATATGGAAGAGGCAATAAAGAAAGTATTTCAACAAGCAAACAAAAATCAACCAAGATTAAAGCATAAAGATTTGAAAGAACGCCATTTTAACAAAACTGATGTTACACCAAAAGAAATTGTGGAAACAGATAAGGTTCAGCAAGCAAAATTACATATCGGTTACCGCACAAACGTTACGTTTGGAGAGCCTGCTTATTATGCTCTTCATGTGCTAAATGGGATTTTCGGTGGTTTTCCAAGTTCAAAATTGTTCATTAATGTTCGAGAAAAGAATAGTCTTGCTTATTATGCTGCTTCTCGTATGGAAAGTCATAAAGGATTATTGTTTGTTTTTAGTGGTATTGCTCCAGAAGATTTTGAAAAGGCAAGAGACATTATAAAAAAACAGGTGGAAGCAATGAAGCAAGGAGACTTTACAACGCAAGATATTGCGGAAGCCAAAGCCGTTATTACTAACCAACTATTAGAGACATTCGACAGCCCGCAAGGAACAATTGAATTTTTATATCAACAAGTTTTAGCAAACAAAAAAATTACTCCTCTTCATTTTGTAGAGCAATTGAATAAGGTGACAAAAGAAGAGATTGTTGCTGTTGCTAAACGCTTGCAAGAAGACACAACTTATTTATTAACGGCAGAGAAAGGAGATAGTCATGAATAAGCACATATATAGTGATATTGATGAAACGCTATATACGGAGAAATTAGCTAATGGATTAACCGTATTTTTATTACCGAAACCAGAACTAGCAAAAACACATGCTTTGTTTACGACGAACTATGGTTCAATTGATTTGCATTTTGCGCCTATAGGTAAAGATGGAGTAATTACTGTTCCAGAAGGAGTAGCTCACTTTTTAGAACATAAGCTCTTCGAAAGTGAAGAAGGGGATGTATTTCATGACTTTTCTAAACAAGGTGCTTCAGCGAACGCTTACACTTCATTTACGAAAACAGCGTATCTTTTCACAGCAACTGATCAAATTGAGAAAAATGTAGAAACACTCATTGATTTTGTCCAACATCCTTATTTTACAGATGAATCCGTAAAGAAAGAAAAGGGGATTATTGCTCAAGAAATAAGGATGTATGATGACCAGCCTGATTGGCAAGCTTTTATGGGCACCATTAAAGCAATGTTTCAAAATCACCCAATTAATGTAGACATTGCAGGGACAGTTGAATCGATCTACCAAATCACAAAAGAAGATTTATATACATGCTACCATACCTTTTATCATCCTGAGAATATGGTTTTATTTATTGCTGGAAACTTTGAACCGGAAAAAATGGGGCAGTTAATTAGAGAGAATCAAGACAAAAAACAGTTTGCCAAGATGGAGCAGTTAAAACGGAAGTTCCCTAATGAGCCAAATGCGGTAGCAGAGCGAGAAAAGCGAATAACTATGCCTGTCTCGATTCCTAAATGTACGCTAGGAATAAAACGTGTTAATCAGCAACTGTCTAAAGATGAGCTTTTAATAGAAGATTTACTTCAGGATATGTTATTGGACTATTATTTTTCAAAAGGCGGACCATTTTACGAGGAACTTTATAATGAAAATCTAATTGATGATAGTTTCTTTTTTGAATCAAATATTGATCGAGATTTTGGGTATGTATTGATTGGTAGTAATACGAGACACCCAGAACACTTTTCCGAACGCTTAAAATCCATGTTACTTGGTATCCGGGAAGCGAATTTAAATGAAGAAACTTTCCAGCGTATAAAGAAGAAGAAAATAGGTCAGCTGCTACGTATGATGAACCGCTTAGAGAACATAGCAAACGCTTATACACATTATCATATGCTAGGTATTGACTTCTTTACATTACTTTCAGCTGTTCGAGAGTTAACTTTGGAGGATGCGAAGCAATTTATGTATTCTTGGATAGACGAAGAACGGTTATCAGTTTGTACGATCGATGCGGAGTAAGCTGCAATGAAAAGAAACATTCTTATAATAGGGGCTAGTGGAGATATCGGTTCAGCAATAGCTGAACAATTATTACAACATGGTTACCAATTAATACTCCACTATTATACAAACAAACGAGTAATTGATGAACTTTGTGACGCATATCCTGAATCTATTTTAGCCACGTATCAAACAGATTTAAGTAAAAACAGATCTTGTGAACAGTTGATGCAGAGTTTACCCTTCGCTATTGATGGAGTGGTCTTTGCAAGCGGGAAAGCACATTACGGTTTGTTTCAAGATACTAGTGAGGAAACGATGGATGCTATGATTCAACTACATGTTAAATCACCTTGGCTTATTACCAAATACCTTCTTCCGGATATGATTGCAAAACAAGCAGGTTCCATCTTATTTATAACATCGATTTGGGGAGAACAAGGTGCCAGTAACGAAGTCGTTTACTCTGCAGTTAAAGGAGCACAAAATAGCTTTGTTAAAGCACTTGCGAAAGAAGTTGCACCTTCTGGGATTTCGGTTAACGCCATTAGCCCAGGTTATATTGAAACAAAGATGAATCATCATTTATGTAAGGAAGAAAGAGAAGCAATTTTAACAGAAATTCCAATGAATAGAGCGGGGAAACCAGAAGAAATTGCATCTTTTGTAACTTTTCTATTAGCTAGTGAAAGGAGCTATATACAAGGGGCAATTTTAGATGTAACAGGCGGTTGGTAACTTTTCTTCTACCCAACATGCATAAACTTGAAAATCTCTCAAATACTATGCATGTATAAATTGGAAGGAGGAAAAAAGATGTCCGTTCTTGATAATTTTGATTCATGGAAAAGCTTTTTAGCTAATAAGCTTACACAAGCACAACAACAAGGAATGAGTAATGAAACAGTTCAAAATATTGCTCATGAGATTGGTGATTATTTAGCACAGCACGTTGATGCTAAAAACAAAGAAGAGGCTGTACTGCGTGACTTATGGAATTCAGCTTCTGATGAAGAACAGCAAGTACTAGCTAATACGATGATTAAATATGTTCAAAACCAAGGAAATTGAACAATCTATATGAAATTCCAATTGTCTGCCACGCTTCGTCTGTAGCGTGGCAGAATTTATTGGAAAAACAGGTGTATGATACTTATTTATTCTACGAACGCAGGATGCACATAGAACATTTTCTGTTTATCCCGGGGGATCTATGAAGGTGTAAACTGGAAAGTCTAAGTGGAGATGACAGCACCTAAATCCTTTTTTTCGTAAGATATCTTTAGATCATACCTTTTTGGGCTAATAAACAATCGGTTGGAGTGAAAGACCCCTACTGAATTGAAGAATCATTTTATAAAAAATTATTTTGTCAATAACCAATGGTTCTGTTAAGATAAATATGATATAGTTTACCTCTAACCTTTTCACTTGCGAAAAAATGCTTTATGATATACTTATATAAACTGTAATTGTTAATAATTTAAAACGCATTAAAGTTTATTGCATGTGGTTTAAGTACAGGTGAAAGGCTATCTAAGTGTTTTTATACTCGGAGTTTGTTAATTAAAACTAAGGGTTGGTAATTATTCAGTAGCTAATTAAATATATTTATTGTACATAGCTTAGTTTTATTTTCTAATAGCTATTTTAATTTTATAGTATAAGAGCTTCTGCCATTAATACTTCGAAATTAATCAAGTTTTTCTATAAATAGTTGAAAACCTCATTATTATAAAGGAGCATTATATGACGAGAACAGAGTGGTATCTTGAATACGAAATTCAAATTAACCGACCAGGCTTGCTTGGTGATATATCGTCTTTACTTGGGATGCTAAGAATTAATATTATTATGATTAATGGGGTCGAGGACGCAAAGCGTGGTATGTTACTTTTATCTAAATATGACGAAAATATAACACGACTCAAGTCAATTTTACAAACGATGGAAACCATTAAAGTAACCAAGTTAAGACAGCCAAAACTTAGAGATAAAATGGCTGTGCGCCATGGTAGATACATATATCGCGATGTAGATGATCATAAAACAATTCGTTTCATTCGCGATGACTTAGGCTTGCTTGTTGATTTTATGGCAGAATTGTATAAAAAAGATGGCCATAAATTAATAGGGATCCGTGGTATGCCAAGAGTAGGGAAAACAGAATCGGTAGTAGCTGCAAGTGTGTGTGCAAACAAACGTTGGTTATTTGTTTCCAGTACCTTATTAAGGCAAACAGTGCGGAGCAAGCTTATTGAAGGTGAGTACAATCCCGATAATGTTTATATTATTGATGGCATTGTATCCACTCGGCGTGCAACCGAGCAGCATTGGCAGTTGATTAGAGAAGTAATGCAGCTACCTGCTGTCAAAGTAGTAGAGCATCCAGATGCGTTTGTACAAATGACAGAATATAAAATAGAGGATTTTGATTACATTATTGAACTAAGAAGTCATGAAGAAGAAGAAATTACATATGAGCCTGTTGAATCAAGACAGTTCAGTCAAGAAAATGAATTTTCAATGTTTGATTTCTAAAATGGATGGTGTTGGAAATGCAAATCGGAGCAAGACTAAAAGAAGCAAGGGAAGCTCAGAATCTTTCTTTGGAAGAGCTACAAGAAATTACAAAAATTCAAAAGCGGTATTTACTAGCAATTGAAGAAGGGAACTTGCAAATTCTTCCGGGTAAATTTTATGCTAGAGCTTTTATGAAAGAATATGCAAATGCTGTTGGGTTGGACCCAAATGAACTGATGGAAGAATATAAAGAAGAAGTGCCGAAAACAGAGGAGCCTACAGAAGAACAATACTCACGTATACAACGCTCGCGTAAAAGTCAAGAAAAAAGTACATCTAATTTTTCCTTATTTCCTACAGTAATTGTTGGCTTACTTATTATTGGTATTATTGCGGTCGCTATTTTCTTTATTGCCCAAAACATGTCGGGAACAGAAAGTAAAGATCCTGTAAATCAGGATGATGGAAAAGGCAATGATATTGTGATTAAAGACGATAGTGATGGCGGTGAAGCTAATCAAAATACTGCAGATGAAGATCAAGATAATGAAGAACAAGATGGTAACGATGAAGATACGGAAGAAACAAATGAAAAAGCAAAAGAGCCTGAATTTACTGTTATAGAAGAAGGAACAGGTAATACACCAGAATCAACAGTTGCATTCTCTTATACAGGTGATGAAGTAAAAGCTACATTAGAAGCTTCAGACGATACTTGGCTTGGTGTGAAGGCTGATGAAGAAGATGTCCTCTTTGAGGAAAATATGTTTAATGCCGAGCAGTCACCACTTGAATTAGACCTTACTGGTAAAGAACGCGTATTCTTTAAAATTGGCAATGCATCTGTGCTAACCATAACAATAAATGGTAAAGAAATGGAGTATCCTGTTGATCCAAGTAACGTAAGACAAAATATTTGGGTGGAACTAAAACAAGAAGCTGAATAAATATCATCGACCCTTCCTTTCAACTTTTTGGGAAGGGTCAATCATTTTATACTAAACTATAATTTTTTAGGGTTGACAATAAGAAAAATGACGGCTTTTTTCGTCATAAAGATTTGGCGGAGCCAAGTTTTTCGAAGGAGGAATAGTAATGAACTTACCAAATAAGCTAACATTATCACGTATTTTTTTAATTCCTATTTTCATCATTCTTATGAGTGTTCCATTTCCATGGGGAAGCTGGCAAATAGGAGAAACAGCATTGCCAATATCTCATTTCATTTCTGCTTTATTGTTTATAATTGCAGCTGGAACGGATTGGGTGGATGGCTATTACGCAAGAAAATATAACCTTGTTACAAATTTAGGGAAGTTTCTTGATCCACTAGCAGACAAACTACTTGTTTCCGCTGCTTTCATTATTTTAGTAGAAATGGGAGTTGCCCCAGCATGGGTCGTTATTCTTATTATTAGTCGTGAGTTTGCAGTTACAGGACTTCGTCTTGTTGCTTCTGGGGAAGGTATAGTACTAGCAGCTGGTAATATGGGGAAAATAAAAACAGCAACGCAAATGGTCGCTATTGCTGTTTTGTTATTACATAATTTCCCGTTTTCATATATAGGCTTTCCTTTTGGGGAAATCATGCTATATATTAGTTTATTCTTTACAATATTATCTGGCATAGACTACTTTATTAAAAATTGGCATGTGATGAGGGATTCGAAATGAAAGAGGAATTACAAGCTGAAATAATTGCTGTTGGAACTGAACTTTTACTCGGGCAAATTGCAAACACAAACGCTCAATGGCTCTCTCTGCAGTTAGCTAACCAAGGTGTTAACACGTACCACCATATAGTTGTTGGAGACAACTTACAGCGTGTGCGTGAAACATTTCAAATAGCTCATAAACGTTCAGATATTGTTATTGTTACTGGTGGTCTGGGGCCAACAGAAGACGATTTAACAAGGGAAGCATTTCAGCAATTGAGTACTATACCTCTAGTAGAGCATGGACCATCCATGTGCAAAATACGAGCATATTTTGAAAAGCATCAGACAGTGATGACGCCAAATAATTCAAAACAAGCGAGAGTATTTGAAGGGGCAACAGTTTGGATGAATCCTGTAGGAATGGCTCCTGGGATGAAGCTAACATATGATGGTTGCACATGGTTTTTTCTCCCGGGTGTTCCAAAAGAAATGAAAGCTCTAGTAAGAGAATACATGATTCCATCCATACAAAAACTGCTGGGTAAAAAAGAGATCATTAAATCTGTTTTACTGAAATTTACTGGAATTGGTGAATCGAAGCTTGAACATGAACTACAGGATATTATTCACGAACAAACAAATCCTACAATTGCTCCTCTTGCTCAAGAAGAAGGTATTGTCATTCGATTAACAGCAAAAAGTGATTCGCTTCAAAAGGCAGATCAGCTGTTGCAAGAAACGAAAGCGAAAATCTTTTTACGCGTAGGGCAATATGCGTATGGTGAAGATCACGAAACATTAGAAGGGAAAGTTGTAGATTTGTTATTAGCGAAGCAATATACGCTTGCAGCTGCAGAAAGTTTGACTGGTGGAGCGTTTGCAGAAAAAATCACGACTGTCTCTGGTTCATCAAATGTTTTTCAAGGTGGCATGGTTACTTATACAATAATAGCAAAACAGAATACGTTAAATGTACCAGGAGAGATTTTAGAAACAAATGGAGCAGTCAGCGAAGATTGTGCTGAAGCGATGGCAAAGCAAGCAGCTACTAAATTTTCATCTACTATAGGAATATCTTTTACTGGTGTGGCTGGTCCTACTAAGATGGAAGGAAAGCAAGTTGGTACAGTCTATATTTCTATTTATAACGACAATGGTACATTTGTTACTAAGAAGTTCTTATTCCCAGGAGATAGGAATGCTATTCGAAGAAGAACAGTTCTTAAAGGTCTTGAGCTACTATATCAAATACTAAAATAACATTTTGCTGTAGAGTGGTTTGTTTTGTTTTTATAATTTCATAAAAGCCTATAATTTAATTTTGTAGTTGTTTTTCACTTTAATGATGAGAACGTTTATTCGTCTTTTTGCTTGGCAATTAAGCGAAAAGCATGTATGATGTTAGTAGATGATTAAAGGAGGGCGACGTTTTGAGTGATAAGAAACAAGCTTTAGATGCAGCGTTAAAACAAATAGAGAAGCAGTTTGGAAAAGGTTCCATTATGAAATTAGGGGAGCAAGCTGAACAAAGAATTGCAACGATACCTAGTGGTTCCTTAGCTTTAGATGTAGCACTTGGAATTGGTGGGTACCCAAGAGGGCGGGTTGTTGAAATATATGGACCAGAATCTTCTGGTAAAACGACCGTAGCTTTACACGCTATAGCAGAAGCGCAGCAACAGGGGGGGCAAGCAGCATTTATAGATGCAGAGCATGCACTTGATCCAACATATGCTCGTGCTTTAGGCGTGAATATTGAAGAGCTATTACTCTCGCAACCAGATACAGGAGAACAAGCTTTAGAAATTGCAGAAGCACTAGTTCGTAGTGGTGCTGTTGACATTATTGTTGTTGATTCCGTAGCTGCACTCGTTCCGAAAGCTGAAATTGAAGGTGAAATGGGAGATTCGCATGTTGGACTTCAAGCTCGTTTGATGTCCCAAGCATTAAGAAAACTATCTGGTGCTATTAACAAATCGAAGACTACGGCTATTTTTATTAATCAAATTCGCGAAAAAGTGGGCGTTATGTTTGGTAATCCGGAAACGACTCCTGGAGGTCGTGCGCTGAAGTTTTACTCATCTGTACGTCTGGAAGTTCGCCGTGCTGAATCGTTGAAGCAAGGAAATGATATGGTAGGAAACAAGGCAAGAATTAAAGTTGTAAAAAACAAAGTTGCACCACCATTTAAACAAGCAGAAGTAGATATAATGTATGGAGAAGGTATTTCTAAAGAGGGTGAAATACTAGACATTGGTTCTAGCTTAGATATTGTTCAAAAAAGTGGTGCTTGGTACTCTTATAATGAAGAGAGGCTTGGTCAAGGACGTGAAAATGCCAAGCAGTTTTTGAAAGAGAACACAGATATGCAGGCGGAAATTCACGCATTAATTAGGCAGCATTATAATTTGGATGATCAACCAGAGGAAGAAGAAACAAAAGAATTTAATCAAGAAAGTTTAGATGTGTAATCTACTAACCACCTATTGCTAAATGCAAGAGGTGGTTTTAATTTTTTTATTTTCCTATGAAAGGAGGGTAGCATAAACACAAAGAGAACATTTTAATGCTACGACAAAGGTTCTATTTAACCAATTCTCAAACGCCTTGACATTATTTAGAACATCTATTACATAGAGATATGTACACGTCCTCAAGACAATAATAATCGCAATAGCTAGTTGGATGTTTTATAGCATTATTTACCAACATATTGTATGAAGTTGTGACGTTTCCTTGACATTCTCTCCATACACAATTAAAATTAAATTTGTATAAATTTATCATCTATATGATATATTATATGGTTATTTAACGCATTGAAACTTTTACATGCCGACAATAATTGATGTACAACTTTATAGCAAGAGGAGGTGAAATCATGGACAGTCTAATGCTCATCTCCATTTTGCTTGTAATCCTAATCGTCGGTATTGTTGTTGGTTATCTGATTCGTAAGTCTATTGCTGAAGCAAAAATTTCGAGTGCCGAAACGCTAGCTAAACAAATCGTTGATGAAGCACATCGGAATGCAGAAGCTTCAAAGAAAGAAGCCCTTCTTGAAGCGAAGGATGAAAATCATAAACTTCGGCAGCAAACAGAAGATGAACTTCGAGAGAGACGAAACGAAGTACAAAAACAAGAAAATCGTCTGATGCATAAAGAAGAAAATTTGGACAAGAAAAGTGAATCGTTAGATCAGCGAGAACTTAATTTAGAAAAAAGAGAACAGTCGTTAGCAGACAAACAACAACAAATTGAAGAAATGGAAAGCAAAGTGGAAGCTATGATACAAGAGCAGCAAACTGAGCTTGAACGCATTTCAGGGTATACAACAGACCAGGCTAGACAAATTATTTTAGAGCGTGTAGAACAAGAAGTTGCTCATGAATCTGCTCTAATTATTAAAGAGGCAGAAAATCGTGCGAAAGAAGAAGCAGATAAAAAAGCTAAAAGCATCCTATCGTTAGCTCTGCAGCGTTGTGCTGCTGACCACGTTGCTGAAACGACAGTATCCGTTGTCAACCTTCCTAATGACGAGATGAAAGGGCGCATCATTGGACGAGAAGGAAGAAATATAAGAACATTAGAAACGTTAACAGGAATTGACTTGATTATTGATGATACTCCAGAAGCAGTTATACTATCAGGATTTGACCCTATACGAAGAGAAACAGCTCGTTTGGCCTTAGAAAAACTCGTTCAGGACGGACGTATCCACCCAGCTCGCATTGAAGAGATGGTGGATAAAGCAAGGCGTGATGTGGATAATCATATTCGAGAAATTGGTGAAGAGACAACGTTTGAAGTGGGAGTGCACGGCTTACATCCAGACTTAATTAAAATTCTTGGGCGTTTGAAATATCGGACAAGCTATGGACAAAATGTGTTAAAACATTCCACGGAAGTAGCTTATCTAGCTGGTTTGCTTGCTGCTGAACTTGGTGAAGATGAAATGTTGGCAAGAAGAGCTGGACTGCTTCATGATATAGGGAAAGCCATTGATCATGAGGTAGAAGGAAGTCACGTGGAAATTGGTAAAGAACTTGCTTTGAAGTACAAAGAGCATGAAGTTGTTATCAATTCTATTGCTTCACACCATGGCGATGAAGAACCTACTTCCATTATTTCAGTGCTTGTAGCTGCTGCTGACGCATTATCTGCGGCTAGACCTGGAGCAAGAAGCGAGACGTTGGAAAATTATATTAAACGTTTAGAAAAACTGGAAGAAATTTCGGAGTCGTTTGTTGGTGTAGAAAAATCATTTGCCATTCAAGCTGGAAGAGAGATTCGAATTATGGTAAAACCAGATGAAATTGACGACGTAGAATCCGTTCGAATTGCAAGAGATATTCGTAAGAAAATTGAAGGCGAACTGGACTACCCTGGACACATTAAAGTTACAGTAATTAGAGAAACTCGAGCAGTGGAATATGCTAAATAAAAAGTGGTCTTCGGACTGCTTTTTATTTTTGACATTCATTAATGGATATGAAAAACTAATGATATGAAAATAGATAGGATGAGACAAGCATGAAAATATTATTTATTGGCGATGTTGTTGGTTCTCCTGGCAGAGACATGGTCCAATATTATTTGCCAAGATTGAAAGAAAAGTATCGACCTAGCCTTACGATAGTTAATGGTGAAAATGCTGCTGCAGGTAAAGGGATTACAGAAAAAATTTATAAGCAGCTACTAGGATGGGGCGCGCAAGTAGTTACAATGGGAAATCATACATGGGATAAAAAGGAAATCTATGATTTCATTGATAACGCAAACAAAATGATTCGACCAGCAAATTTTCCAACTAATAATCCAGGTAAAGGGATCGTATATGTAAATATTAATGGCATTGAAGTTGCTGTAATTAGTTTGCAAGGAAGAACTTTTTTGCCACCAATACGTGACCCTTTTTCCATAGCAGATGGATTAATAAAAGAAGCAAAACAACGTACAAACATTATATTTGTTGACTTTCATGGAGAAGCAACAAGTGAGAAACAAGCATTTGGATGGTATGTGGATGGACGAGTGAGCGCTGTTGTTGGCACACATACGCATACACAAACGGCCGATGAGCGTATTTTACCAAATGGTACAGCGTATCTGTCAGATGTTGGCATGACAGGGCCTTACGATGGTATTTTGGGAATGGAAAGAGAAGCTGTTATTCAACGCTTTTTAACATCTATGCCAGTTCGTTTTGAAGTACCAAAACAGGGCAGAGCGCAATTAAATGGCTGTGTTGTAACTATTGATACGAAAACAGGAAAAGCCCATAAAATCGAGCGTATTCTAATCAATGAAGATCATCCATTTATGTAAGGTTAGTATGTCGCATTTTTTATAAACCTAGATTGTAAAATTAAGCGAGACACCAAAAAAGACA
Source organism: Virgibacillus dokdonensis (assembly GCF_900166595.1). Lineage (NCBI taxonomy): Bacteria > Bacillati > Bacillota > Bacilli > Caryophanales > Bacillaceae > Virgibacillus > Virgibacillus dokdonensis. The sequence goes on along the minus strand of NZ_LT745763.1, from coordinate 2,185,676 downwards.
TGTCATGATATACTCAACGAATAACCAACCAAAGTTAAGGAGAGTGTATCTGACATGTCCTACACCCATCTTACCAAAACAGAACTGGTATTCATAGAGGAATATCATGAATTCGGCGTTTCTGGTCGAAAAATTGCCAATAAATTAAAGCGTGGCCATGAAGCTGTTTATCGTGTTATTAGACAACTGAAAGAAGGACTTACTGCGATAGACGTTTATCTACAATATCAAGCGAATAAAGCGACATGTGGTCGTAAAAAGATTCAATTAACACCTAACGAAAAAGCTTATATTCATGAAAAAGTCCGCGATGGCTGGACGCCTGATGTAATAATCGGACGAAACGAAAAGACTATCTCCTGCAGCATGCGCACGCTTTATCGAAAGTTTTCATCAGGCGAATTTAACCAAAATGATTTACCTATGCAAGGCAAACGCAAACCAAATGGTCACCAGGAAAGAAGAGGAAAACAAAAATTTCGCCGCACCATCCTTGATCGTGATCACGATCACCCAAATTACAAGAAAGAATTTGGTCATCTAGAAGGAGATACCATTGTGGGACGTCATCACAAGAGCGCTGTCATCACGCTTGTTGAGCGTTTAACAAAATGCATCATCGCAATTAAACCAGCTGGTAGACAGGCAATCAATATTGAAACATCGCTCAATCAATGGTTTGAGCGATTACCAAAACACTTATTTAAGTCCATTATCTTTGACTGCGGGAAAGAGTTTTCCAATTGGAAATCCATCAGCAATGAACAAGATGTTGATATTTATTTTGCAGATCCTGGAACGCCATCCCAAAGGGGGCTAAATGAGCATTCCAACGGTCTTCTGAGAAAGAATGGGCTACCAAAAGAAATGGACTTTAATCCTGTGTCACAAGAGTATATTTCTGAGGTTGCACTCCGACGGAATAACATACCAAGGAAATCATTGAAATACAAAACACCAATGGAGTGTTTCATAGATTATGTCGGTCAGGATTTTGATAAAAGCATGTTGTCTCGCTTAATTTGACAAATCAAAAAATAAAACGGATTGAAATAGGGCATAAGAGTATTGGTTTATTTCTATTCACGCTAGAATTATGAGGATAAACTGTAATTGAAGAAATGTTAAAGATAGATTATTTGAATGTTAAGAATTATTAATGCATAATAAGGGTAATAAGCTAACATCTCCAAGAATATAGTATAAGTAGAACTAGAATAGTTTAAATGAAGGAGGTACTAGTGGTGGAAGTATTAAAAGTGTCAGCAAAATCAAATCCAAATTCAGTAGCAGGTGCACTTGCGAATGTGTTAAGAGAACGTGGCTCAGCGGAGATTCAGGCTATTGGAGCTGGTGCATTAAACCAGGCTGTTAAGGCGGTAGCGATTGCTAGAGGATTTGTTGCACCAAGTGGGGTTGATCTTATTTGTATTCCGGCTTTTACAGATATTTTAATTGATGAAGAAGAGCGTACAGCAATTAAATTAATTGTAGAGCCCAGATAATTTTTTATATGAGATATGTTTAATTAAGTGTTGCGTACTTACGCAACACTATTTTTATTACAAAAATTCGTAGCCATTCGGAAAAATGCGGTCTACAAATCTCTTATAAGTTATTGTAAAGCTAAAATTCTACTGTTTGACATTTTCCTAACCTATAGCAAAAGGCCAACTGTTGTTTATTTCGAATATAGCATTTATAATAAATGAATGAATGTAAACAAATAAGTCATCTGATAAAGTGAGTATTCATGACCCTAAAAGGTTATTGTGGTTTACACAAAATGAAAGGAGATTATTATGAACGAGCAACAACGTAAGCAACAAGCACAAATTAAGGAAACAAATCCAACGGACGTAAAATCCGGTATGGATAATATGGAGCGTATTAAAAATACTTCTAGTGAAGATTTGATTTCCAAGTATTTCAAAACAACTTATGAACCACCGAATTTAAATAAAGCACGTAAACGTGGAAGAGATAAAGTGAATGTCCATTACGATTTTTCTATTCCCGAAGACATGGAAAATATTGGGGAAGGAAAGAAGTTTTTAATTCGTACATATGGCTGCCAAATGAATGAGCATGATACGGAAGTAATGGCTGGAATTCTTACCGAAATGGGTTATACATCTACTTCTGAAACAAATGATGCTGATATTATTTTGTTGAATACTTGTGCAATTAGAGAAAATGCTGAGAATAAAGTATTTGGTGAAATTGGACATTTAAAAGCGTTAAAACGAGAAAAGCCAGATTTGATCCTTGGTGTTTGTGGTTGCATGTCTCAAGAAGAAACTGTGGTGAATCGGATATTGAAGAAACACCAGCATGTTGATTTGATTTTTGGTACTCATAATATACATCGGTTACCACATCTTGTGAAAGAAGCAATGTTTGGTAAAGAAAAAATCGTTGAAGTGTGGTCTAAAGAAGGTGATGTCATTGAAAACCTTCCAAAAGCACGAAAAGGAAAAATAAAAGCATGGGTTAACATTATGTACGGTTGCGATAAGTTCTGCACGTATTGTATTGTACCAATGACCCGTGGAAAAGAGCGAAGTCGTCTTCCGGAAGATATCATCCAAGAAGTTCGGCATTTAGCTGCTCAAGGTTATAAAGAGGTAACCTTATTAGGGCAAAACGTAAATGCTTATGGAAAAGATTTAGACGGCATGACATACGGTTTAGGTGATTTAATGGATGAACTTCGCAAAATTGATATCCCAAGAATTCGTTTTACGACATCACACCCTAGAGATTTTGATGATCGCTTAATTGAAGTATTGGCAAAAGGGGGGAATTTGTTAGATCATATTCATTTGCCAGTCCAGTCAGGCAGTAGTGAAATTTTGAAGAAAATGAATCGGAAATATACGAGAGAATCGTATTTAGAACTCGTTAGGAAAATTCGCGCAGCGATGCCGAACGCAACGTTAACGACAGATATTATTGTTGGATTTCCAAACGAAACGGAAGAGCAGTTTGAAGAAACGATGACCTTAATGGAAGAAGTTGGTTTTGAAGCAGCTTACACCTTTATTTATTCACCACGTGAAGGGACTCCTGCAGCTAGGAAGAAAGATAATGTTCCAGAAGAGGTAAAAAAGCAACGACTATATCGCTTAAATGAGCTTGTCAATAAGCAGTCTGCTGCGTCTATGAAAACGTATCAGGATCAAGTCGTAAAAGTACTTGTAGAGGGTGAAAGCAAAAAAGATCCAGAAGTTCTAGCGGGGTATACGGAAAGAAATAAACTCGTTAACTTTAAAGGACCAAAGGCTGCAATTGGGCAGATTGTAGACGTGAAAATTACAGAAGCTAAAACATGGTCTTTAGATGGTGTTATGATTGAAAATACAGTAGGGGTGAAATAACAATGGCAGAGTATACGCGCAAACAGGTGCTGGATGAAGCGAAAAAACTTGCGAATATGTTAGCAAATACAGAAGAAATTGAACATTTTAAGCAAGTGGAAGCGAAAATTAATGAAAATAAAAAAGTACAACAATTAATAACAAAGATTAAAGCATTACAAAAGCAAGCTGTTAATTTACAAGCTTATGAAAAACATGAAGCTTTAAAAAAAGTAGAGGAACAACTGGATATTTTTCAATCAGAAATTGATGCAATTCCTGTTGTACAGGAGTTTAAAGAAATACAAGTTGTTGTTAATGATGTTTTACAGTTAATTACTGCTACAATTGCAAGAGAAGTTACCAATCAAGTAATTGAATCTACAGGTGGCGATGTTTTAACTGGAGAAACAGGTTCGAAGATAAGAACAAAATCAGGTTGTAGCCATTAAAAAGTAAGTTTTAATCCGTGGGTTGCTATTAAAAAATGTAAGGTGCTGTTATCTGTTACTTGATTTTTTCTACAGACGCTGCACCTAAACGTCCAACTAGAGTTTTTATCTCTCAGTTAAAGCAACTAGTTGGTATTAACGCTGTTCGTTTTTACCTACTTCCTTTTCTATTTTTCTTTTCATTATGCACTTTAGGTATTTGTCTTGCATAAACTGACTATGAAAAAAGAGGAGGTAAAGGTAATTATGTCTTTTTTAGATAAAGAATATAGAGAGATCATAACGAAAGCGGTTTGTGGCAAAGGTCGTAAGTTCTCGCAAGCAACCCATTCCGTTACACCATCACATAGACCTTCAAGTATTTTAGGTTGCTGGGTTATTAACCATTTGTATAATGCAAAGAAAAAATCACAAGATACTGTAGAGATAAATGGAAGTTACGAAATTAACATTTGGTATTCGTATAATGACAACACAAAAACAGAAGCTATTACCGAGAGGGTTACCTACAGCGATAAAGTACCATTATCGATAAAAGATGAAAACTGCTTAAATGATGACTTTGATGTAATAGCCAAAGTTGTTCAACAGCCTAATTGCTTAAATTGTACAATTGAAAACAAAGGGCATAAAATAGCAGTAGAGATTGAAAGGGAATTTATTGTCCAAATTATCGGAGATACAAAAGTTGCAGTTCGTGTGGATCCAAAGCGTGAATATGTTGATGATGACGAAGATGAAGTTTGGGATGTAGAACTTACAGATGACGAATTGGAAGAAGTAGAACCAGATTTCTTAAACAAAGATTAACCGGATTACGAGGAGAAACCTTCCTCGTAATTTTTTTGGCTATCGAAAAGTATAAAATTTAGCTCTATCGTATAAGTAAAACGATGCCGTTTCATCACCGTAAGCTGGCTTGGTATTGATGATATGAAGCTTTTTTAAGGTTTATGCTGTTAGGGGCTCTTACTTGAATGATCGAAAGTACTGCTAATTGTATGCTATAATGACATAAGAATAATTTACGGTTTTTTGGAGGAACAAACATGGCAAAACAAACACCAATGATGAAGCAATATTTAAATATAAAAGAATCTTATAAGGATGCGTTCTTATTTTTTCGTTTAGGTGATTTTTATGAACTGTTTTTTGAGGATGCTATTCAAGCCGCAAGAGAGTTAGAAATAACGCTGACAAAACGGGATTCGAACAGTCCTAATCCTGTTCCAATGTGCGGGGTTCCTTATCATTCCGCGGAGAATTACATCAAAATTTTAATAGAAAAAGGCTATAAAGTTGCAATTTGTGAGCAAGTAGAAGACCCTAAAACAGCTAAAGGTGTAGTAAAACGGGAAGTGATTCAATTAATTACACCTGGGACGGTTATGGAAAAAGCCATGCTAAATGAAAAAGAAAACAATTATATTGCCAGTTTGTCTCATTTTGATAGCAGCTATGTATTAGTATATAGTGATTTGTCGACAGGTGAAAACCAACTGGCTTTGATTGAACATGGTTGGGACGGGGTAATTCATGAATTATATAATCAACCGATTAAAGAAATTGTTGTTTCCTCTAAGTTGCCTGAGGAATTACAACACCAGTTAAAATCGAGGCTACATGTTACTCTATCTTATCAGGATGAAGTGACCTTTAATGCAGAATATCGAAATTTATGTGAAAACATCGATGATGAAAGACTATTGACAGCTTTTAGCAGATTGCTAAATTATGTTCAACACACACAAAAGCGTTCGCTTGATCATATGCAACAAGCACAAGTTATTGCACTACAGCATCACTTATCATTAGATATGTATTCAAAGCGGAATTTAGAACTTACGGAAACGTTAATGAAAAAAGAAAAGTATGGTAGTTTACTATGGGTCCTCGATAAAACCGTTACAGCTATGGGATCCAGAATGTTAAAAAAATGGTTAGAGCGCCCGCTTTTAAACGCACAGGAAATTGAAAAACGGCTTCATATTGTTGAAGGCTTTTATGCGCAGTTTATGGAGCGAGACGCAATAAGAGAAACGTTAAAATCGGTATATGATTTAGAAAGGCTTGCGGGACGAATTGCTTTCGGTAATGTCAATGCACGTGATTTACAACAACTGAAGAGTTCGCTACAAAGGATTCCGGTTCTGAAACAACTTTTACAACAATTCTCTCAGCAGGAACTTTATAAATTAGCAGACCATATATATATAGAACCCAAAATCATAGATATACTGGAAGCAAGCATCGTAGACGACCCACCTATTCCAATTAAAGAAGGCGGCATTATTAAAGACGGTTATAACGAGCAATTAGATACATATCGAGATGCATCAAGAAATGGAAAGCAGTGGATTGCTGAACTGGAACAAAAAGAAAAACAAGCAACCGGTATTAAATCATTAAAAATCGGTTATAATCGCGTGTTTGGATATTATATTGAGGTAACGAAAGCTAACTTGCATTTACTTCCTGAAGGGCGTTATGAAAGAAAACAAACATTAACAAATGCTGAGAGATATATTACACCAGAATTAAAGGAAAAAGAGCAGCTTATATTAGAAGCGGAAGAAAAGAGCGTCGAATTGGAATATCAACTTTTTATTGAAATTCGCGAACAAATTAAAGCGTTTATTCCAGAATTGCAACGTTTAGCTGAACAAGTAAGTTATGTAGATGTGCTACAAGGGTTTGCAACTGTGAGTGAATCTAACAATTATGTTCGCCCTACATTTGATAAACAAAAGTTGGAAATAAAACAGAGCAGGCACCCTGTGATTGAGCAAGTAATGGATGATGGCACTTTTGTACCTAATGATATTATTTTAGATGCACAAAATCATATTTTACTAATAACAGGGCCGAACATGTCAGGGAAAAGCACTTATATGCGTCAATTGGCATTAACTGTTATTATGGGACAAATAGGTTGTTTTGTCCCTTGTGAATCGGCTCAACTTTTAATTTTTGACCAAATCTTCACACGAATTGGTGCTGCAGATGATTTAGTTGCTGGTCAAAGTACATTTATGGTGGAAATGCTCGAAGCAAATCATGCGATCACTAATGCGACTGAACAGAGCTTGATTTTATTTGATGAAATTGGGAGAGGGACAAGCACATATGATGGAATGGCTTTAGCGCAGGCAATCATTGAATATATTCATAATCATATCCAAGCAAAAACGCTATTTTCAACACATTATCACGAACTGACAGATCTAGCTAATACGTTATCTCACTTAAAAAATGTTCATGTTAGAGCGGAAGAGCATGAGGGGAATGTTGTATTTCTCCATCAAATTAAAGAAGGCCCTGCTGACGAAAGTTACGGTATCCATGTAGCTAAGCTTGCAAACTTACCTGATAGTTTAATTACTCGTGCTAGTGAAATTTTAAAAGAACTAGAAGGAAACATGGAGGCTAAATCTGAAGTCAAAGCGAAGACGGAACAAGCTGCTTCTGTCGAGGGGACGGGACAATTGTCTTTCTTTACCGAAGAAGAGAAGCCAGTTTCTAAACATAAGAATCAATATGAAAAAGTGGTACAAGAGTTAAAAGACATAGATTTATTTGCTTTAACCCCTATAGAAGCGATGAATATGTTATATCAACTGCAAAAAAAGGCACGAAAATAAAAATGTGATAGATTTACATTTTTAACCGAACCCAAAAACTATGATTATACGATGGAATAAACGAAATTTGCAGTAAAAGGAGTTATTTGCATGCGAATTATACAAATGCCAGATTCTCTCGCTAATAAAATTGCAGCAGGTGAAGTTGTTGAGCGTCCTGCATCCGTTGTGAAAGAGCTCGTTGAAAATAGTATTGATGCAAACAGCACTTGGGTGAAAATTGAGATAAAAGAAGCGGGTTTACAAGTTATTAAAGTAACTGACAATGGCGACGGGATGTTAGAAGAAGATTGTGAAACAGCATTCTTGAGGCATGCAACAAGCAAAATAAAGAATGAGACCGATTTATTTCACGTTCGAACCCTTGGTTTTCGTGGTGAGGCGCTTGCAAGTATAGCTTCTGTCAGCAAACTAACGGTCCAAACATCAACGGGAGAACACGCTGGTACTCGTTTAACTTTAGAAGGCGGTAAACTAATTGATAAACAGAAATCAGCTGCACGAAAAGGGACAGAAATTATGGTATCCGAGTTATTTTTTAATACGCCTGCACGTCTAAAATATATGAAAACCATTCATACAGAATTAGGGCATATTACAGATCTGTTAAATCGCTTGGCTTTGTCACATCCACAAATAAGATTTGAAGTCACACATAATGGGAAGAACATCTTTAAAACAGCAGGAACAGGTGATGTATTACAAGTTATTTCTCAGGTTTATGGAATGAATGTAGCGAAGCATATGTTACCTGTTAAGCACGAAACACTCGACTTTTCTATTGGTGGATTTATTGCTAAACCAGAAGTAACGAGAGCCTCTAGAAACTATATGTCAACCATTATTAATGGAAGATATATAAAAAGCGTTGCATTAAATAAAGCGATTATCCAAGGCTATCATACATTGTTGCCTATTGGACGTTCACCTATTGTTGTTCTTTCTATACAAATGGACCCTATTCTGGTAGATGTTAATGTCCACCCCACTAAATTAGAAGTGCGTTTTAGTAAGGATAAAGAATTATATCAAGCAATTGAGCAAACCATTAAAGACACATTTCGGGAAGCAACCTTAATTCCTGAAATGGAAAGTAAATCTGTACCTAAATCGAAGTCTATACAACATAGTTTTGATTTTACACCTTCTAGCTCAGAACTAGAACCGGATATTAGACAGTGGAATTACCCGGCTGGCGTTCGTGAACCAGTTGTTGAAAATAATTCATCTAAAGGGCTAAATGAGGCTGCTAGAAAGCAAGAAAGTGATCATATTGAGCTTGCTGACAACGAAATGGAGCCAACCCCCGTAGAGCGTGCACGTGAAATGCAGCAGGAAAAAGAGTATATAGATAGGAATGTGTGCACAGATACAGGTGAGAAAATAGCAGAACAAGAGAAAAACGAGAAAGTTGAACCACGTGTTCCGATTATGTATCCAATTGGACAATTACAAGGCACATACATTTTGGCGCAAAATGAAAATGGGCTGTACATGATTGATCAGCATGCTGCTCAAGAGCGAGTGAAATATGAGTTTTTTAAACAAAAACTCGGTCAGCCTATGAATAATTTGCAACAATTACTTATTCCATTAACATTTGAATTTTCTAAAGAAGAAGCAATTTGGGTGGAGGCATATAAAGAAACATTACAAGCAGCAGGACTTTTTTTCGAACCATTCGGTCAACAAACGTATGTTATTCGTTCACACCCCAGCTGGTTCCCTGCTGGACAAGAAGAAGCAATTATTCGGGAAATGGTTGAACAGCTAATAAAAGATGAGAAGATTGATGTGGAAAAGATTCGAGAAGAAGCGGCCATTTTAATGTCCTGTAAACGTTCTATTAAAGCTAACCATTATTTAAATGATGAAGAAATGACACAATTACTTGAACATTTACGACAAACTACAGACCCATTTACTTGTCCGCATGGAAGACCTATTATCGTTCATTTTTCAACTTATGAATTAGAAAAAATGTTTAAACGTGTGATGTGAAAATGTATAAAGTTGCTTTCAGTTTACCATACTATGGAAAACTGGAAGAGGTGTGTATGGTGAAAAATCAACAGCTTGTAAATTTTCTTAATCAATTACTGTCTAATCAATTTGTTCTTTATGTGAAACTGCACCGATACCATTGGTTTATTCAAGGAAGCAATTTTTTAACTCTTCATCAGCAGTTTGAAAATATGTACTTGAAGGTAGCTCATGATATTGATGAGATAGCCGAACGTATACTAATGATAGATGGCAAACCTTTAGCTACAATGGTAAAATATTTGAAAGAATCAACTTTAGAAGAAGCAAATGCAGATGATGAAGAACAAGAAATAATGCAGCAGTTGCTGCAAGATTTGCTGCAAATAATAATGGAAATTAAGACACAAGGGCTACCAAAAGCTGTAGAGTTAAATGACAGCCCTACAGAAGATTTACTTATTGATATACAAGGAGCGTTTGAAAAATATACTTGGATGCTTAGAGCGTATTTAAAACAGTAACGTGTGCATAATAGGGGAATACGAATGAAAAAAAAACTTATTGCTATCGTAGGTCCAACTGCGGTAGGTAAAACAAAACTTAGTATTGAAATAGCTAAACATTATAATGGTGAGATTATTAGCGGAGATTCTATGCAAATCTATAAAGGAATGGATATTGGGACTGCAAAAGTGACAAAGGATGAAATGAAAAACATTCCACATTATATGATTGATATAAAACGTCCCGATGAATCGTTCTCTGCGGCTGATTTTAAACAGTATGTAGACCATTACATAGAAATAATATCAGTCAAGGACAAATTACCTATATTAGTTGGCGGAAGTGGTTTATATGTGCAGGCTGCCCTCTATAACTATAACTTTACAGCGTATCAGCGTAATAACGAGTTGATTAAAAAATTAAATAAAGAAATAGAGTTAAATGGCATCCAACCTTTGTATGAAAGGTTGAGGAAAGTTGATCCGCAACAGGCAAAAAAAATTCATCCAAACAACTATCGGCGTGTTGTGCGTGCGTTAGAAATCTATGAAACAACAGGAAAACGAATGTCAGAATACCAGCAACAGCAAAGTGGAAAGTCACCGTATGATTATAAAATCATAGGATTGGAAATGGACCGTGAAAAATTATATGATCGGATTAATAAGCGTGTAGATGATATGATAGAAAAAGGTCTGGTAGAAGAAGCTTATCAATTGTATAGTCGGGGATATGCTCATAAACAATCTATGCAAGCGATCGGCTATAAAGAATTTCTCCCTTATTTCAAAAACGAAATATCTTTAACTGAAGCTATTGCAACATTAAAGCAAAATTCTAGAAGATATGCCAAAAGGCAATATACTTGGTTTCGCAATAAAATGGATGTATCTTGGTATGATGTTTCTAGTGTATCCATTGATGAAAAATTAAGAAATATTTTAGATGATCTTGCAGGATTTATTCAAAGCTAGGTCGAACTAATTATAGTATAGATAGAAATGAGGAGGAAGTATAATGGCTCAATCTGTAAATATTCAGGACCAATACTTAAATCAACTTCGTAAAAACCGTATAGCTGTCACAATTTTTTTAACGAATGGGTTTCAATTAAGAGGAGTTATTAAAGGATTCGACAATTTCACGGTTTTAATTGAAACAGATGGTAAACAGCAATTAATTTTTAAACATGCTATTTCTACCTTTTCACCAGCTAAAAATGTCGAGCTGGAAAAGGAATAACTATAAAAAACGGATGCATATGTGCATTCGTTTTTTTATGCTATAGGAAAATATAAGTTTTAAGGTTTATAGTATAAGAAAAATCACAGCTTTGTTTCGCCATAAAAATTGGCGATAAATCTGATATTTTAAATTGTATTTTTAAAAAAATAGGCAAATGTCACACCTTTTGGATCGCGGCGTATACTAAATATTACTGAGGGGTGATGACATGGAAACACAATTTATAAGTAATCGAAATGGGCAAGTAAACATCATTTTAAAGGAAAAAAACACCTCGCATTTGACATATACAGAAAAAAAAGCAATGAACAAAAAAAACAACCCATTTAATCATATTGATGAGGCATTTGCATCGTTTGTAGGTATGAAGCAACTTAAGGAACGAATTAAAGAAATATATGCAACGGTCGTCATCAATGAAAAGCGAAAGCAGTTTGGGTTAGTGAATCATGAACAAGTATTGCATATGCTTTTTAAGGGTAATCCTGGGACAGGAAAAACAACGGTAGCTAGAAAGTTGGCTAAGCTATACTATGATATGAACTTATTATCTAAAGGCCATTTTATTGAAGCTGAACGGGCAGACTTGGTAGGAGAATATATTGGTCAGACAGCGCAAAAAACCCGCTCTATTATACAGAAAGCCCAAGGTGGCGTTTTGTTTATTGATGAGGCTTATTCACTTGCGCGTGGTGGCGAGAAAGATTTTGGTAAAGAGGCAATTGATACATTGGTAAAACATATGGAAGATTATCAGCATGATTTTGTGCTAATTCTTGCTGGTTATCCATACGAAATGGAACGATTCTTAACATTAAATCCTGGCTTAGAATCCAGGTTTCCATTTATATTAGATTTTCGTGATTATGAAGCTGGAGAATTGCTTTCAATCGCTAAACGAATGGCAGCAGATCGCGAGTATCAACTTACCAAAGATGCTGAAATAGAATTAAAAGCACATTTAATAAAAAAAACACGCACGAATAATCGTAACTTTTCCAATGCACGTTATGTACGTAACGTGGTAGAGAGTGCTATTCGTATGCATGCAGTTAGGTTGTTGGAGAATGAGCACTTTACTACAGATGATCTTATTTACTTAACAATTCAAGATTTGCAGTTAAAACTAAATTAGTATGCTGTTTATACGCATATAAAAGGATGGATGTTTATAGCCAAATACTTTTGTTGAAAACCTACACATTTAATTGAATAGTGAATTTCTTCACATGAAATTTAATGAAGGCTAAGATTGATTGGCTTAATTAGGTGCTGCTGTTAGTTCCTCAGATATTTAAGGTGAGATCTATGCAGCGCCTTTCATGTTGTATAGGAAAGTTACCTTTATCTGATATGCAGTTGCTTTTATGAAGAAGAGTTGCAGAAGATGTTAATTTTGGGGATTTGCTTAAGATTTGTTATGATAGTTGGTAAAGAATTGCATGAAGAAAAGAGGTTCTGTTTGTAGTGAATGAAAAAGTAATCATTATTGCAGTAAAGCAACCGAAACAAACAAATCATCATTTTGAATCGTCCCTAGCCGAATTAAATTCATTGAGTAAGACTGCTGGTGGAGATGTTATTCAAATATTTACCCAAAATAGAGATAACATTCACCCTGGTACATATATTGGCTCTGGAAAATTAGAAGAAGTAAATGCTTCTATTCAGGAAGATCAAGTGGATTTAGTCATTGCAAATGATGAATTATCACCAATCCAACTTCGAAATATGAGTCAAGCTTTCGGTGTTCGAACGATTGATCGAAGCCAATTGATTTTAGATATTTTTGCTCAACGTGCTAGAACAAAAGAAGGAAAATTACAAGTTGAATTAGCTCAACTAGAGTATTTACTACCTAGATTAAGAGGGCAAGGGACAGCGTTGTCAAAATTAGGAGGTGGGATTGGAACAAGAGGCCCTGGTGAAACAAAATTAGAGACCGATCAGCGGCATATTCGTAGACGTATCCATGATATAAAGCAGCGTTTACAAACGGTCGCTAAGCAAAGGGAACAATATCGTAAGCGAAGAAAGACAAATGACGTCTTGCAAATTGCAATTGTTGGTTATACAAATGCAGGAAAGTCAACGCTTTTTAACCAACTCACAAATAGTACTTCATTAGAGGAAGATCAATTGTTTGCCACACTTGACCCGTTAACGAGGCAAATTCAACTTCCATCAGGAATGAATGTACTTGTTACGGATACCGTTGGATTCTTACAAGATTTGCCGACTTCTTTAATTGCCGCTTTTAAATCAACATTAGAGGAAGTAAAAGAAGCTAATTTTCTTATTCATTTGGTTGATGGCTCCCATCTTGATTTAAATCAGCAACAGGATACTGTTTTGCAATTATTACAAGAACTTCAAGCTGATACGATTCCAATGCTTACAATTTATAATAAGAAAGATAAATGGGTGCAAGGTGTTATACCAATGAACCATCCTTATATGTTTATGAGTGCTTATCAGACAGAAGATGTACAACAGTTACTACATAAACTGGAAGCCCTACTAAAAGCTGATTGGTCATTTTATTCTCTAACACTAAGACCGGATCAGGGCAAGTTATTACAACAATTGGAACACGAGAGTATTATTGAATCAAAGATGTTTTCAGAAGATGAACAAGTATACAAATTAAACGGATATATGCGAAAAGGAATAGCATTAAACCGACTTTTAGAGGAGTAACTACATGACAGATTTATTAGCAAGACAAGCGGAAGAAGATTGTAAACCACAATATACAAAGATCAACAACGTAGCTGAGAAAAATCAAAGACGTGTAATGCAAGCTTTTCGAAACAACTGTGTGAGTGATAGTCATTTTCAGTCAACAAGCGGCTATGGATATGATGATAGGGGACGAGAAGTGCTGGAAAGTGTTTATGCTGAAGTATTTGGAGGAGAAGATGCACTTGTAAGACCTCAAATAGTTTCTGGTACGCACGCTATTACAACGGCTCTATTTGGTATACTGCGTCCTGGTGATGAACTATTGTATATTACTGGTAAGCCTTATGATACTTTAGAAGAAGTAATCGGTATTCGTGGTAAAGCTGAAGGATCCTTACGTGATTTTCAAATTATTTATCAGCATGTTGATCTATTAAAGAACGGTAAGGTGAACTTTGAAGCTATTAAGCAAGCAATGAATAAAAAAACAAAAGTAATTGGCATACAACGCTCCAAGGGATATGATGATAGGCCTTCATTTACGATAACAGAGATGGAGGAAATGGTGAACTTTGTGAAGTCCATTCTTCCTGAAGTCATCGTGTTTGTTGATAATTGTTACGGCGAATTCGTCGAAGAGATGGAACCACTACATGTAGGAGCGGATGTTATTGCTGGGTCTTTAATTAAAAATCCCGGTGGCGGTATTGTTCGAGCGGGAGGCTATATTGTTGGAAAAGAATCACTTATTCACCAATGCGCCAACCGTCTAACTGCACCAGGACTTGGAAAAGAGACTGGCGCAACATTTCACATGCTACAAGAAATGTTTCAAGGCTTTTTCCTCGCTCCTCATGTAGTTGGTGAAGCTCTTAAGGGAGCTGTTTTTACTTCAAGACTAATGGAATTGGCCGGCTACACAACATCGCCACATTATAAAGCAGAGCGTACAGATTTGATTCAATCGGTAACATTTCACAATAGAGAAAACATGATTATGTTTTGCCAAGCGATTCAAGAACATTCACCAGTAAATGCTTATGTGAAACCATTTCCAAGCAAAATGCCTGGGTATGAGGACGAAGTAATTATGGCAGCAGGAACGTTTATCCAAGGGGCAAGTATTGAGTTGTCTGCTGATGGCCCGCTACGCCCCCCTTATGTAGCGTTTATTCAAGGTGGGCTAACGTATGCCCATGTAAAGATAGCCATTACAGAATCGTTAGAGAAGCTCAGTAATATGACTTTAAATAAATAGTCGTTCAAATTTATCTTTGTGCGATTGATAACTAAACAATATTAATAATGAATCATACCGCTTCACCTTCAATAACGGGTGAAGCGATTAAGGTTTAGGATGGAAGAAAAAAAGAATCGTAGCATGTAAATTTTAAAAAATGCTTTCGTTAGTGTTAGAAAACCTTACATGATATTGACATGTTAGATTACATGACATATAATGAAAAAGTATTATGAATTAGGGGGTCATGAATTGAATGATAAAGATCGTCGTTCCATGCCTCTATTTGCAATCGGCATTGTAATGAAGCTTACCGAATTAACAGCTAGGCAAATAAGGTATTATGAAGAGCACAGTTTAATTCATCCAGAAAGAACCACTGGAAATCAGCGATTATTTTCGTTTAATGATGTTGATCGACTGCTTGAGATTAAAGATTATTTGGATAAGGGGCTAAATATTGCCGGCATTAAACTACTGTTGAATGAAGATGAAACGAAACAAGTTTCACAACTAAAAATGACTGAATCCTCTCAGATATCTGACAAGGAGTTGCGGAGGATTCTAAGGCAAGAATTAAATGAGCCAAGCGCTCATAAAAAAGCTAATTTGCGTCAGGGAGACCTTGCTAGGTTTTTTAGCCGTTAAACGTATCCTTATGCTAAAGTTACCCGTTATGTATCTTGCGCTATAGCTATATAAGTTTTTTAGTATAAGTAAACGAAGGCTTCACCGTAAAATTTGGCGATAAGCCAAGTTTTTATAAAAAGTAACTTTACAATTTGGTTCGTTTAGGGAAACAAATGGATATTAGTACGTGATGTAATAAAACGAACCAACCAATTAAAAATGTGAAATGTTGGAATGTTATAAATTTTATTAAATTTCACTAGGCAAGGGAAACATTGAATTGGTGGTGTGTAGTTATGAATTTCATATACGTTATTACTATCTATTTGTTTTCCTATTCAAATAAATAAAATTGAAATAGGAGGACAAAGTATGGGAAGCACTTATACAAGAGAAGATGTAGTAAAACGCATTAAGGAGGAAAACGTCCGTTTTATCCGTTTGCAGTTTACGGATATGTTGGGGACCATTAAAAACGTGGAGATTCCACTTAGTCAATTAGGTAAGGCTTTAGATAATAAGATGATGTTTGACGGCTCTTCCATTGAAGGATTTGTACGCATTGAGGAGTCTGATATGTATTTGTACCCAGACTTGGATACGTTTGTTGTTTTTCCTTGGACATCAGAAAAAGGAAAAGTAGCTCGCTTTATTTGTGATATTTACAAAACGGATGGGACTCCTTTCGAAGGTGATCCACGTTACAATTTAAAACGAAATTTAAAGAAAATGGAAGAGTTAGGTTTTGATGCTTTTAATATTGGGACTGAACCTGAATTTTTCCTCTTTAAGCTAGATGAAAAAGGCGATCCCTCTATGGAATTAAACGATCACGGAGGCTATTTTGATCTTGCACCAACAGACTTAGGGGAGAACTGCCGTAGAGACATCGTTCTTGAATTAGAAGAAATGGGTTTTGAAATTGAAGCTTCCCACCACGAAGTTGCTCCTGGTCAACATGAAATTGATTTTAAATATTCAGATGCGGTAAAGCATGCAGATGATATTCAAACGTTTAAATTGGTTGTAAAAACAATTGCCCGTAAGCATAATTTGCACGCAACCTTCATGCCGAAACCATTATTTGGAGTGAATGGCTCCGGCATGCACGTGAATATGTCGTTATTTAAAAATGGAGAAAATGCATTTTATGATAAAGACGGTGATATGGGGTTAAGTAAGACGGCTTTTCAATTTATTTCGGGTATTATTAAACATGCTGGTAGCTTCACAGCGATTACAAACCCAACCGTTAATTCCTATAAACGTCTAGTTCCTGGTTATGAAGCTCCTAGTTATATTGCTTGGTCTGGTGCAAATCGAAGTTGTCTCATGCGGATTCCAAATTCTCGTGGTATTAGCACGCGTGTAGAAGCTCGTAGTGTGGATCCATCAGCAAATCCATATTTAGCACTTGCCTCTTTACTAGCAGCTGGCTTAGACGGTATCGAAAATGAAATGACTCCGCCACCAGCAGTTGATCGTAATATTTATGTGATGTCTAAAGAAGAACGTGAAGAAAATGGTGTTCACGATTTACCTAGCACCTTAGCGGACGCATTAGAAGAATTAAAGAAAAGTGAAGTTATTGTAAATTCCTTAGGTGAACACCTTTTCGAACACTTTGTTGAAGCAAAGGAAATCGAATGGGAAATGTTTAAAACACAAGTACACCCGTGGGAAAGAGAGCAATATTTAAGAACTTATTAATAGCGGAAGCCCTTGGCACTATTGGTGTCGAGGGTTTTTTGGTGTATCAAATCATAGCTTGTTGGTCTCTGGGTGAATGCCCAGAGATTACCCAGAAAAAGAGAATCATTCATCTAGAAAATACTCATATGATCCTCAAAGTCATTCATACCTTTTTCTTTTATTTTATTATATATGTGTGCATTTTTAATAGTTACCTACTTTATTTTTAACTTACAAATGCATGGTCTAACTCCACCGTCTAAAGACGGTGTCCGCTTTTAGCCTTACCTTTTTTGTCCATACGAAGTGAAGAGGTGAAAGTATGGATGGATATAGAAAAATAGTCATGCTGTGTAGAATATCAAGTATCATGTCATATGGGTGACAAAGTATAGATATAAGGTTTTGGGCGGTCACATAGCGGTGAGAGTGCGTGATTTGATAAGAAAAAGTTGTGAAGCCAGAGGGATTACCATATTGCAAGGAAGTGTTGGGAAAGATCACATTCATTTATTATTATCTTGTCCTCCAAGTATTGCTCCAAGTAAAATATTAGTATCTAAAAGGAAGATCATCGAGATTATTGCAGGATGAGTTTCCAGAACTCAAAAAGAGATATTGGGGGCAGCACCTGTGGGCAAGAGGATATTTTTGTGCCACCGTAGGAACGGTAACGGAAGAAATAATAAGAAATTATGTAGCAAATCAATTCAATGAAGATAAGGACGAAATATTTAGGATAGAAGAATGAGTTTAGTCTAGCTTTGAGGATGCTTCAGCTAAGGCCTTTGAGCAAGGAAAGTGGTACAAGGTGCAACAGGTCGAGCCAAACAAAGTACTTCTTCAAGAAATTTATTTTTAGGTGCACAAAAGAGATTTACAAGGGCACCCTAATAAATTAATGAATATACATGTTGACTTTATTGGTAGACGAGTAGAATCTATTCACGATGGTCATCTCCGTTTTTATAATCAACCTTCTTGGACGGATATATATGTTGTTGGCCATCTAAACAAAGGGGAAGGTTTTCCGACCATTGTTAACAAATTAAAAGTCGGTAATGGCTAACAGTATAAGGTCAAAAATAGTAAAGGCGCAATTTATTATGTTACAGCAAGTAATAAATACGTTAGAGTAGAATAGTAAAAAAAGTTACTCGTATCAGTAATAACCTAACTGTTAAATTCATTCTATTAACCATGTAAATATTGACATAGCGAAAACGAAGGTAGGGGACATATTTCTTTAAGATGTCGTTTCCTAAAATAAGAAAGGGGAGCATTATTTGAAAATTTTATTAAACATTGATGCACAACAATAGGTGGGAGTACTTTTTACTCTATAGAATATCACTATAATTCGGATATTTCTAGGATACTAACAAGCTTAGCAAGGACGGTGGAAGGGTTTTCTTCTTAGCACATATCTCTCTTTCAAAATGTGGTTTTTTGCTTGTCTAAGTATGTACGCTTTCGCTTAAAGCGTGCTAATCTTTACATGTACATGAATAATTACAACTTGACATGATGACCTATACTCGCATAGATTTGGTAGCCAAAAGCCAGCTACTACAAGTGCTGGCCTATCAGTTGTAATATACACTGGGAATCAAAAATGCGTACGGTAAATGAACGTTTTTGTACATACTTAAAAATTAGCATTTATAGTAGCAGAACAAAAATAGATTATGCACGTTTAGATTGAATTGAATCAAAAAAATAGTTAGGTTACGATGGTAAGTACATAAAGTGAATTTTGTAGTGATTATTTTATGTAATGAAAAGAAGCTTTATTTTAATGCTCATTTTACGATAAGGTGTAAAACGAGAAAATTTATTAATTTTATCATATTATAGAAATAAAGGAGGTGTAAGGAGTGAAAAAATATATAATCACGTTTCATATGACAGATGGTACTGAAGTTGTTACAGAGGAGGAGCGAGAAAGTAAAAATGATTTTTTCTTTAGTTTAAAGCGCTATGATTCTAATTGGTACAAAAGTAAAAATACAATAATAAATTTAGACAACGTAAACAGCATTATCTTGAAAGCGCAATCAGATGGGGTGCTGAAAACTGGTAATGAAGAAAAAGAATTACGAAATGTTGTATGGTGACGAAGCATATTAGTGCTTCGTTTCTTTGTTTCATAGAGTCTTAATGGGAGATTTATATCAACTTTATTTGTATTTATCTATGTTGAGGCACCTGCTAAACTTTGGTAGTGTACATTTTGTCTGCATCATTAATAAGAATAAATGCAAGTAACAATCATATATATAAAATAGAAGATAAAGAAAGGAGACAATTATGTTCACACAATATAAATATTGGAAACCTTATATAAGTCCGTATGATCCATGTAAACCCAGTAAAGTGAAAAGTTATGCTACTCCACCTCAATTATATATGGGGTTTCAACCATATGGATTAAAACAATTTAACACTCCAAAAGAAGCACTCTATCATGGTACACTTTGGCCTCAATTATATAGTCCTTATCCAAACCCTCATAAAGGAGACGAACAAGGTGAATAAGCAAATGCCTCCCGAATATTATCGGCTGCTCGAAGAAATTCAAGCAAACGATTTTGTCCTAGTTGATTTAAACCTTTATTTAGATACCCATCCTAACGATTTTGAAGCTATTCAACAATTTAATAATTTATCAAAGGAAACGATGCAATTAAAAATGGACTTTGAAAAGAAATTTGGACCACTTATGCATTTTGGAAAAAGTTTTTCTGACTATCCATGGAATTGGAAAGATACCCCTTGGCCATGGCAAGTTTAAAATTATATATCATATCATTTTGGATAGGAGGAAGCCAAGATGTGGTATTATGAAAAAAAGCTACAATACCCAGTAAAGGTCAGTACTTGTAATCCAATGTTGGCAAAATTTCTCGTTGAACAATATGGAGGAGCAGATGGAGAACTTGCTGCTGCACTTCGTTATTTAAACCAACGTTACACTATACCAGATAAAGTAGTAGGACTTTTAAATGACATTGGAACTGAAGAATTTGCGCATCTGGAAATGATTGCAACGATGATTTATAAATTAACGAAAGATGCAACTCCCGAACAATTAAAGCAGGCTGGTCTTGGTGAACATTTTGTTAATCACGATAGAGCGTTGTTCTACCATAATGCAGCAGGCGCTCCATTCACTGCCACTTATATCCAGGCAAAAGGAGATCCTATTGCCGATTTGTATGAAGATATTGCTGCGGAAGAAAAGGCGCGGGCGACATATCAATGGATTATTGATATGTCCGATGATCCTGATTTAAACGATAGCTTGAAATTTTTAAGGGAAAGAGAAATTATACATTCACAACGTTTTAGAGAGGCTGTAGAAATTTTAAAAGAGGAAAGAGATCAAAAAAAATATTTTAGTTAATATTTCCTATAAACATTAGTTCATTAGACGGTAAAGGGCGAATAGTTACTTTACTTATTGTAAAATAAGACGGTTTCGCATTCTATACCTTGTTTAAAATATTATCAAGAAAGGGGAGCGCTGGAAGGTGACACACGACGAAGTATAGGTGGGTTGCGCATACTTTTATACCGAGTGGAAAAATATGCTACTACACTTCGGATGATCCTTGTGATTTCCATACAAAGTAAAACCTAAATATAACGCAAGAAACCAGATTCGAGTGAACTACAGATTTCTGTGTATCCAGTTTTGTAAGCCGGAGTATGGCAATACGTATTGACTCTGGAATCGTTCCATAGTTTATACTTACAAACATAGTAACTATAGATAAAGGAGTAGTTGTACAATGTTCACATATGATGTAGCAATAATTGGTGCAGGAGCAGGTGGTCTAAACACCGCTATGGAAGCAATTAGTATGGGAAAAAAAGTTGTATTAGTTGACAAATATAAGCCAGGTGGAGAATGTACTTGGGCGGGTTGTATTCCAAGTAAAGCACTTATTCAACTTGCTGATGAAATTCATGCGGCGAAAAAATATGCCAACATTGAAGTAGACGGGAAGCAAATAATGAGTAAAGTTCGTCAATTAATAGAAAAAGCGCATCAAGCGGAGGCAGTAGAGCAATTACAAGCTGCAGGTATTGAATATATTCAAGGTGATGCGAAAATTAACGATCAACACAGCATACGTGTAGCTCATGAAACCATTACTGCTGAAAAAATAGTTATTGCCACTGGATCAAGAGCTCTTATTCCTTCTATTAAAGGAATTAATCAGGTTAACTATTTAACAAATGAGAACGTCTTTCAACTTGAAGATTTACCAAACAATCTAATCGTTGTAGGGGGTGGCCCTATTGGTGTTGAATTAACGCAAGCTTTTCAACGTTTAGGAGTGCAAGTAAAACTAGTTGAAATGGCTGACCGTATTTTATTTAGAGAGGAAAAAGGCTTAGCACAACAGCTCCAGGGTACGTTGGAAGAGGAAGGGGTGCAACTGTATACATCCGCGAAGGCGCTTGAAGTAAAACAAGCAAATTGTACTACAACCCTAACTATAGATAGGAACGATGTACTTGAACATATTGAAGCAGAACAGATATTGTTTGCCTTAGGTAGAAAGCCGAATATAGAAAAAATTGGTTTAGATGATCTGGGGATTCGCTATACTAACAAGGGCATTGAAGTTAATGAATATAATGAAACTTCAGTTCGCAACATTTATGCTGTAGGAGATGTGGTTGGTCCTTATTTATTTTCTCATATGGCTGGATTTCAAGCTAAACAGGCAATGCGACATGCATTTTTAGAAATGCATACCCCAATAGAGCAACACCCAGCTTGGTGCACCTTCACACATCCAGAACTGGCTAGAACAGGGATGACTGAAAATGAAGCAAGGGAGAAATTTCAAGACAAGTTTAATGTTTATACAGTAAGCTATTCTGAATTAGATAGGGCTGTTGTTGATCAAAAGACAACCGGAGAAGCCAAAATAATTTGTGATCAAGATGGATTTATAATTGGAGCAAGTATTTTAGGGGAAAGAGCCTGTGAGTTATTGGGCGAATTGCAACTTATGAAAACATTCCATATTCCCTTCCATAAACTAAAGGATACAATTCATCCATATCCGTCTTATAGTGAAATTCTGACACAATTAAGCAACGCAGCTGTTGAATAATTAAAATAAAAGTGTTTTTAATACCATATGTTATCCTCAAGTCTTGAATAAACGAATTCAAGCAGGCACCTTTTATATTACTAGAGTAAAAGACTTGTGTTCATTACAGGTCTTTTTCAATTTCTTCTTCTTTTTTGTCTTGTTAAGTAGCGTTTCGTCTGTTGATAAATTTAGAATTGTAACGTATTCTGTAGTATGTTAGATAACATCTACAGATAGTAGAGGTACCTTATGCTAGTCGCTTTTAAAGACAAAACAAAGGAGATTTTAACATATGGCTGAGAAATATTTTAAAACAGGAGACATAGCCAAATTTCATGGAGTGTCTAGTGATACAGTGCGCTATTACGATAAAGAGAATTTAGTTACTCCTTCTGTTGTTAAAGATAATAAATATAGGTATTATTCTTTGAATGACGCTTTGAAGTTTAGTAATGTAACACTTGGTTGCGTGAATTAGGTGTACCTTTAAAAACAATTAAGAACTGGCTTGATTATAAAGATTTGACAGATGTATCGAAATTTAACGAGAGTTATTTAGAGACATTATTGCTAGAGAGAGAGTTATTAGATAAAAAAATCTATTTTTTACAAGAGTTAAATAGAAGGCTAGCCTCTTTTCAAACAAAACCAAATATGTGGGAAGTGGTTAAGGATAATTATATATTTACCTGTGATGGATTTAACTTTACAGCTGATGATAAAGGCTTCAATATTAATGAATCCAATCTGTATGACTCCCAAGAAGATGTTTTTTGGAATAAGACTTCGATGATTGTTTATCAAAACAACTTAAGAGATTTTCATCATCCTAAAAAAGGAGAAGTATATTGCTCTAACATTATTTCTAGTATCGATCAAGATATCAAAAAAATTAGTTTTCCAACAGCACTTCGTTATAATTTTGTCGGGAATCCTTTTTCTGATATGAGAAAGATGCAAGAAATATTGAATGAAGCAAAGGAACATGCCATTACACATCAGTTGCGTCTAGAAGAATACTGCTATTCATTGTTTTATCTATCACAAATTAAGGAAAAGAGCCCCGTTTACTATGTGCATATTTATTGTCCTGTCTAATATACGGGGGAATGATGACAAAACAAAATTCATAGTAACCCAATATTTATACACAAAAAAAACTGCCAACTGGCAGTTTTTTAGTGTATATGTCGATACAATCCAATAACCTTCCCTAAAATGGTTACATTATCGTATATAAGCGGCTCCATGGTTGCATTTTCTGGTTGTAATCGTATATGATCTTTTTCTTTAAAAAAACGTTTTACGGTTGCTTCATTATCTGCTGTCATTGCAACAACAATTTCGCTATTTTGTGCTGTGTTTTGCTGTTTAACGATTACCATATCTCCATCTAAAATTCCAGCTTCAATCATACTCTCTCCTTCAATTACTAAAACAAATAGACTATCATCAGGATTAGCCGTATTTGCAGGAAGCGGAATATATTCTTCAATATTTTCTACAGCTGTTATGGGCAAGCCTGCTGTTACTTTCCCGATAACAGGCGCATAAAGTGCTTCTTCTTTTGGAATAGGATTCTCTTCTTCCAAATGTAAGATCTCAATTGCTCTTGGCTTTGTAGGGTCACGTCTAATATAGCCTTTGTCTTCAATTCTAGCTAAATGCCCGTGAACAGTCGAGCTAGACGCTAAACCCACAGCCTTGGCAATTTCTCTTACAGATGGTGGATACCCTTTTTGCATTACTTCATCTTTTATATAGTCTAATATCATTTGTTGCCTTTTGGAAAGTTTAGTCATGAATCTATCACCTCGCGCATAATATTAATTAACCTTAGTTTACCATTAGATAAAACTTCGCGCAAACATTCGTTCGAAAAACACTTGACAAGGTCACGCGTTCGGTTATAATAGGGGTAGAAAGCGAACAAAAGTTCTATATTGTATAAGGAGGGCTATTAGATGTTTCAAAAACTGACCAAAACAGACGCATTCTATCTTGTAGCTTTTGCATTAACATTAGGTTTCTTATATTATTCTATTATAATGAGTTAATATGATAGAAGGAGTAAACATTGTGAAGGCAGTTGTATATTGTAGGGTAAGTACTGACAAAGAAACTCAAGAAACATCATTAATAAGACAGAAACAGGAATTGGTTAAACTGGCAGCTGAATATCAACTTACTGTGGTAGCGTGTATACAAGAGCAAGAGAGCGGATATAGTATTGATCGAGATGGGATATTTAAGATGTTAGAGATTTTTTCTCAAAAAAGGGCAGATTGTTTATTGATTCAAGACGAGACTCGTTTAGGTAGGGGGAATACAAAAATTGCCCTTTTTCACCAGCTGCTGAAATTACATATTCCTATTTATACAAGCTTTCATGGAGGGAAGTTAGAGTTATCGGAAGCAGATTCCATGGTGTTGCAGATCGTTGGGATTGTGGAGGAGTATCAACGCAAAATACATAATATAAAGATAAAAAGAGGGATGAAGCAGGCAATTGCAAAAGGATATGATCCCACCTTAAATCTTTCGAATAGAAATGAAGCTCCAGGAAGGCAAAGATTAGAATTTCCTGTTGAAGAAGTCATTAATTTACGACAAAATGGTCTGACGTTTAAAGAAATTGCTGATACATTAAATGGTCTAGGTTACAATGTATCAAAGGCTACTGTTCATAGACGCTATCAAGAATATGAAAGCAAACAAAAATAAAGGTATTCTCAGGAGGACAAGTTCTTTGCCCTTCTCTTTTTTATATGGTACTGTAAAGGAATCATGTTGATAAGCACACCTGTTTTATATCAATGACATCTATTGTACAATGAAAGAGAGTGCAATTTTGTCACCGAAAACTTATGATTTAACAGAATAAAAATATACGCATGAGGGAGGGTAGATGGATGCTCTCAAAAGGTAAGATCGAACGTATTAATGAGCTTGCAAGAAAATCCAAAGTGGACGGACTAACTATTTCTGAACAAAACGAACAAAAAAAATTACGCCAGGAATACTTACAGAGTGTAAGAAAATCTTTTAAAAATCAGTTTAAAACAATGAAAGTAGTTGATCCAGAGGGAAATGATGTAACACCGAAAAAAGTAAAAGATTTACAAAAAAAGCATAACAAGAAGTAGCAATACCTATTTTGTTATAAGTGCATGATTTCACTTGTAGCAAAGTAGGTTTCATTATAGA
Source organism: Virgibacillus dokdonensis (assembly GCF_900166595.1). NCBI lineage: Bacteria > Bacillati > Bacillota > Bacilli > Caryophanales > Bacillaceae > Virgibacillus > Virgibacillus dokdonensis. Next base: position 2,159,918 of record NZ_LT745763.1, on the reverse strand, counting down.
ATGAATATAGGCATAATTATGAAAGGAGTTTACACTGAAATGGCAAATACAATTGAGCAACAATCTATTAATACAATCCGTACATTGTCTATTGACGCTATTGAACATGCAAATTCTGGGCACCCAGGTCTACCAATGGGGGCAGCGCCAATGGCTTATACGTTATGGACCGAATTTATGAACCATAATCCTAAAAATTCAAAATGGTTTAATCGTGATCGATTTATTTTATCGGCAGGCCATGGGTCTATGTTATTATACAGTTTACTACATTTATCAGGTTATCAAGTATCTATGGATGATTTAAAATCCTTTCGACAGTGGGGATCTAAGACTCCTGGACATCCTGAAGTTCATCATACGGATGGAGTAGAAGCAACTACTGGACCTTTAGGACAAGGTATTGGTATGGCTGTCGGTATGGCAATGGCAGAAGCACATTTGGCTGCTAAATATAATCAAGAAAATATTGCGGTTGTAGACCACTTTACATATGCAATAGTGAGCGATGGCGATCTAATGGAAGGTATCTCTCATGAGGCGGCGTCTTTAGCAGGACATCTGGGATTAAGTAAATTGATAGCACTTTATGATTCTAATGATATTTCTTTAGATGGAGATTTAAATAAATCTTTCTCTGAAGATATTGAAAAACGTTTTGCATCGTACGGTTGGCAAGTATTAACTGTCAAAGATGGTAATGATGTCAATGAAATTAGACAAGCTATTAAAGCAGCGCAAGAAAATCAAAAACAACCAACTTTAATTGAAGTGAAAACCATCATTGGGTATGGGTCTCCAAATAAATCTGCTTCGTCAGCTTCACATGGCGCTCCATTAGGTGAAGATGAAGTGAAACTGACAAAGGAATTTTATAAATGGACACATGAAGAAGATTTCTATGTGCCCGAAGAAGTATATGAAGATTTCAACCAAAAAATAGTTAAAAGAGGTGTTGAAGAAGAGGAAAACTGGAATCAACATCTAGCAATGTATAAAGAGAGGTACCCAGAATTAGCTAAGCAGTTTGAGCTTGCTCTCAACGGTGAACTTCCTGCTGATTGGGACAAAGATCTTCCAGTTTTTGAACCAGAACAAGATACACTAGCTACAAGGGCATCTTCTGGAAAAGTATTGAACGCTATTGCTAAAACCGTTCCAAACTTCTTTGGTGGTAGTGCTGATTTAGCTGGCTCAAATAAAACTACCATGAACGGGGAAGATGATTTTTCTCGTAAAAACTATGCTGGTAGAAATATTTGGTTTGGTGTACGAGAGCATGCGATGGGCGCAGCTTTAAATGGTATGGCATTACACGGTGGATTAAATGTATTCGCCGGTACTTTCTTTGTGTTTAGTGACTATTTGCGACCTTCCATCCGTCTTGCATCAATTATGAATACACCTGTTACTTACGTGTTTACACATGATTCTATTGCGGTAGGGGAAGATGGTCCAACGCATGAACCTATTGAACAGCTTGCTTCACTACGAGCAATGCCTGGATTATCGCTTATCCGACCAGCTGATGCAAACGAAACACAAGCAGCTTGGCGATTAGCTTTAGAATCTACAGATACACCGACAGCACTTGTGTTAAGCAGGCAAAATTTACCTACACTTTCTGGTACGAAAGAACATGCGTATGAGGGTGTTAAAAAAGGTGCTTATATTATTAGTGAAGCAAATAAAGAAACGCCTGATGTAATCCTTCTGGCAACCGGGTCGGAAGTACAATTAGCGATTCGTGCCCAAGCTGAACTGAAAGAAAAAGGTATAGAAGCTCGTGTAGTAAGTATGCCATCTTGGGATCGTTTTAAAGCACAGGATAAAAACTACCAGGAACAAATTCTACCTCAAACTGTCAAGAATCGGATAGCTATTGAAATGGCGTCTCCATTTGGTTGGGAAAGATATGTAGGTGAACACGGGAAAATTATTGGTATTGATACTTTTGGAGCCTCTGCAAATGGGGAGAAAGTAATGAAAGAATATGGATTTACCGTGGAAAATGTAGTTAAGCATGTAGAATCATTTGTTGATTAAATAAAATAAAAAAAGGAGCTGTCGCAAAATGCATAATATGCATTTGCTGACAGCTCCTTTTTATATATGAGATTGCTCGTTTTAAGATGCATTATTTTATTTATGGTGATAAAAGGAAATTTAATCGGTTTTTGACGCACTTAAATAAGCCTCGCCTTTTTTTATTTTTTTAAGCTGTCTTTAATGGATGATAATAGAGGTTTAGGCGATTAGCTTGAATTTTCGTATGTATTTTATTGAGGTTATAACCAAATGCCAGGATTAAAAGTTCGTTTCGTACATTACCTATTCCTCGCGTACGAAATTTCTTCAAATGATAATCTTCCTTCAGTACGCCGAACGTCCCTTCCACTTGAATGGAACGATTCATACGGTACAGTGTGCCTGTTTCTGTTAGAATATTTTCTTGCGCTGTTTCCCGGTATGCCAGAAATTCCTTGGCTACATGCAGTTGGCGATTCCCTTTCGCTTTTGTACATTTTTCTTTGAGCGGACAACCTGTACAATCTTCACATTCGTAGACGGTTACCTGAGATTGATAGCCAGTCTGCGAGGTTCGCGTGTAGTTTCTAATGGCATGCAGCTGCTGGTTATTGGCACAGGTATAGGTATCTGTGCTTTTATCATAAGCCATGTTTTCTCGGTGTCTGATGTTCTTTTTGAAAGAAGCTTTTTTCTTGCGTTCATGATTTTGCGGCTTGATATAGGCCGTCTGTTTTTGCTTCTTTAATTTCATTCGCATAAACGTGGCATTATGGTCTATTTTAGAATAACTGTTTCGTTTCTCTCCCATAATCTGATTGGAAGTATCGTAGTGTTCTTTACGTTGAAGCATTTCCTTTACTTGTTCATGATAACGTTGAAGGACCGTTTTTCTTTTCCCTTTTCCATAAACGAACGTGATGTTTTCTTTCGCTTTTACTTTCTCTAGGAAAACAAGCACTTTTTTCAAATCTTCTAAAAAAGTCTCGTAAGGACTAGTGAAAATCTGACAGTATGTTGTATTGATCTGTTCCAGCAGGGCTTGCCATTTGGTATACATCTTGGCTTCATGTTTGGTGATTGCCTTTTTCCATACGAAAGAATACCGGTTGGCATACGCTTCGATTTTGGTGCCATCGATATAGATGGTTTCACCGGTAATCGCTTCTTGTTGATAAAGCCACACGACTTGTTGAAAGAAGAGCTGTTCCATCACCGTATCGGTCAGATATTTTTGCTTGAAACGACTGATAGTAGAATGATCAGGAGCTGCCATACCCTTGAAGAAGCCAACGGAAATTGATATCCCGACGACATGCTTTTTCTATCCCTCGGGAAGAGTAGATTTTTTGCGAGGCTGCGTAGGTAATGACCTTAAATAGAATGACTGGATCGACTGCTGGTTTTCTCCCTTTGGAAGCGTATGCCTGTAGTAGTTCTCTATAATCCATCCTTTCACATAAGAGGCAGTGGAGCCGGACCGAATCATCCATAGGAATCATTTCTTCTACATCCATCGGTAAATATAATTGATAATTTGCTGCAGTTTGCGTATACTGGGTTTGTATTATTCTTTTATTTGTCATAAATCAATAATACATGAGAGCAGACCCTTTGTGGTCTGTTTTTTTGTGTATACACAAAAAAGCTGTTACACAATCAATTACCTGATTGTGCAACAGCCTCTTTTTTTACTCTAGTAAATAATTTTATTTATCTAAATCGAATATATTATAGTGATCGCCAAAGACAGACAAAAGAAGTGGTAATTTTCTTTAAAACCTGACAGTATTTTTAATTTGAAACACGTATAATAGGTGTATCTAATAAAATCCTGCATGATAGTAGGAAGATCGGAGAGATTATACCTATGCACATGTATTCTATATACCACTTAACTGAGGAAGTAGCTAAGAATTATTTCCATAAAAGTAGCTTATTATATCGGTTTTTTATGGAAATGAAATCTCAACCTAATCGTTCTGTTTTGCGCAGACAATTTGATTACATTACGTACCCTATTTGTTATAAAGGAATTTTGCTAACAATTCAACGTTTTAATTCTGCTAATTTATTTGTAAATATAGACAAGCATAAGGTTAGTATATATAATAAGAAGGCATGCATTTCTTTACATATTGGTGAAAAACAATTAAAATTTCATTGTGAAACGTTAGAAATTGCTGAGGAAATGCTATTTCCAATATTACGTAGTTATCAACCAATGCTTTTTGTCGTTGGCGATAATGTACAAAACTTTGGTTGGATAACACCAATTTTGGAATACAGTCAACCAGAACATAATGAGGCAATGTATTCCTAGTATTAATTTACTATACTGTTTTAAGAGACAACACGAAGGAGGAAAGCTTTACATGGACACAATATGGGTCGTATTAATCGCTGTAGCAGCGTTAATTATTGGTGTTGCTCTTGGATTCTTTCTTGCAAGAAAATATATGATGAATTACATGAAAAAGAATCCACCGATTAATGAGCAAATGTTACGAACATTAATGATGCAAATGGGTCAAAAACCTTCCCAAAAGAAAATTAATCAAATGATGCGTGCAATGAACAATCAGTCCGGGAAATAAAAACGTTGATATACCAAGGGTTCTAGCGGTTTTAGACGTTGTTATTCATTATCAAAAAGTGTGTTTGATTAATTTTATTAGCACTTTTAGTATTATTTTGGGTTAAAATTCCTTAAAACCACTTATTTCTGTGAAAAATTAAGCAGAAAAGGTGGTTTTTTAATATGACTCTTTACTAAATGTAGTAGTGTCCTCTATTGAAACGCAATGGAGTTCCTACAGTGTGCAAAAAATACACTTATTCTCCCTCTCTTTGTTATCCTAAAGTAAAAGTAGCAGAATTACTTTAGGTTGGGAAAATAGATAAATGGATAAAAACAAGTGATGAGAAGAAATTGGAGGAATGTTGGAATGGATGCGTGTTTCCAATATGGATGAATAGGCATTTCACCACGTAAGAAAAACGTTTTTACGTTGGGAACAAGAGATCTTACAATCTTTCATGGCTCCGTTATACCAAAGGCATCAACAATACAGTAAAGATTTTAAAGCGAGATTCACTTGGCACAAGAAACTTTGAACGTTTGAAGCATGAAATTTTATGGCAGCAAGAGGTGAAAAAGGTTCTATTTTGAGATACTCATTGCAGGGGAAATATTGCTAGACTCCTGTGGAAAAACGAGCGACCGAGATCGCACAGCGAGCTTTAAGAGGAGGATCGGGCGTTCGAAAAGCGAGTATATTTTCCTCTGCTACCTAAGAAAAAGTGATATTTTATGAAAAACGAGCTTTTAACAAGGGAAGACGACGTGAACATCATACCAGTCCATTTTACAGAGCTTCTTTAAGTTCGTATTGAGTTGCGGGACTCACCGAGCTAAACTTTGTGAAGTTTATTTTGACACTTAATTAAATAGGATTTCCTTTAAAGTTTCTTTGTTTTAAAATTAGCAATTGTTTTACGGACTCTTTTGTTGTGAACATAATAGTTTTCTTGGTTAAGATAATCTAGGAACCATTGTTTCTTTTTTAAGTACTTTAAGTTTTCTAATATATCTCCTCGTAATTTCTAAGTGATGGAGAATATAAATTGAACAACTATAGCAAAAATCAACAAATAAAATAAATTTTTCATAACTCCTCTCTGACTCTTTGCATTATATTATATTAATAAATTGCGTTCTTAGTGTTCAAGTTTATTTATGAGAAATTACCCTATATAAAATACGTTTAAACAAATGATTAGTTTCATTGAAGTTTTTATTAGAAGGATGATAAAAGGTTTTTAAGCGATACAAAACGGTGCCATTTAAAGCACAATATGTTCATTATGCATTGATATCATTAGCATCCTCTCTTCTGCTAAATTCTTTCTGATGAGTCTATATAATTTAATAATTAAGTAATACAGGTGATTGAGTAATCTATAAGCTCATAGAAGATTGGTTAAAATTTCATGAATAATTATGGTTTTTAAACGTTTTCACTTAATTGTCAAAAATGTTTGCTAGACATCAATTGCCAGTTTGATACAATAGACACATTGATTAGTAATAGAGGAGGTATACCTTTGTCGGAAATAAATATATTCATAGCTTTTGGAGCAGGTTTTCTCTCCTTTATATCCCCGTGTGTATTACCTTTATATCCAGCATTTTTATCCTATATTACAGGTATGAGCGTAAATGAGTTAGCTGAGGACAATAAAATGATGAATGCAAAAAGCATATTTCATACGGTGTTCTTCTTGTTAGGATTTTCTGCCGTATTTATTATGATGGGATTTGTAAGTTCAGGTATATCGGAATTTTTGCTTTTGTACCAAGATATAATTCGGCAAATTGGTGCTATAGTGATCGTGTTTTTTGGTTTAGTTATCGTTGGTATACTAAATTTTGATTTTTTAATGAAAGATCGAAAAATAAATTTTAAAAATCGCCCTGCAGGATTTATTGGCACATTTATTATCGGTCTAGCATTTTCCTTAGGATGGACGCCATGTACTGGCCCGATTTTAGGGATCGTATTATCATTAGCTGCCACAGAGCCTAATACCGGCATGATGATGATGATTGGATACATACTTGGTTTTTCAGTACCTTTCTTCGTACTATCATTTTTTATTGGTAAATTAAAATGGATAAAAAAGCACAGCTTAAAACTTGTTAAAATTGGTGGCTATGTCATGATTTTTATGGGGATCGCTTTGTTTTTTGATTGGATGACCGCGCTAACTTCATATCTAGCAGGATTATTTGGTTTTTATGGCTTCTAATGGATTTTTAACTTGTGATATATTACAATAAAAACTATAACTGCTATATAAAGGGGCAATACAAATGTACAAAACGAATGATCTTATTTTACGAACCACTGCATCTTTAATTGCCTTTATTCTACTGGGTTTTGCAGTGTATTTGTTATTGGCTGGACACAATTCTCCTGGTGGTGGATTTGTTGGAGGCCTTATGACTGCTGGTGCTATTCTTTTAATGAATATGTCCTACGGGTTTAAAGAAGTAAGAAAGGTGTTACCAATTAATTATGTGAAATTAATTCCTGCTGGCTTAGCAATCGCTGTTGGCACAGGTATTGGTTCTTTTCTTTTTCAACAGCCTTTTTTATCCCAAACCTATGGTTATTTTCACTTTCCTATATTTGGTGAAATTGAGTTAGCTACAGCCATGATATTTGATTTGGGTGTATACTTAACAGTTGTAGGTGTAATGATGACAATTATTTTATCAATTGCTAATGATACGGAGTAGTGAGGGGGAAATGTGGCATGGCAAAAATACTTGTAGTCGATGACGCTAATTTTTTGCGGGCTGCACTCGCTTCGATTCTAAAAAAGAAAAATCATGAAATTGTTGGAGAAGCAGAAAACGGCAAAGAAGCTGTGCGACTATATCAAGAATTGGAGCCAGATATTGTAATTATGGATATAACAATGCCTGTAATGAACGGTATTGAAGCTATGAAAAAGATTATTGAATTAGATCCTAAAGCTTCCGTAATTATGTGTTCGGCAATGGGGCAACAAAAGGTAGTTTTTGAAGCGATAGAGCTTGGGGCAAAGGATTTCATTGTTAAGCCATTTGACGATAATCGAGTCCACGATACCATTGAGCGTGTAATACATTTAAAAACGTATTAACACCACGTGACACTTGTTTCTTAATTATTAAATAATTTCCAAATGACGCTTTGTTTATTCGTCTATTACTTTTCCTCTCCATGTCACACGTAAACAAGTAAATTATTTAGGTTATGATGGGAGAAAGTGAATTGCACATGTTTTGGTTTATTGCAAGTACAGTTGGGGCAGCTATAATGGCAACTTCTATGATTTTTCTTCGATTAAAAGCAGCAAAAAGGCCGGCTTCTGTTAAGAAAATCATTCTACCACCACTTTTTATGAGTACTGGAGCGCTAATGTTTTTGTTTCCTATGTTTCAAATTAGTTGGTATCAAGTTTTAGAAGCTTTTAGTGTAGGTGTATTATGCTCCTTCTTTTTAATTAAGACATCCAAGTTTCAAATTCGGAATCAAGCGATTTATTTAATTCCGTCTAAAGCATTTGCTTTTATACTATTTAGTCTATTGTTATTCCGTATTGTTGTTAAGCTTGCTATAGGAAGTCATATATCTCTTGGTGAAACTAGTGGTATGTTTTTCCTATTAGCTTTTGGGATGATTTTTACTTGGCGCATAGCGATGCTTTATAAATATTTACAGTTGGCTAAGGAATTAAAAACTAAATTAAATAATTTTTAATCACAGATCACTATAGCCGTTATTTTCACTTAACTAATTTAATTTCAAATAAATTTTAGAAAGACTTGGCTATTGCCAAAGCCTTATGACGATAGCTCTAGTTTTTCTTATACTATAAACCCTGAAATTCTATATTTTCCAGTGTAAAAAACCGATCTTCCTCTTTATTGAAGGATAAGTCGGTTTTTTCCATTATAAGAGATTTATGGATAGTATTATGATAGATTTATTTCAAAACCATTAAGATAAATTTATATGGTTATAATTGATGTTTTTTCTTCCAATCCGAATTGTAATCATTATTGGATTGTTGAAAGAAATGTTCATAAGGTGCAGTATCAATTTGTTTTTCAGCTAATTTTTTTCGTAAAAATTTATGATCACGTTTGGGGGTAGCAATTATATACCCTTCAATTAATACATCTTGTGTAATTTTTTGTCTGCTTTTTGCTAAGGCAACTTCTCCAACTTTCCCGATAATCTTATGTCTTGCAACATCACGGAATAGTTCAGGAACAGGAGAAACCAACTCTTCTAAAAGTTGCTTTTCTTCATCATCCCACATATGTTTTGTTTTATTTACAAAATAAGTTTCCCAGTCCATTGTCGATTTTCCATCTTCCTTTGGCAATCGTTTAAGAAATTTACGAAACATGAAGTAACCGCCAATAGCCATAATTGCAATCATAAAAAAACCCCAAAAAATAATTAAGTAATCAACAAAAACCGACATCATACTCCTCCTCCCCTTCTTTTTTCCAAAATTTCGCAAGAATTTGACAAAATATTTAACTATTTAATTTATTTTTTCATTCACTTATAGTAATATTACTAATAATTGGATGTTTAAATACACGGTCAATTTCATTATAAGCTGAAAAATATATGGAAACAAGCGTCATACTATTAAAATTGAAGTCATATAATTATGTAACAGAAAGGAATTGTTGATATTTGCAAAAGAAGGGGGAAATATGATGAGGTACGAAAAAGAGATAGGAAATACCGATGAAACTATTCATTTAGCTGAACTGGAACAGATGCAAAGGGATAATCCTCAATTGTCGTCTCTATCGACATCTATGCTCACTTGGATAGAAGAAAATTGCCATGATATTATTTCCGTTTTGAATGAGGACGGTTTGTTTGTCTATACTTCCAAATCTGTCGAGCGTATTCTTGGCTATCATCCATCCCAATTAATCGGAAAACCATGGTATACATTTGTATCTACAGAAGATATTGACTATATTAAAGAAAATTGTGACCGTTCTCCAGCGCTAAAGCGTTTTTATCAACTGAATGTTTTAAATAGTGCTGGAGAAGCCATTTGGTCATCTTGTACACTGACTAAAATGAAAGAAAAAGATACAGGCAGAACTTACTATCTTTCCATTATAGCAGATAAGCGAGATAAGAAAGAAGTAGAAGAAATAATGATTCAATCAGAGAAAATGTCTGTAGCTGGTCAATTAGCTGCAGGTGTTGCTCACGAGATTCGTAACCCTCTAACATCTTTAAAAGGTTTCTTGCAGTTACTGCAAGCGGGTGTACGGAAAGAAGAATATTACAATATTATGATAGAAGAAATAGAGAAAATGGAAACGATCACCTCAGAGTTGTTATTTATTTCTAAGCCATTAACTGAAACGAAGAAATTAGAATCAATTGATTCAATGATTCGTGATGTAATTGTATTGCTTGGGCCTCAAGCAAAAATGAAAGGAATCTTTATTGAATACGGTGGCTCAGAAAAAGATAAAATTTACTGTGATCGTTCACAGATTAAACAAGTATTAATTAACTTAATTAAAAATGCTATTGAGGCTATGGAACAGGGAGGAAGTATTCGAATCGTAACTAGTTCTTCCGACTCTCATGTAGATGTGTGCATTATTGATGAAGGACCTGGAATACCGCAAGAAATAATACATAAATTAGGTGAGCCTTTTTTCACTACAAAACAAAGTGGTACAGGACTGGGACTTATGATTACAAAACAAATTTTAGAAAGACATCAAGCGTTTTTAGAGGTAAAAGCAAATGAACAGATTGGTAGCACATTCAGGATTATTTTCCCAATACCAGCATGATTTTAAATAAGTCAGAGTATAAAAATTGAAAGCATAGAAGTGATCGTATAAACAAGTGATTGGAATAATATTATTTTATATAAGTTTTTCTTATCGATATGCATAATTTTTTACTATAAGCTTAAGAGGGTTGAATGGTTTGTTTTAAGTTGGTTTTTCTTATAAGATAGAGACAGTGAAAGGTTTTATATTGTAGATGTAATAACAAACGCTGTATTTTGATACGGCGAGCATGAAGAAGGAAGGGGTACACACATGGGGAAGAGCAATACATTAAATGCAAAAAAGCAATTTAAACTCAATGACAAAACGTACAATTATTATGAACTAAAAGCTTTAGAAGAAGCTGGTTTTGGAAAAGTAGCACGATTACCTTTTTCAATACGTGTGCTGTTAGAATCTTTAATTCGTCAACATGATGGGCATCAAATTAAAGACGAACATGTAGAAAGATTAGCAAAATGGGGGACAAAAGAGGGCGTAGGAGTAGATGTGCCTTTCAAACCATCCCGTGTTATTTTGCAAGACTTCACTGGTGTCCCAGCCGTAGTCGATCTTGCTTCACTAAGAAAGGCTATGGTAGATATGGGAGGAGAGCCTGGAGAAATCAATCCTGAAGTACCTGTAGACTTAGTTATTGATCACTCTGTACAAGTAGATCAATATGGTACTGCAAATGCACTAAAAGCTAATATGGAATTGGAATTTGAACGAAATGCAGAGCGTTATGAATTTTTAAACTGGGCACAAAAAGCATTTAATAATTACCGTGCAGTTCCACCTGCAACCGGGATTGTTCACCAAGTGAACTTGGAATATATAGCTAATGTCGTTCATGGTATAGAAAATGAAAATGGCGAATATGAGGCGTTTCCTGATACATTAGTAGGTACTGATTCACATACTACGATGATAAATGGTCTAGGAGTATTAGGATGGGGCGTGGGAGGTATTGAAGCAGAAGCAGGTATGCTTGGGCAACCTTCGTACTTTCCTGCACCTGATGTAATTGGTGTGAAATTTACAGGTAGTTTTCCAAATGGCACTACAGCGACTGATTTAGCATTAAAAGTTACACAAGTGTTACGTGAAAAAAATGTGGTAGGTAAATTTGTAGAATATTTTGGTCCAGGTCTAAAAGATATGCCATTAGCTGACCGAGCAACGATCTCAAACATGGCGCCAGAATATGGTGCTACTTGCGGGTTCTTCCCAGTTGATGAAGAATCATTAAACTATTTAAAATTAACAGGTAGGACTCAAGAACAGATTGATCTTGTAGAAAAATACTGTAAATTAAATAACCTCTGGTATTCACCAGATCAAGAAGATCCAAATTATACAGAAATTGTAGAAATTAATTTATCCAAATTAGAACCAAATCTATCCGGGCCGAAACGTCCGCAAGATCTCATTTCTTTATCTAATATGAAAAAAGAGTTTAATAAAGCAATAACAGCACCAGCTGGAAATCAAGGTTTTGGATTAGATAAATCTGAATTTGATAAAAAAGCTGTTGTCGAACACCCTAATGGAAAATCTTCTGTAATGAAAACAGGTGCGCTTGCAATTGCAGCAATTACATCTTGCACGAATACGTCAAATCCTTATGTAATGTTAGGGGCAGGGTTGCTTGCGAAAAATGCTGTGGAAAAAGGTTTAGAAGTTCCGGAGTATGTAAAAACTTCGCTTGCACCTGGATCAAAAGTAGTTACACGGTATTTGGAAGATGCAGGTCTAACTCCATACTTGGATAAACTAGGTTTTAACTTAGTTGGGTATGGTTGTACTACTTGTATTGGTAACTCAGGGCCTCTACGTGAAGAAATCGAACAAGCAATTATTGAAAACGATTTGACCGTAGCTTCTGTGTTATCTGGAAACCGTAACTTCGAAGGACGTATCCATCCGTTGGTAAAAGCTAACTATTTAGCTTCACCACCATTGGTTGTTGCTTATGCACTTGCAGGTACAGTTGATATTGATTTGAAAAAAGATGCATTAGGAACAGATAAAGACGGAAATCCAGTATACATGAGTGACATTTGGCCTTCTATGGAAGATATTAAAAAACAAGTAGAAGCAGTTGTCCAACCAGAAATTTTCCGCAAAGAGTACGAAGATGTATTTAGTTCCAATGAGCGTTGGAATCAAATTGATACTACAGATGAACCACTGTTTGAGTGGGATAGTGAGTCTACGTATATTCAAAATCCTCCATTTTTTGAAGGGTTATCGAAAGAACCAGGTACTGTAGAGCCTTTACAGAATTTGCGAGTTGTTGGGAAGTTTGGTGATTCTGTTACAACAGATCATATTTCACCAGCTGGAGCAATTGCAAAAGATATGCCGGCAGGAAAATATTTGCAGGATAAAGGTGTGTCACCTCGTAATTTCAACTCATATGGTTCACGTCGTGGAAATCATGAAGTGATGATGCGTGGTACCTTTGCAAATATTCGAATCCGTAACTTAATTGCACCAGGAACAGAAGGTGGATTTACAACATACTGGCCAACAGAAGAAGTTGTGCCAATCTATGATGCTGCCATGAAGTATCAAGAAGAAGATACTGGTCTTATGGTGATTGCAGGTAAAGACTATGGAATGGGCTCTTCTAGAGATTGGGCTGCAAAAGGAACAAATTTATTAGGAATCAAAACAGTTATTGCTGAAAGCTTTGAGCGCATCCATCGGTCAAACTTGGTTATGATGGGAGTTCTTCCTTTACAATTTAAGCAAGGAGAAAACGCTGATAAATTTGGCTTAACTGGAAAGGAAACCTATCATGTGGCAGTAGATGAAAGCGTAAAACCTCATGATTTGGTTAAAGTAACAGCAGTTGATGAATCTGGTAAACAAGTAGAATTTGAAGCTATTGCTCGCTTTGACAGTGATGTAGAAATTGATTATTATAGACACGGTGGTATTTTGCAAATGGTGTTACGTAGCAAGCTAAGCGTTATTTAACAAAGAACAAGAGGAGATTGAGATCTCTGCCTATTTATTGGCAGAGATCTTTTTTAATAAGGTAAGAAACAACCATGGCTCGCCAAGAGTGCGAGCCACCATCTATCATGAAAAAACTTTTGCTTTAAAATGTTTAGTTTCTTAAAATACTGTCTAAAATAAATGAATTAGATAAGTGTAAAAAGAGTTGTTTTTTCATATAAAATTATAAAGTGAGGTGCTAGTAGATAAGGAAATAACTGAACAGCCATGTCGGGCTCCATCGCCCAGCAACTAAGTGACTTCACGAATCGCCCTACGATATCATCATCTGTTTTTGTGGCATGATTTCTTTATCTTTAGTTGATTCGTTCATAATATTTCTCGTTTTTCCTGTAGTATAAAAATATCACGTGTCTTTATATTCTAAAGATGTTAAAATGGGTTTTAGTTGACTATACAATTATTTAAGATTTTTATTAAATAATAGTTATTGGTAAACGATACATATAGCCGGTGATAGATAATGAATATGAAAAAGGACAAGGGGAAATTTTTATGTTAAAGAGGATAGTAGGAATTTCAATCATTATTGCCTTAGCTGGCGGTGTGTTATTTAATTACGTACAGCAAAAGAAAGAATCGGAAACAACAAAAGAAAATGCATACAACGTAACTGGAGATACAGAAGGTGGAATGATTTCTTCGGTCAAAAATCCACTTGACGTCGGCGAGACTGCTCCAGATTTTTCACTAAATACATTGGGTGAAAAGAAATTACAACTCTCAGAATTACAAGGGAAAAAGGTAATACTAAATTTTTGGGCAACATGGTGTCCTCCTTGTCGTAAGGAAATGCCCGCCATGCAAGAGTTTTATGATCATTTTAAAGATGAAGTAGAGGTAGTAGCTATCAATTTAACAAAGAGTGAAAGCAAAAAGGAAGATGTCGCGGCTTATATTGAGAAATATGACTATACATACCCAATTCCTCTAGATGAAAAAGCGGAAGTTAGAAGTGCCTATAAGGTTGTAGCTGTACCAACCACTTATTTTATTGATCAGGAAGGAAAGATTGCCAAAATACATCCAGGACCAATGGATTATCAATTTATGAAAAAAACGGTAGCAGATATGTAGGCCCAAGTACAGGGGGAAATTGCCTGTACTTCATATGTTTATTCCCGTCTATATATTGCTGTAATAAAAATAGTAATTCGGTGTATACAATGATTCTGAAATGGGTAACCTGTTTTAAAAAGGAGGAGATCCCCATTTCTCTTAAAAAAAACCGAACATTTAATGATTTGTTGCAGAAAAATCGCCAATCTATCTTAGAAGATCAACGTTTGATGGAAAAAATCGAAGAAAAAATAGAAGCAAAACATAAGCATATTCAACAAAAGAATGCATAAAAAGTCACGTAACCACTTTTTAAATGGTTACGTGACTTTTTTTAAAATAAATGGAAGAATGGTATAGATCTATTTTAACTAGGCAAACTATAAACGAACGGAAATATTAAATAGAAAAGGGGGCAGAGATATGTCAGATCAATATCGTCCTAAACCTGATGATCGAAGTGACAATGTAGAAAAACTGCAAGATATGGTCCAAGATACGATACAAAATATTGAAAAATCACATGAGACCATGCAATATTCTTCTGGTAAGGAGAAAGAAGCTATTCAAGAAAAGAATAAGCGAAGAGAACAAGCGATTGAAGGTATGCGCCAAGAAATTAAAGATGAATATAAAGACCAAAATTAATGTTACTTTCTTCCCCTCCCAAGTACAAATTGTTGTATTTGGGGGGAATACCTCGAATGTAAGACGTTGTAAGGCTCCCACTTTAAGATAACAAGTTTAAATGGTATCTTCAGCTAATACACTTATCCTATGAGATAATGCGTGAAGAATGGAAGGTGGCAAATTCACTTTATAGAATACTAAGTAGATTGATTCTAAACGAGTGTCCTTGATATTAAGCTTTGTTACATACGTTAAAACTTGCTAGAAGAAGGATTCTTGAAAATATGTTAAGCTATATAAAGAAATAGTTTTTAATAGGAGGAATCCTTCATTGTCAAGTATAAAAACACCAATCGCAGTACGTTATCAAGAAACAGATCAGATGGGAGTTGTATATCATGCTAATTATTTAGTGTGGTTTGAAATTGGAAGAACGAAATTTATTGAATCATTAGGGTTAAAATATACAGAAATGGAAGCACATCAAATCGTTTCGCCTGTCACTAACGCAAACATTCAATTTAAACACCCAATTCGTTACGGGGAACAAGTAACTGTTGAAACGTGGCTAGAATCTTATAATGGCATACGTACAGTCTACGGTTATTATATATTGAATGGGCAAGAGAAAGTTGCTGTTAGTGGGACAACGGAACATGTTATTGTGAATAAGCACACGTTTCGTCCGCTATCGCTGAAGAAGACCTTTCCAACCTGGCATCAAGCATATAAAAGTCAATTAAAAGGAGAAAAAGAAAGTGGCATTCGGCATTAGTCGTCAAGAATTAAAGTATTGGAAGCAAAAAGTAAGGGCAGGAGAAATTGCTTTTTTAACCCATTTTTGGTTGGATCATCGTTTTCCCAAATGTACAACAGTAACGAAAGCAGGTTGCAAAGATATACAAAAATTAATTGCTTGGGGAAAGAAGTACAATTTACAGCCAGAGTGGATTGATCAAAAGGCTGATTTTCCGCACTTTGATTTATTTGGAGAAAAGCAAAAATACATATTGGAAAAAGAAGACGAGTGGGACCAAATAGAACGATTCCAATTACTATAGTTCTTAAAACAGCTACAATTGCATAGAAAGTCTTCAACACTCACATGTTAAAAAATTGGAAATAAGTGTACTTTCTGTTTTCCTTTAAAGTATGAAAAAAGAGCTTATAATCTAAGCTCTTTTTTCATAAGAAATTTCTGGTTCTTGTTTTTTTCTGCTAAACTTAATTTTTAAATCATTATCTTCAAAGTACCATGCATCTTTTTCTTCGACATAAAAAGTAATGTTGTCTATTTCTTTAGCAGCATGTACCTCCTCAGGTGCATCCTTACTTACACCTAGTGAAAAACCTGGAATATTACCTCCAAATCCTCCATATCTGACAAAAAAGCGAATGTAATTGTCATTGTTTTCTAAATCTAACTCATGCTTATACCATTTCGCTGCTTCTTTACTTATCTGTATATCCATGGTGACAGCTCCTTTTCATTTCTTGTTCTTTTCAGGTACCAGATCAATGCCACCTGGATGAAAAGGGTGACATTTGCTAATTCGCTTTACTGTTAGATAGGTACCTTTAACAACACCAAATCGTTTGTAGGCTTCGAGTCCATATTCAGAGCAAGTAGGGAAAAATCGGCAACTCGGCGGTTTAAAAGGACTGATAGCAGTACGGTAAAATTTTATCAAACCGATAAAGATATACTTCATAATAACCCTTCTTTATCTCAAATACCCTTGGTCTTATCATAAGTGATTTCAGCAATCGCATCGTGCATATGAATAGATTCTTCATTTTGGCAAGTTACTTTAAACTTTTCAATAAATGGCGTTTCATATAAATCAGCAGCTATTAAACGAACCATATCTTCGACAAAACGCGGATTTTCATATGCTTGTTCTGTAACAAATTTTTCATCCGTTCGTTTTAAGATAGGATGTAATCGAGCGCTTGCGTTACTTTCTGCTGCTTCAAGCAAGACTTTTTTCCAATCAAGATCTTCTTCTTGATAATCATCACTAACTCTTATTTCCATTGTAACATTACCACGCTGATTATGAGCGCTATATTCACTTATTTCTTTAGAGCAAGGGCATAGTGTAGTAATGGATACACCTAAAGATAATTGAATATGGAATCCTTTTGTTTCATGGTATTCCATTTTAATACTAGCATTAGCGTGATTTAAGCCAATAAGACTTGTGTCAGGGGCTTGTCTTTCAAAAAACCAAGGGAAGCTTACTTCTATTGTTGCATCTTGTTGTTCAACTCTTTTGGCCATATCTTTTGTGAACTTCTTTAATAATTCTAGGTCCGTAGAGAACCCATTTTTTTGGTAACTTGCTAGTTGTTCAATAAAGCGACTCATGTTTGTGCCTTTGTTCGTTTGTTTTAAGCTGGAAGTGAATGTGAATTCTGCGACACTTGTTTGTGTGTACGGTGGCATGAAACTATATATCAAAATAGGGTGTTTTACCTTTGTAACCCCAACCGCATCTAGATCAAATAAAAAATCTTTTTTTGTATTCTGTAAATCCGCCATATGCATTTTATCAACAGGTTTTGTTTTTGGGGCAGGTTTTACAGAACCAAATAGTTGATGGCGCTTTTCTTTAGAAGGTAATTGTTTTACTGGAAAAGCCTTTGCTTGATGTTTCATCATATTGCCCCCTTTCTCTATATTGTTAAAGTATACGTTACGACGTAATGATAATCAATTTTTAGGTTCTATTTCTTATTAAGAGTTTTTTTGCTGCAACAAGTTTAATTAAAAGTAAGTAAATGCCCTCCTTTATGTCTCAATAAAGCAAGGGCACCATCTATTTTGAAAAGTTTCACAAAAATACTCTATGACAAAAAACGATAACTTTTGCATAAACAGTAATGACATGCTAAAGTCTTTTAAACAAAATAAAATGCATTTTTCAAAGTAACTACAAAGAAACGTTATTTTTTCAAGTTCTAGCTATAGTTTTCTCGTTATGAATTGTAACAAAGTATAGTGCATTAGATAATCATGTTATGTAGCTACATCCACGTAATTTTTGGCTCTGTTTTGTTCTTTATTCGCTTTAAATTTTCCCGATGTCTATATATCACGAAAATAGTTAATAGTGACGTAACGATAATTAATCCTGTATTTTGAAAAACAAAAGAAAGAATAACTGTTATGACTCCAGTAATAATGGAGGAAAGCGACACATATTTAGAAATATACAAGCTAATAATGAAAGTTGATATCATCAATAAAAATAATAGTGGATTAATACCTAAAATGATTCCTGCAGACGTTGCAACCGCTTTTCCACCTTTCATTTTAGCAAAAATCGGGTATGTGTGACCAATAACGGCGAACAGTCCAATAATAAGTCTGTGTACATCAGCGTCAAATATTAGGGGGATGAGTGTTGCTGCAGTCCCTTTTAAAATGTCAGCTAAAGTTACAATGATTCCAGCTTTTATACCTAATACACGAAAGGTGTTAGTTGCCCCTAAATTTCCGCTTCCATGCTGCCGTACATCTTTGTTATATCCAACCTTACCAACAATAAGCGCTGAAGGGATTGAACCAAGTAAATAGGCTATAAAAGCAAACAGAATAAATTCCATATTTTATTTCCCCTACTTTCCGTATATGATGTTAATTATTCCAGATATAGGGTGCTGCAAGACTCCCAACTTCAAAACTCAGAAGATACGGCTAAACAAGTATGAGTGGAGATAACAGCACCTAAATTCCATGTTCGTTTAGAGCCCTTAGGACATATCCTTGGACTACTAAATAAATTGAAGATTTTACCGCACTACAATTATTACAACGAAGTATATTATAGTGGTTATGATGAATACCATGCAAACTTGCAAAATTTATTAGTGCTGTTCTTTATTTTAGCATGAAGTTTAGAAATTAAGAACAGTTAATTCATATACTAGGTTTCTTCGTTTTGTATAAGGGGTATTACATAAGCATTGAAATTTTTATTTAAACAATCATATGATTGTATACTGCTATATGGTATTGTTTGTGTTTGAGGCTCGCTTTAAAAGATGACAGCATTCATACTACAATAATTATAACCAGTAGACAACTAGACAGGTTATAACTAGCTAAACGAAAAATCCAGCTAAGAAAGAGGAACCCTTCTAACTGAACGTAGATCACAGTTATTATATATATGGAGGCTTGTTTTATGATTGAATTTAACCAAGTTTACAAAACATATCCAGATGGAACAGAAGCTGTAAAAGATATTTCTTTTCAAGTCGAAAAAGGAGAATTTATTACTTTAATTGGCCCAAGTGGTTGTGGTAAAACAACAACAATTAAAATGGTTAATCGACTAATGGAACCAACTTCAGGTGACATTTACATAAAAGGAGAAAATATTAGGGCATTTCCAATTGACCAGTTACGGTGGAATATTGGTTACGTACTACAAGAAATAGCTTTATTTCCTCATATGACCATAGAAGAAAATATCGCAGTTGTTCCTGAATTAAAAAAATGGGATCGACGACGAATTCGAAATCGATCTAAGGAACTATTAGAGATGGTCGGTCTTGATCCATCCATGTATAAGAAAAAACTGCCAGTCGAACTTTCTGGTGGTCAGCAACAGCGTATTGGAGTTATTCGTGCTTTGGCAGGTGATCCGGATATTATATTGATGGATGAGCCATTTAGTGCCTTAGATCCGATCAGTAGGCAGCAATTGCAAACAGATATCCAAAGATTACAACAAGAAGTGAAAAAAACCATTTTGTTTGTTACCCATGATATAAAAGAAGCAATGGCATTAGGGGATCGTGTTTGTTTAATGAATGAAGGGGAAATTGTACAGTTTGATACACCAGACAATCTCGTACGTCACCCGAAAACTACATTTGTAAAAGAATTCACTGGTAAAAGTCAGTCACCTTGGGAGACACCTGTGGAAACAATTGCTTCTTCTGCAAGAAAACATATATTAAGCCGAACTGCTTTGAAACAAGGAGAATATGATCCTAACCTACTATATATAATAGAGGATGAAAATAATAATTATGTTGGTATGGTGAAACAAGGTAGGACGATGGAAGGCATACAACTACAACATAATCTTCCTTTATCAGAGGTGGTCCATATGACAGAAGAAGTAGACCAAGATTTCTTCCCAATAGTAAAAGAAAATAAACTTGTTGGAGTGTTTCAATTTAGAGATATGGTTGCGTATTTAAAAGATCAGTCCCTGTTTGCAGGGGGATCAGAAGATGAATGAGTTTATAAACGCATTTCAAAACCGACAAGGAATGCTTGCTGAAACTATTTGGGAGCATTTGCAAATATCACTTATTTCTTTAATTATTGCTATTTTAATTGCCGTTCCTTTAGGGCTCTTGTTAACAAGATTTCCTAAAATAGCTGAACCGGTCATAGGTCTTACAGCTATTTTACAGACTATTCCAAGTTTAGCGGTGTTAGCATTTTTAATTCCTTTTTTCGGTATTGGAACGCTACCAGCTGTTATCGCTTTAACTGCTTACGGTTTACTGCCAATTTTACGAAATAGTTATACTGGGATTAAAGAAGTAGAGCAAGCTTATATTGAAGCAGCAACTGGCATGGGGATGAATTCTTATAAGCGGTTAATAAAAGTTGAACTACCTATTGCGATGCCAGTATTAATGGCAGGAGTTCGGACATCTATGGTTTTAATTGTTGGAACAACTACATTAGCCGCTTTAATTGGAGCTGGCGGTTTAGGAGAAATTATTCTATTAGGCTTAGACCGTGGAGCTGATGTTAATTTAATTTTATTAGGAGCTATACCTGCCGCTTTACTTGCAATTGCACTCGATGTCATTTTACGGTGGTTTGAACGAGTTTCTAAGAAAGCAGGCATTAAAACGCTGTTAGTTATGTTACTACTTGCTATATGTATTGTTATCGCTCCATTCGTTATCGAAACGGAAGAAAAGGAAGACATCGTGATCGGTGGGAAATTAGGGGCTGAGCCCACTATTTTAATGAATATGTACAAGCTCTTAATAGAAGAGGGAATGGATTTAAACGTTACCCTAAAGCCAAATCTTGGAAAAACAGCATTTGTGTTTGAGGCATTGGAACAAGGAAGTATTGATGTTTATCCTGAATTTACAGGAACAGCCATTGTTACTCATTTAGAGGAAGAGACAACTAGCCAAAATGAACTAGAAGTGTATCAACAAGCCAAAGATGGAATGGAAGAGGCATTTGATATGGCATATTTACAGCCGATGGATTATAATAATACGTACACCGTTGCAACGACAAAAGAAATAGCTGATCAATATAACTTGCAAACAATGGAAGACATTAAACAAGTAGAAGAACAGTTGATTGCAGGATTTACATTGGAATTTAAGGACAGATACGATGGATATGTTGGAATGCAGGATGTTTATGAGCTGGACATTGCAGATGTTAACACAATGGATCCTGGTTTGCGACAGGAAGCATTAACATCGGGTGAAGTTGATCTCATTGATGCATATGCAACAGATAGTTACATGGAAGAGCTTGGTTTAGTTGCTTTAGAAGATACGAAAAATTTATTTCCTCCTTATCAAGGTGCACCTCTTTTACGTAACGATACTTTAGAAAAACAACCTGGACTAGAGCAAGTTTTAAATCAGCTTGGAGGTAAAATAACGGATCAACAAATGAGGGAAATGAATTATCTAGTGGACTATGAAGATCAGTCACCTGAAAAAGTTGCTAAAGATTTTTTAACAGATCAGGGATTATTACAATAACGGGAAGCCTCTCGCCTAATTGTCTGCATCACTAAGGTGTGACTTAAAGAATGCTTACAAAGAAGACCATTTAGGTGCTGTTACCTCTTCATTTCTCGTCTCAGCAGGAATCTTATAGCAACTTATTTTTGGGATAAAATGAAGGAGGTCATTATATGACTTGGGAAAACCCAACAAATGAAGAACTGAAGCAGATTCTAGCTACCGCTAAAACAATTGCCGTTGTTGGA
Organism: Virgibacillus dokdonensis; assembly: GCF_900166595.1. NCBI lineage: Bacteria > Bacillati > Bacillota > Bacilli > Caryophanales > Bacillaceae > Virgibacillus > Virgibacillus dokdonensis. The sequence continues at coordinate 2,137,775 of NZ_LT745763.1, read as the reverse complement.
TTATCCAATAATCCAGAACGAACATCTTACCAAATTGCTAAGATTATGCAACAAGAAGGGTATAAAATCATTCCTGTAAACCCCACTGTAGAGGAAGTTCTTGGGGAAAAAGCCTATACGTCGTTGTCAGAAGTACCTGATTCAATAGATATTATTAATGTGTTTCGCAAACCAGAATTTTTACCTGAAATTGCAGAACAAGCTGTAAAAACAAGTTGTAGGGTTTTTTGGGCTCAACAAGGTATTGTTAATGAAGAAGCATATCATTACTTAAAGCGTCATGGCTTTACTGTTATTATGGACTTATGTATTAAAGTAGTCCATGCTGTGTTGGTGAAATAATAGGTAGAATAAAAGGGTGACAACAACATGTCATCCTTTTGTTTGTGTAAAGTCTTTTTTTACTAAGGGCAAAAAGACTTTGTTCTCTAAAGATGATCGTACAACTTATAAGCGAAGGAAGAATAAGGGGAATAATCTCTCTCCATAGCATTTTAATATATACTTAATTTTATATTAACGAGTGGGACAAAAACCTCGTCAATGATTGAAAGGGACAGCGATTTAGCATGTTTAAATGAGAGTCATTCTTGCAATATGAGCAACTTGTCTCTATAGTATAATAAGTAACGGGGCTTAAAATAGGAAGATGGAAGGCAGTTAAAATCATGAATGCTTCATAGCAACGAATTAACCGTTACATTAAAATAAGAGTAGTTTTCCCAACTTTTATTATGGAGTAATAAATTTATAGATATGTTCAAATTGAAATGTTATTTCTAACTCTTTTCTCTAATTACAATAGAAGTGTGCTATTTATAATATAGTATGAAAAGACTATTTACCAGCGAAGTAACTTCTTTCTTCTTTACATATGCAAACGTTCGTTCTAATATAGTACATACAGAAATGAAAGGAGCAGGTACGGCGTGACAAAACAAGCTAATTCATATAGTGATGACTCGATTCAAGTGCTAGAAGGCCTTGAGGCTGTACGAAAACGACCTGGAATGTATATTGGAAGTACAGATCTTCGAGGATTGCATCATCTTGTATTTGAAATAGTAGATAATGCGGTAGATGAGGCCTTGGCTGGATTTGGCGATGTCATTAAAGTAATGATACATAAGGATAATAGCATTTCCGTAACAGATTATGGACGAGGAATACCTACAGGCATGCATCGTTCAGGAAAACCAACTCCTGAAGTTATTTTTACGATTTTACATGCAGGAGGTAAATTCGGGCAAGGCGGTTATAAAACCAGTGGGGGTTTACATGGAGTTGGTGCTTCAGTAGTAAATGCTTTGTCAGAATGGCTTGAAGTAACGATTCATCGAGATGGGCATAAATATTTTCAGCGATTTGAAAATGGAGGTAAACGTGTTGGAACGTTGGAGAAAAAAGGAACGACGAAGTTAACTGGTTCGACCATTCATTTTAAACCTGACCCTACTATTTTTACTTCTACAGTTTATGATTTTGAGACACTATCAGAGCGATTACGAGAAGCAGCCTTTTTATTAAAAGGTCTAACTATTGAATTACATGATGTAAGATATCATCAAGTAGAGAAATACCAATTTCCAGATGGCTTAAAAGCGTTTGTAAATTATTTAAATGAGGAAAAGGATACACTTCATCCGGTTGTAGCTTTTGAAGGTGAACAACAAGGTATTGAGGTTGATTTTGCGTTTCAGTTTAATGATGGCTTTGCAGAGAGTATGCTTTCGTTTGTTAATCATGTTCGTACGAAAGATGGTGGGACGCATGAATCTGGGGCTCGAACGGCAATTACAAGAACGTTTAACGATTATGCAAAGCGGACAGAACTGTTAAAAGAAAAAGATAAAAATTTAGAAGGTACAGATATACGTGAAGGATTTACATCCATCGTCTCGGTACGTGTGCCTGAAGATAAATTACAATTTGAAGGTCAGACGAAAGGGAAATTAGGTACTCCTGAAGCAAGATCTGTAGTAGATGCCGTTGTTTCTGGAAAATTGACTTTTTTCCTTGAAGAAAACCCAGATATCGCCAATTTGCTGATTAAAAAAGCGATAAAAGCAAAGGAAGCGAGAGAGGCAGCTCGAAAAGCAAGGGAAGAAGCAAGAACAGGAAAAAAGCGAAAAAAGAGAGAAACCCTGCTTAGCGGAAAGCTTACTCCTGCTCAATCAAAAAATGCAAAACGAAATGAATTATACCTTGTAGAGGGAGATTCAGCAGGAGGCTCTGCCAAGCAAGGAAGAGACCGCAAGTTTCAAGCAGTACTTCCATTACGGGGGAAAGTAATTAATACAGAAAAAGCTAAACTGGAAGATGTTTTTAAGAATGAAGAAATCTCAACGATTATCCATACAATTGGTGCTGGTGTAGGCGGTGACTTCGATTTAGAGGATGTTCAATATGATAAAGTTATTATCATGACTGACGCAGACACGGATGGAGCACATATTCAAGTTTTATTGCTCACATTTTTTTACCGCTATATGCGCCCGCTTGTAGAAGCTGGAAAAGTCTATATTGCACTTCCCCCTTTATATCAAATTGCTAAAGGGAAAGGAAAAAAGAGACAAGTAGCCTATGCGTGGGATGAACAAGAAATGAAACGAGTCGCTCAAGAATTTAAAAATGGCTATTCATTACAACGCTATAAAGGTTTAGGAGAAATGAATGCAGATCAACTTTGGGAGACAACCATGAACCCTGAATCCCGAACGTTAATTCGTGTTACTATTGATGATTTAGCACGTGCTGAACGTAGAGTAACAACATTGATGGGGGATAAAGTAGAACCACGAAGAAAATGGATTGAAGGCAATGTTGAATTCGGTTTGGATGAGGATTCCAATATTTTAGAAAATGATAAAATTTATACAGATGAATAAATTTTAAGGAGGGCTCGGTTTGACTCAACCAGGAACATTTTTAGACCTTCCCTTAGAAGAAGTAATAGGCGATCGATTTGGAAGGTATAGTAAATATATTATTCAGGATAGAGCGTTACCTGATGCTAGAGATGGTTTAAAACCAGTACAACGTAGAATCCTTTACGCTATGCATGAAGAAAAAAATACACATGATAAAAATTTTCGAAAATCGGCAAAAACAGTAGGTACAGTAATCGGTAATTATCATCCACATGGCGATTCCTCGGTTTATGAGGCTATGGTTCGACTTAGTCAAGATTGGAAAGTAAGAAACGTTTTAGTTGAAATGCATGGAAATAATGGAAGTATTGATGGCGATCCACCTGCTGCCATGCGTTATACGGAAGCTAGATTGTCTAGCATCGCTTCTGAGCTACTGAGAGATATTGATAAAGATACCGTTGATTTTATTTCTAATTTTGATGATACCGATACAGAGCCCGTTGTTTTACCAGCAAAGTTTCCTAATTTGCTCGTAAATGGGTCAACTGGAATTTCTGCTGGATATGCAACAGATATACCACCGCATAATTTAGCAGAGGTGTTAGATGCCGTTATTCTTAAAATTGATAAGCCTACTGTTACTACGGAAGAATTAATGAAGGTTATAAAAGGGCCTGATTTTCCTACCGGAGGGATTATCCAAGGTTTTGATGGAATAAAAAAAGCGTATGAAACAGGTCGCGGAAGAATTGTAGTTCGTGGGAAAACAAGCATTGAAAGCCTACGGGGAAACCGTGAACAGATTATTATTGATGAAATCCCTTATGAAGTCAATAAAGCGAATATGGTTAAGAAAATGGATGAATTGCGCATTGACCGAAAAGTAGAAGGGATTGCTGAAGTTCGCGATGAGACAGATCGTACAGGATTACGAATTGTCATTGAATTAAAAAAAGACGTAAATGCAGAAGGTGTTTTAAATTATTTATTTAAAAATACAGACTTACAAGTAACCTATCATTTTAATATGGTTGCTATACAAGATAAAACACCTAAACAATTATCGTTAAACCAATTATTAGAGTCGTATATTGCCCATCAAAAAGAAGTCGTAACGAGGCAAACAGCTTTTGATCTAAAAAAAGCGAAAGATCGTGCTCATATCGTTGAAGGTTTGATTAAAGCTATCTCTATTCTTGATGAAATAATTCAAACGATCCGTTCATCCAAAGATAAACAGGATGCAAAGCAACGCCTTATCGCGACCTATTCCTTTACAGAAGCACAAGCTGAAGCCATTGTTACTTTGCAGTTATATAGATTAACAAATACAGATATTACTTCATTAGAGCAAGAGGCAAATGCTTTACAAGAACGAATTAAGGAATTGGAGCTTATTTTAGGCAGTGAAAAGGAACTTTTAAAAACAATTAAAAAAGACTTAAGGAAAATAAAAAAGACATATGCGACGCCACGTTTAACAGTTATTGAGGCTGAGATTGAAGAACTGAAAATTGATATTGAAGTGATGGTTGCAAGTGAAGATGTACTATTGTCAGTGACGAGAGATGGTTATATAAAACGGACGAGTTTACGTTCTTATAGTGCTTCCAACGGGGAAGATTTCGCTATGAAAGAAGAAGATCATCTAATTCGCTTGATAGAACTAAATACAACGGATAAAGTTCTCTTGTTCACAAATAAAGGTAGGTATATTTATTTACCTGTACATGAGTTACCGGATATTCGCTGGAAAGATATTGGACAGCATTTATCTAATATCGTAACCTTAGAAAAAGAAGAAAAAGTAATTGAATGTTTACCTATACGTCAATTTCATGAAGGTTGCTATTTATTGTTTTTTACCAAAAATGGTATGGTCAAAAGAAGCCAATTCCATCTTTATGAAGCACAAAGATATGCAAAGCCATTGATTGCACTTAACTTGAAAGATGGTGACGAAGTAATTAATGTCCATTTAACAGATGGAAATCAAGATGTATTTGTTGCTTCAGACAAAGGATATGGATTATGGTATCACGAATCCGAAATTTCAGTTGTTGGCCAACGTGCTGCTGGAGTAAAAGCAATGCAGTTAAAAAATGATGAACATGTAGTTAGTGGTCAAATATTTGATGATTTATCAGAGCCTTCTTTAGTTGTTTTAACGCAGCGCGGCGCTTGCAAGCGGATGAAGTTAAATATGTTTGAGAAAACAAGTCGAGCTAAAAGAGGTTTACAAATGCTTCGTGAACTGAAAAGTAAACCACATCGAATACGAGGCTTCTTTCTCGTTAACGAACAAGATACAATTCAATTTAAAACAAAAGATGAAGAAGTACATCACGTATTCCCATTAGAACTATCCAATAGTGATCGGTACAGTAACGGATCATTTATTATAGATGCTGATATTCATGGAGAAATTATCGAGGCATGGAAACAAGTCCAATATGAGCAGCCATTTGCAAATTCATCGGAAACTTAATCGTACATCATTTATTTTCTTTTGAACATAACAGCTAAACCGAACCAGTAGATCGTAAATGCTGGTTCGGTTTTTAAATAACTTAAATTCAGGGTGTTTGTATTACTTATAAAATGCTTATATTGTTTCAATTCCATGATTTCCTCATTGTTGATTTGTTGTCAAATTATATTTGATTCGTATAAACACTTTAAATTTTCAGCTAACTATGATAATGTAAACGTATACAAAAGGAAGGAGGGATAAGGACGGATTTACGAGAAAAGATTATTCAAACTTCATTACTGTTATTTGAAAAGAAAGGGTTTCATGGTGTAACGGTAAATGAAATTGTTAAGGATGTAGAAACGTCTAAAGGCGGCTTTTATCATCATTTTACTTCTAAGGAAGAATTGCTTTACGTCATTCATGATATATTTATTAGCTATGTATTGGAAAAAGCGGAAGCTGCAAATAGCAGTCATACTTCTCCAACAGATAAGCTGCAAGCGATTATTAAGGATTTTGTGAAAGTATTTGATATTTATAAACCGCATATTTCCGTTTTTTATCAGGAAAGTATCTATTTGAAGCCAGAATATGAATCTTTAATTAAACAAAAAAGAGACCAGTTTAAACAGTTGATTTTTGATACAATTGCTGAAGGTCAAGCAGATGGAGAATTTCGTGATGATTTACCTGTTGAAATAGCAGGAATGGCCATTTTAGGGATGGTGAATTGGACGTATAAGTGGTATCAGCCTACGGGGAAGAATACAATTGATGAAATTAGCGACATATTTATTGATCTTATTTTACAATCTATCATACCAAAAGAGATTGAATTAGGTGAGGAAAAAAGAGGACGTTATGGTTCCGACACTTCTCGATAAAAGAAATGCCAAATACAGACCAACCAGTCGGTCTAGTCCAACAAAGGGGGATGCTCATGAATTTTTCGTTTACCGAAGAACAAACAATGGTGAAAAATATGGTGCGGGATTTTGCTGAATCTGTCATCAAACCACGAGCAATTGAAATTGATAAAACAGCTTCTTTTCCAATTGATATTTTTAAACAAATAGGTGAGCTGGGATTGTTAGGGATCCCATTTCCTGAAAAATATGGTGGTTCTGGGGGAGATACAATTTCATATGCTTTAGCAGTGGAGGAAATTGGCCGCGTTTGTGGAAGCACAGGCTTAAGTTATGCAGCAGCTGTTTCATTAGGTGCTAGTCCGATTTATTATTTTGGAACAGAAGCACAAAAACAACAATATTTAGTCCCACTTGCTGAAGGTAGTACATTAGGGGCGTTTGGCTTAACCGAACCAAATGCTGGGTCAGATGCTGGGGGAACAAAGACGACAGCAGTAGTGGAAGGTGACGAATATGTTATAAATGGAGAAAAATGTTATATTACAAACGCAAGCTACGCTAAAACGATTATTGTAACCGCTGTAACAGGAAAAGATGATCGAGGGAAAAATATTATTTCTGCTATTATTGTTCCTACGCATACAGAAGGGCTCACGATTACAAGCAGTTATGACAAAATGGGTGTTCGTGGATCAGATACATCTGAAGTTTTATTGGATAATGTACGCGTTCCTACAGAAAATCTATTAGGGAATCCAAAAAAAGGATTTAAACAATTCCTATATACTTTAGATGGTGGCCGCATATCTATAGCTGCTCTCGGTGTAGGGATTGCTCAAGCCTCATTGGAGAAAGCGCTAACCTATGCAAAAGAACGAAAACAATTTGGTAAATCTATATCCGATTTTCAGGCGATTCAATTTAAGTTAGCTGATATGGCAATGGAAGTGGAGTTAGCTAGAAATATGGTACATAAAGCTGCCTGGTTAAAAGATAAAGACAAAGCATTTGGGAAAGAAGCTACTTATGCAAAGTTATATGCTACTGAAACTGCTTTTCGTTCAGCGAATCAAGCGATTCAGATTCATGGCGGTTATGGATATATGCGTGAATATGAAGTAGAACGCTATTTGCGCGATGCGAAATTACTTGAAATCGGAGAGGGTACTTCAGAAATTCAACGCTTAGTTATTGCTAGACACTTAGGTTGTTAATGGATCAAAAGGGGGATATTCATGACGCTTTTACATGAAACTGTTGGGGAACTTTTAGAGAAACAAGTAAAATATTTTCCGAATCATGAAGCAATTATCTACCCAGAATTAAACCTTAGAAAAACATATGAGGAATTTAATAAGGAGGTAAATGAAGCAGCCAAAGGTTTAATGGCTTTAGGAATAAGTAAGGGAGACCATGTGGCAATTTGGTCGGACAATAAACCTGAATGGCTAACGACCCAATTTTCAACCGCTAAAATAGGGGCTGTATTAGTAACCGTAAATACGAACTACCAAGCTAATGAGCTAGAATATTTATTAAAACAATCCGAGGCTTCTACTTTAATTATGGCTGAAAATTATAAAGGGACGTCTTATTTGGAAGTTTTAAGAAATATTTGTCCAGAACTGGATAACGCGACACCAGGGAACATAAAATCAAAAGTTTTACCAAAACTAAAAAACATTATCGTTTTAAGTGAAACGGATTATGCTTTTGCGTATAAATGGATCGATATCATGCATGCAGGAAAAGGCATAGCAGAACAAGACCTAACGGAACGAAAAGCAAGTTTAGCAATGCATGACGTTATTAATATGCAATATACTTCTGGAACAACTGGATTTCCCAAAGGTGTGATGCTGACACATTATAATATTGTTAATAATGGGAAGCAAATTGCTGATTGTATGAAGTTGACTGAATCAGATCGGTTATGTATCCCCGTCCCCTTTTTTCACTGTTTTGGTTGTGTTCTAGGAGTCTTAGCTGCCGTTTCCAAAGGAGCTACAATGGTTTTAGTAGAGAAATTTGACCCAGAAAAAGTACTAAAGACAGTTTCTCAAGAAAGATGCACCGCTTTACATGGTGTGCCAACGATGTTTATTGCTGAACTGAATCACCCTAATTTCGAACGGTATGATTTGTCTAGTTTAAGAACAGGGATCATGTCAGGGTCGCCTTGTCCAATGGAAGTTATGACGAAAGTAATGGAAAGAATGGGCGCAGATGAAATAACAATCGCATATGGGCAAACCGAAGCTTCACCTGTAATTACACAAACGAAGACAGATGACGCTATAGAGTTACGAGTGAGCACGGTCGGGATGCCTCATCCTAATGTTGAAATAAAAATCGTCATTCCAGGAACAAATAAAGAACAAAAACGTGGAGTTCCTGGAGAATTGTTGACAAGAGGTTATCATGTGATGAAGGGATATTATAACAATCCCGAAGCTACTAAGCAGGCAATAGATGAGGAAGGTTGGCTACACACTGGAGATTTAGCTTTGCTTCGAGAAGATGGTTATTTAGAAATAACGGGAAGAATGAAAGATATGATTATCCGTGGAGGGGAAAATATTTATCCACGAGAAATTGAAGAATTTTTATATCAGCATTCAGATATACTTGATGTGCAAATTGTTGGTGTCCCTGACGAAAAATATGGCGAAGAGATAATGGCATGGATTATTCCCAAAAAAGAGAGTACTATTTCTGAAGCCGATATACGCATTTTTTGTGAAGGGAATATATCATGGCATAAAATACCAAAGTATATTGCTTTTGTGGATGAGTATCCGATGACGGCAAGTGGAAAGATTCAAAAATACCGCTTGAAAGAAATGGCGATGCAAAAGTTAGTTGAATAGGGGGCAGATCATGATAAATAAACTTGTTATTGCTAACAGAGGAGAAATTGCGGTACGGATTATCCGCACATGCAAAAAATTAAATATTCAAACGGTAAGTGTTTATTCCGAAGCTGATAAACACGCACCTCATGTAAAAATGGCAGATGAAAGTTATTTAATTGGCCCGCCACGTGTACAGGAAAGTTATTTAAATGCTGAAAAAGTCATTGCGATAGCGAAGGAAGCAAAAGCAGATGCTATACATCCAGGTTATGGATTTTTAAGTGAAAATGCTGGCTTTGCTAAGCAATGTGAACAAGCTGGATTTATCTTCGTTGGGCCTAGAAGTCAGGTTATTCAAAAAATGGGTAATAAGATTGAAGCTAGAAGCGCGATGAAGGAAGCGGGAGTTCCAATTGTTCCTGGAACAGAAGACGCCATTGTTACAGTGGAAGATGCTCTTTTACACGCTAATCAAATTAGTTACCCGGTGATGGTAAAGGCTTCTGCTGGAGGAGGTGGGGTTGGTATGCAAGTAGTGTATAAAGAAGCTGAGTTGGCAGAAGCATTTACGAACAATGCGAAACGAGCCCAAAGCTTATTTGGTGATGGAGCAATGTTTATTGAAAAAAAAATAGATAATGCCCGTCATATCGAAGTGCAAGTACTAGCTGACACTTATGGAAATACCATACATTTATTTGAGCGCGAATGCTCTATTCAACGGAGAAATCAAAAGGTGATTGAAGAAGCTCCGTCTCCATTTATATCCGAAGCAACTAGGCTAGAAATGGGTGAAAAAGCAGTTCAAGCAACGAAGGCTCTTCACTATACGAATGCTGGTACAATTGAATTTTTAGTGGATGAAGAGGAGAACTACTATTTTTTAGAAATGAATACACGTATTCAAGTAGAACATCCCATTACAGAAGAAATAACAGGAATAGACATTGTTGAAAAGCAATTAGAAATCGCTAGCGGCAAACGGTTGAACTTAACGCAACAAGAATTATCCATCCAAGGCCATGCAATTGAAACTCGGATATATGCGGAAGATCCGAGCACATTTTTTCCATCACCTGGGCATATTGATATATTTCAACCTCCGAAAGGGGACGGCATTCGTAATGAAATCGCTGTAGGTACGAATTATGATGTAACCCCATTTTATGATCCAATGATTGCAAAATTAATCGTTCACGGGAAAACACGGGATGAAACTATTGCTTTATTAAAAGAAGCACTAGGGCAATATAAGGTTACAGGAATAAAAACAAATATTTCAATGTTGTTGCATGTAATAGAGCACGAACAATTTAAAGCTGGAAATACGACCACGAATTACCTAGAATTATATTACAAATAATGTAATCTACCTTCGTATTACTTAGTATAGATATAAACCAAATAGCCGTTTTATTATTAGGGAGGAAAAGAAAATGGAAGTAAAAGCAACGATGGCAGGAAGTGTTTGGAAGATAACGGTAGAACAAGGGCAAACAATAGAGGAAGGTCAAGATGTTGTTATCTTGGAATCTATGAAGATGGAAATACCTATTACAGCTGAACAGTCTGGAGTAGTAAAAGCGTTAAAAGTAAATGAGGGGGATTTTGTGAATGAAGGAGATGTTATTGCTATCATTGAATAATGGAATGATGCTAACTTTTCCATGAAGGAGGATACTTGTGGATCAAAATATTGAATTAAAAAAGGAAGCATCCATTGCTGTAATAAAAATAAATCGGCCAGAAGCTGCAAATGCGCTATCACAGCCATTACTCAAAGAACTACAAACAACGCTCCATATCATTGAACAAGACCATACTGTTCGATGTGCCATTATTACTGGGAATGGTGGGAAAGCATTTTGTGCAGGAGCAGATTTAAAAGAGCGTGCGAATATGAATGATCAAGAAGTAATAGCTGCTGTTGCTAGTATTAGTGAAACAATAAATAGAATAGAAGAATTGTCTATACCAGTTATTGCTGCAATGAATGGGGTAGCATTTGGTGGTGGATTAGAATTAGCATTAGCATGTGATATTCGTATTGCTGCGGACCATGTGCAAATGGGGCTTACAGAAACTTCGCTCGCTATTATACCAGGAGCAGGCGGTACACAGCGTCTACCGCGATTGATAGGAATGGGGCAAGCGAAACGATTGATTTTTGGAGCGAAACGCATCGATGCGGAAGAAGCTTATCGAATCGGGTTAATAGAGGAAATCGTATTAGAAAGTGATTTAATGACAGAGGCTAATAAACTTGCAACAACTATTTCAAGGAATGGACCCGTTGCCCTTAGACAGGCTAAAACAGCTATAAATAAAGGTGCAGAAACCGATTTAAAAACAGGTTTGCTTATTGAAAGATTAGCCTATCAGCAAACAATTCCAACGAAAGATCGAATGGAAGGGTTACACGCCTTTCGTGAGAAAAGACTACCGAAATATGAGGGGAACTAAATGGGAGGCTAAATACGATGACTCATAAGAATATATATGATGAAAAAGTAGCTACTATTAAGAGTGGTGGACAAGAAAAATATCATCGTAAAAATGAGGAACAAGGTAAGTTGTTTGTACGTAAACGGTTAAAAAGGTTATTAGATGAAGATTTAAATATAGAAGATGCTTTTTTTGCAAATTGCATGGATGGTGCACTACCATCTGATGGTGTGGTTACAGGGATTGGGAAAATAAACGGCCAATCCGTTTGTATCATGGCAAATGATTCTACGGTCAAAGCTGGCTCATGGGGAAAGCGTACCGTGGAAAAAATCATTCGAATTCAAGAAACTGCTTTATCACTGGAAATTCCCATGATTTATCTAGTAGATTCTGCTGGTGCGAGAATTACAGATCAAGTAGAGATGTTTCCTGGAAGAAGAGGTGCCGGACGAATATTTCATAACCAGATAAAATTATCAGGTCGCGTGCCGCAAGTATGTCTATTGTTTGGCCCTTCTGCAGCAGGAGGCGCTTATATCCCTGCTTTTTGTGATATTGTCGTTATGGTTGATGGGAACGCTTCTATGTATTTAGGTTCACCACGAATGGCAGAAAAGGTTATTGGCGAGCAAGTTAGTTTAGAAGAAATGGGTGGAGCTAATATGCACTGCTCTGTTTCGGGGGTTGGTGATGTGTTAGCAAAGTCTGAGCAAGAAGCCATTGCATACACGCAAACTTACTTAAGTTATTTTCCAGCCAATTTTAGGAAGAAACCAAACATAGAAGAAGCAAAAGCAACAAAACAACTGAAAACAACTATTTCTGACTTAATTCCAGAGAATCAAAATGCTGCTTTTAACATGTATGATCTTATTGATCAAATTATAGATGAAGATAGCTTTTGTGAGATAAAGAAGAAGTTTGCGCCTGAACTAATTACGGGTCTAGCAAGAATAGACGGACGGTCTATTGGTATTATTGCCAATCAGCCAAGGATGAAAGGCGGTGTCTTATTTCCGGACTCAGCGGATAAGGCAGCCAAATTTATGCAACTCTGTGATGCATTTAATATCCCACTGTTATTCTTAGTAGATGTACCTGGATTTATGATTGGGACAAAAGTGGAACGCGCTGGCATCATTCGTCACGGAGCAAAGATGCTCGCGACAATGAGTGAAGCGACGGTTCCTAAGATCTCTGTTATCGTGCGGAAAGCATACGGAGCTGGATTATATGCTATGGCAGGACCAGCTTTTGAACCAGATTGCTGTTTAGCCTTACCTACTGCTCAAATTGCTGTTATGGGACCTGAAGCAGCAGTGAATGCCGTATATGCGAATAAGGTTCAGGAATTACCGGAAGATGAGCGACCGGCCTTTATTAAAGAAAAGCAGGCAGAGTATAAGGAGAATATTGATATTTACCGCTTAGCTTCAGAAATGGTAATTGATGCAATTATTGATCCAGAGAAGTTGCGAGAAGAATTAAAGACACGCTTTTCTATCTATGAATCAAAAAATGTAACATTTACGGAAAGAAAACATGGTGTATATCCGGTATAGAGAATTTAAATATAATGAACGCTCAGCTAATCCATAAATAGCGAGCGTTCATTTTAGTATACAATAATTTTATTATGTAAACTAAAATGATTTTAAGTAGAAATAGAGTTACATATCTCGTATAATAGACGCTAGTAAATCGGATAAGGGGATGCGAGAGAACTATGGGGGAGATCATCATGGAGAAAGAAGCCGCGCCACGTTTCGTATATCAACTAGCTTCTGTATATGAACAAGTACGTGAAAACGGAGATGATATGCGCACAGAGAAATTAATTGAGCTCTACGATAAATATAAGAAACAGGAACTCACGATCTGTTTTGCTGGGCATTTTTCTGCTGGAAAATCATCGATGATTAATGCTTTGCTTGGGCAAGATATTTTACCTAACAGCCCAATTCCAACAAGTGCAAACATTGTTAAAATCACATCTGGCAAGGGCAGCGTTAGGGTTTATTTTAAACATAGTGATCCAGAAGAATATAAAGAACCGTTTAATTTGGAAGTTTTAAAACAATATTCCATGGATAAGGATAATATCCAAAAGATTGAAATTAGTACATCTGAACAATTGCTTCCTTCAAATTCTGCATTTATTGATACGCCTGGTATTGATGCTGCAGACGATGCAGATCGATTAATGACAGAGGGTTCCCTCCATCTAATGGATGCATTGTTTTATGTGATGGACTATAATCATGTGCAATCAGAAGTAAATTTACAATTTATGCTTGATGTTCAACAAAAGAATATTCCGTTTTACATCATCATTAATCAGATTGATAAACATAAGGAGTCGGAATTAACATTTGCTAGTTTTAAAGAGAGTATTAAGCAAACTTTTGATCTATGGGAAATTAAACCAGAAAAAATCTTTTACACTTCCTTATATGAACCGGAGTCGAAGCATAACCAATTTACCGAGCTTCAAAAGGCCATACAAGAATTGTTGACTAGTCGTAAACAAGCGTTATTAGATCGTAAACACCATATAGATGACATCATTACACAACATGTTGATTTTCTTCAAGAACAATATGAAGAAGCATTGGAAAACGACTATGTTACGAGTGAGCAACAGGAAAAGCTTGCAAAAAAATCAATCATAGTAGATGCGTTATCAGCACTTGAACAGAGGGAAGCTGATTTTAAAGCAGATTTTTATAGCATTTTACAAGAAACGGTAAAGAATGCTTATTTAATGCCAGCAACACTAAGAGATAAAGCTACTTCTTTTTTAGAATCTCAACAAAGCGATTTTAAAGTTGGTTTTATTGGGGCGAAAAAGAAAACAGAGGAAGAGAGAAAAAAACGATTAACTGAATTTGTATCTGATTTACAGCAGAATGTAGAGGCTGGATTACAATGGAAACTTCGAGACAAATGGCTCCAATTGATAAAAGCGTATAAAGTGGATGATGGACAAGTTCAACATGATTTACACCACTTTACGATTGCTGTTAAGGAAGAAGACCTTATAAGAACGATGAAACAAGGAGCGACACTTAATGGTGATGTGATCCTTCATTATACCAATGATGTGGCGCATGAAATAAAGAAGCGAGCAAAACAATTAGCACATACTTTATGGAACCAAATTGAGCAAGCTTTTCAAGCTGAGGTGGTTCCTGAGCGTTCACGATTGAAGCAACAATTAACAGAAATCAATTATATTCAAGAAAAATTAAACCATTATTATGCATTAGTAGATGAATTAGAACAAAAGCAAACGATGGTTAGACAGGCTCGTTATCATGAGTCTGCTACTGTGAAAATGACAATTGTAGAAATAGAAGAACATGTATCAAAACAAAAAAAACGTATAAAATTTGCAAGTGAGCCAGCACTATTTAAGCGGGAAAACATCCCTGACAAGCTACTAACTAAATCGAGTCAAACAACAACTGAATTAACAGAAAAAAACCAACCAGTGGATAGGGCTATAAAGGCTATTGAACAGACCATAGATACTGTTAAAAACTTACCAGGCTTTCAATCACTTATAGAAGATTTATCTCGTAAACAACAACGATTACAACATCGCACATACACGATTGCTTTATTTGGCGCTTTTAGTGCTGGAAAATCTTCATTTGCGAACGCACTCATGGGAGAAGCTGTTTTACCTGTGTCACCAAATCCAACCACTGCTACTGTCAATCGAATACACCCAGTGACAGATAAAAATCAGCATGGGACGCTATTGGTACAATTAAAAACAAAACAAGAATTAGTGAAAGAAATAACGTCGATGACAAAAAAATTTTCACCAGTTGCAAATGAACTAGAAGAATTGATTACTTGGATTACTAGGGAACAACTTCATCATCACCCAGAC
The DNA here is from genome assembly GCF_900166595.1 of Virgibacillus dokdonensis. Classification (NCBI taxonomy): domain Bacteria; kingdom Bacillati; phylum Bacillota; class Bacilli; order Caryophanales; family Bacillaceae; genus Virgibacillus; species Virgibacillus dokdonensis. The sequence continues at coordinate 2,122,353 of NZ_LT745763.1, read as the reverse complement.
TTAGAAAACACGTATCAATCATTTTTGCAGGCTCTTTTAAGTGGTTTCGATTCCATAAAGGATGACTTAGGTGAAGAAATTATTTTATCTATAGAAGCATTTCCTAGCTATGTGGCAGATGAGACAAAAGCTTGTTTTGTTGACACGATTGATCTTTTTTACGATTGTGAATTAACTAGACAAGGAATCAGCCTTGTTGATACACCTGGAGCAGATTCTGTTCATGCCAGACATACAAATGTTGCCTTTAATTATATTAAACATGCAGATGCAATTCTTTATGTAACCTATTATAATCATGCACTGAATCGAACTGATAAAGATTTTCTTATGCAATTAGGTAGAGTAAAGGATGCTTTTGAATTAGATAAAATGTTTTTTGTCGTTAATGCAGCCGATCTAGCAAAAGACAAAGCGGAATTATCGTTAGTTTCCACATATGTAAAAGAACAGCTAACGCAATTAGGGATTCGTTTTCCTCGCTTGTATCCTGTCTCTAGTAGGAAAGCATTAACGGAAAAGCAAATGAATCATCGTCCTGATGAGCTTATGAGTAAGTTTGAAGACGATTTTTATCCATTTATCCATCACGGTTTAACGAAATTGGCTGTAGCTGCAGCTTACCGAGATGTGGAACGTATAGAGCAACAACTTCAACAATTTATAGCATCACAAAAATTGGATCAACAAGAAAAAGAGGCGTTCAAAAACGCCATTGAACAAAAACGCCAGCAAATAGAACAGATCATTGATCGTATGAAAGGTACAATAGAAATAAATCAAGTGAAACAAAAAGTGGAAAAACAAATATATTATGTTTTGGAGCGATTTTCCATTCGCTTCCATGATATATTTAAAGAAACATTCAATCCAGCAACAATTACGGAATCCGGTAAAGAAGGGCGGCAACAGGTTTGGATTTGTCTACAAAACTTGGTTGATTACTGTCAAACTGAATTGCTTCGAGAGTTACAAGCTGTATCGTTACGTTTAGAGGCATTTATGAATGATAAAATGCTAGAAGTGTACCGATCCGTAGAGAAACAGAGTCAAAAAATCGATCATTCATTTTTGCTTGCAGAAATAGACAGAAAGAAAATTGCTTCACCTGATTTTATCGAGCCTTTAAAAAATGTTAATTTGCAAGCTTTTGCTCAAATTGTTCAATCATATAAACACACAAAAGCTTTCTTTGCTAAAAATGAGAAGGAACAAATGAAAGAGACTATCTTTGAATTACTTAAACCAGTAACGAAACAATCTATGGATGAGAAGGAACAAATGATGGCCGCTTTTTATGAGGAAGAGTGGACAGCAATTATAGAGGAGTTAAAACAGACTATGGCTAATCAACTCCAAAAACATATGGAAAGTTATGAAGAGATGATGTCATCAAACGTTTCGTTGCAAGAGTTATTATACAAACATGATCATATATCTGCTATTTTAGCAGATCACAAATAGAAAGAAGGATTTTACTTTGAATAAACATCAAATAATGCTAGTTGACGGCATGGCGCTATTATTTCGAGGTTTCTTTGCCACAGCTTTCCGTGGTAATTTCATGAAGACAAGTGAAGGGATGCCAACAAATGGGGTTTATCAGTTTTTGCGCTATTTTTTAGACGCTGTGCACACATTTGAACCTACGCATGTTATCTGCTGTTGGGATATGGGGAGCAAAACTTTTAGAACGGAAATGTACGCTGATTATAAAGCGAACCGGGATAAACCACCAGTTGAATTAATACCGCAATTTGACTTAGCAAAACAAGTGGTAGATCGTTTTAATATGCCAAATATTGGTTTAGAAAATTATGAAGCAGATGATTGTATTGGAACCCTAGCTAAGATATATGCGAAAGATCACGAAGTAACTATTCTTACAGGTGATCAAGATATTTTACAATTAGTGGATGATGGTATCCGCGTGGCAATTATGAAAAAAGGACAGGGAAATTACGATTTATTTCATCAACATAATTTCTATGAGAAAAAAGGTATTCAACCGAAACAGATAATTGATTTAAAAGGATTAATGGGAGACCCTTCTGATAACTACCCAGGTGTTAAAGGCATCGGTGAAAAAACAGCGTTGAAATTAATTCAAGAACATGGATCTATTGATGCATTAATTGCAAATATAAATACATTGCCAAAAGGTGTACAAACAAAAATAAAAACAAATATGGATATGTTGCTCTTATCAAGAAGCCTTGCTGAAATAAAGTGCAATGTTCCCATTACGTGTGAACTAGACCGAGCATTATGGAATTATGATCGTGAACGAATAATTGGCACCTTCGAATCTCTAGAATGGAAGTATTTAGATAAGCTTGTATAGACTACTTTATACTGGTAATTTCGATCCTATTATTTAAATGAGATAACTGGAGATGATTGGTCGAAAGAGAATTAACTAACTACATGACCTCTCCTGTTGTCTCAAAACACAAAAACTTGGCGATGAAGCCAAGTTTTTGTGTTTCTGTCATGTAATAAAGGTGTTTATAGGGGGGTATCCCATATACCTATGAGGGGTATGGGGGATGCCTCTCTGCAATCCTTCTGTTTCATTCCTTATTACGGATACAAGCACGATGATTTAGATCCAAATACTAAAAACAGTCACTACTTCGAAAAGAAAGCAATCGTTTGCACGTATGTCCAGCCTGTTTTTTACTGTCATGAAATCAATTTATTTGGTTAAGCTAACAAAATAATTTATAGTTAGTAAGTGGAATGTTATATGGACTATATTGTTCAATGAGTAACACAGTAGTAATAAGTGAAAATATGTAGTATACGAGCAAAATTACATCGTGAGGTTGATAAAAATGGCATTGTTTCGAGCGGAAAATATAAAAGTGAAGGGGATTATTGAAATAAACAAACTAGAAATCCCTGCCCAACAAATTGTTTGTATCGTTGGAAAGAGCGGAAGTGGGAAATCGACTTTTTTACGATTGTTAAATCATTTGGATTCGCCTGACGAAGGGACTATTTTCTATCAAGGAGAAAACATGCAGAAAATGAATCCGATCGAGCTTAGGAGATCGATAACTATGGTTCCACAAACTCCAGTCATATTTCCAGGCTCCGTAGAAGACAACTTAAAAATTGGACAGAAATTATCTGGTATAGATGTAGTAAATGAGTTAAAACTTAAAGAGACTTTAGAAAAGGTTTTTTTACATAAACCATTAGACGCTCCTGCTGAAGATTTATCAGGTGGCGAAAAACAACGGCTTGCATTAGCAAGAGCTATGTTACTACAAGCAGATGTTTTTCTTTTAGATGAGCCTTCCTCTGCATTGGATAGCGATACGGCAGATAAGGTTATTGATGCGTTTATCGAACCTATTAAAACAAAAAACAAATCTTTAATTATGATTACGCATGATCTTGAGTTAGCGAGGCGTGTAGCAGATGTGACCATTGCAATGGATCATTATAGTAAAAATGTCTCCTAACAGTTAAGCTATATGAATTATACAGACTTGTATGGAAAGGGGAATACAAAGTGAGCGAGCCAAGTTCTATTGATTTAACTTTTTGGCAATTACTATTCGCATATGTTTTTATTGTTATTTTATGGGTTATTGTTCGTGTGAAAGGTATCCCGAGGCAAAAATTAATTGTTATTTCCACAGTACGGATGACAGTGCAATTGGTTTTAGTTGGTTATTTATTAATGATTGTGTTTGAAAATCCGCATCCAGCGATCACTTCAGTCATTGTTTTATTTATGCTTGGATTTGCTATCTATAATGTGTATAAACGTGCAACCGTAGCCATTCATATATCTGTTAAAAAGACGATTGCGTTAGCTATGGTATTAGGCATATCTGTGAGTATGGCTTATTTTTTATTCGTTGTTCTTCAATTAGATCCTTGGTATGATCCACAGTTATTTATTCCGATTGGTGGCATGATCATCGGTAATGCGATGACTGGTATTACTTTAGGTGTAAACCAATTACTTATTGGTATGAGAGAACAAAAAGAAAAAGTAGAAGCAGCTTTAATGTTAGGTGGAACGCCAAAAGAAGCATCCAATTCGATTATTAATGAAGCTTTTGATTCTGCACTGCTTCCAACTATTAATTCAATGGTCGGTATGGGAATTGTATTCTTACCTGGTATGATGACAGGACAAATTATTGCTGGAGCATCACCTGTCAGTGCTGTGAAGTATCAGATTGCAATTATGCTTGGTGTAGCAGGAACTGTTTCAATTACTGTTGTAATTTTTCTCCATTTAACATACAAAGCGTTCTTTAACCATCGTGCACAATTGAAATTTTCTGATGACTAGTATTTAAAAAAACAAGTACGCGTTCCATATGTGTTAACTTAGCTACTGTTTAAACTTTTTTCGAAAAGAGACTTTCTTCTTAATAATATAGACTAGCAAGTGAAATAGTTTTGTTAGTGACCTATGAATGGTTGGGAAGAATTATTAGCTTTATGATAGAATATTGAAATTCCTTTCTTCATTTGTGCCTCATTAAAAAAGATAAAAGTAACATAACACATACTATAAAAAATGTTCTTTAACACCTAATTATGGTAACATTTAAACTATCATAAAAATTCAATCTTCAATATATTGTCAAATAGTTGATTTAAGGAGGTAGATAGTATAATTAACCATGTAAATATTGACGTAGCGAATACGAAGCTAGGGACATGTTTCTTTAAGATATCGTTTGCTAAAATAAGAAAGGGGGGCATTATTTGAAACAAATTTTATTAATCATTGATGCACAACAAGAGCTAATAGAGGGAAACAAAGAATATGGAGCCGTTTTTTTAAAAGAGGAATTAATTAGAAATATCAATAGTTCATTGAAAAATCAAGTAAATTAAATATTTCTGTTGTCTTTGTTAGGGATTTAGATGTTGCAGAAGGCAAAGGGAAGGGTTTTCAAGTGCATGAGGAAATCCATATACCTAAAAATACAACATTCTTTGATAAAACCGCAACAAATTCTTTCTATGGAACTGGACTTTTAAATTACTTTAAATCTGAAGAAATTGAACATGTAGTTATGATGGGGTGTACGACCCAGCATTGTATTGATAGCGCAGTCAGAACAGCTACGATTAATGGGTTAGATGTTACATTAGTAGGTGATGGACATTCTACAACAGGAAGCGATATTTTACATGCAGAGCAAATTATCCAGCATCATAATAATACTCTGCATGGACATTACAATGTTGAAAACTTTTCCATTGTAAGAAAAACAGAGGAAGATTTGTTTCATCCAACACATCATTTATATAGGTGATTTTCTTTATAAAGTAATATCCCGATTTCTTAAGTTTGACAAAGGAATTGGGATCTTTTATTGTTGCGTGTTTATTCAATATAAAATGAAAGTGTCATTAAATCGAACACTTCTGTATTGCTTTAAACTCTCTATAAGGGACGAAGCCGATTCTGTACATACGTTAATCCAATAGGTATAGTTGGAAAAAAGGTTGTATTCCCTTTATAATGAATAAAAAACATACAGGAGGAAAATATATGGTGTTTCCTTCCAAGAAGGATCAATGGATTACTGTTCTCTTATGGGGGATTTCTATAATAGGATTTTTTATACCGATAATTACAGGAAACGGGTTGTCTATTTTACTAATCCTTCCTTTAATTGTGTTCTTATTATGGTTTTGGTTTGCCACGGATTATCGGATTATTGGTGAAAAACTTAAAATTCGCTATGGGCCTGTTCGTCAAACGATAAATATAAAAGAGATTGAAGTCGTTTTTCAAGCGAAAAAAAATCCTTTAGCTGCTGCGCCAGCTTTATCACTTGACCGAATTGTATTGCATTGTGGAAAATTTAACGTAACAAGTATATCACCGCTAGACAAACAACAATTTTTACAAGCACTTATTGCTATAAACCCGCATATAAAAATGGAAAAGTCGTTGAAACAATCACTTTCTTAAAGTACTTGTTTAACAAGGAGGATGGGGAAATGCGTGTAGTAGAAAATATTAGTCAATTAATTGGAAACACGCCAATGTTGAAATTAAACAAACTTGTTCCTGACCATGCTGCAGACGTATATGTGAAACTAGAGATGTATAATCCCAGTAGAAGTGTAAAAGATAGAGCCGCGTATAATATGATTAAAGTAGCGGAGGAAAAAGGATTATTGAAACCAGGTGATACTATTATTGAACCTACGAGTGGAAACACTGGCATTGGATTAGCAATGAGTGCGGCGGCAAAAGGGTATAAAACGATCATTGTCATGCCCGATAATAGTACTGCTGAACGAAGGAATATTCTTAAAGCTTATGGTGCAGAAGTTGTTTTAACGCCTAGTGAAGAAAAGATGCCTGGTGCAATAAACAAAGCGTTGGAGTTACAAAAAGAACATCCTGGAAGTTTTATTCCACAACAATTTGAAAATATGGCCAATCCGGATATTCACAAAACAACAACGGCTTTGGAAATACTTGAGCAAATGGAAGGTGAGCTAGATGCTTTTGTATGTACTGCAGGAACTGGAGGAACAGTAACTGGTACAGGTGAAGTATTAAAAGAAAAGCTTCCACACATCCATATCGCTGTAGTAGAACCAAAAGGATCTCCTGTTTTATCAGGAGGAAAGCCTGGTAAGCATAAGCTTGTCGGCACAAGCCCTGGTTTTATACCAGAGATTTTAAATACGTCTATTTACGATGAAATTATGCAAATTGCAGATGATGATGCAGTTCAATTGTTTAAAGAACTTGGACAAAAAGAAGGCATTTTTATTGGTCTATCAGGTGCTGCTGCGGTATATGCAGCTATCCAAACAGCTAAGCGTCTTGGAAAAGGAAAGAAAGTTGTTTGTATTGCTCCGGATTCTGGAGAACGCTATTTAAGCATGAATTTATTTGCGGAATAAAATTGGTATCCTTTTATGTATCATCGCTGACGCTATTTCTCATAAAGATGTTAAGGTTTTGCTATAACCAAAATAAATACTTCCGACATGGTGCTTTTTTAACGATAAGCAAACTTTTTCTTCATCTTTCATTGGAAAATAGAGCTAAGGTATAACTACACGTATCTATGCATTATTAACATATAAAAGCCAACGAAGCTTCGTCATCGTTGGCTTTTATATGTTAAAATAAGCATAACTAGGATAATCGTTTTGTATTTTCATTACTTATAATAGCTTCAATAAATAAAAGAAGTGAAATCCTTTTGCACAAATACTTCTGAGGAGAACTTCAATGAAAAAGTCAGCTTATATTATCAGTGTTTCTAGTCTAATATGTGCCTTACTTGCCTTTGTGGAGCATGGAATGGATGTTAATTATGTTGTTAAATCATTAAGCAAAATGACGTTGTTTTTTCTTGGAATGTGGTTATACGCTCGTCTATTTGGCGATTTTCGCTTTAGAGATGTTCTAACTTTAGATAAAATGAACCGAAGAGATCGGTTACTCTTACTTTTTCTTGGAGCATTATCTGCCTCCGTCGTTTTAGCTGCTTATTTGTTTCTATCTCCTTATTTCTCAGTTAGCCAAATCAAGCGAGATATAACTGGAAGATTAGGTATAAGCGCCACGGGGTTTATTTTCGTTGGCATCTATATTACTTTTATTAATTCTTTGTTAGAGGAGTACTTCTTTCGCGGGTTTATTTTCTTTCAATTACCCAGGAAAATCGGATACTTTTTTAGCCCTTTGCTATTTGCAACTTACCATATACCCATGATTGCCTTATGGTTTAGCCCTAGTTTAATTATCACTTGTTTTGTAGGACTTTGGGGGATCGCCATAGTTTTTCATAAGGTAAATGAGAGAAACCAGACAATTTGGTTTTCGTGGATCATCCATGTATGTGCCGATATTATGATTATTGCCATAGGTATAACGCTATTCTATTTTTAAGCTTTTATAATACTAGATTAATAGGGGTAGCAGTTTTGTATATGGAAATGTCTATAATATGTTATTGCTAGCAATTTGGGATGAACTTTTTCGTTATTTAGAGCATAAACTTACTTTTAAGAAAGGAGGTAATCCTCATGAAAGCGTTTTTGACCAGTTTGTCCGCTCTTATGTTGGTCGGTTTAATTATTGCTACAATTATTTATCAGCAAAGTAATCAAACCACTTTAATGATGGATACTGATGAAACAGATCATTCAGAAGGAGGTGATCCTCATGAAAATGATAATATAACGGATTCATTAGTCACAGATCAGGTTGTCGATCATGCTATTGACAATGAAAAACTGTTTATAACCTATAACAAAGGGGAGAATTGGATCCGTGTTCCGATAGAAAGAGATCTTTTGTTTGCTGGAGATTACAATGGAAGGAAGGATGAACTGATTCCGCAAAGTTACATACTTACTAAGGAGAGAACGGTATTTTTGCATCCGAAAGGAGACAAGGACGTCGCAATAACATACTCCTTAAACAAAGGGGAATCATGGAACACATCAATTATTGTTGATAATTATGGAGTTATTCGATTTCGGAAAATAGCATTTTTGAATGATGATTTTGGTTATGCCATTCTTTCAGGTAATCGAACTATGTCTCAGGAATATTCCAGTGTCCATCTTACTTTTGACGGCGGTAAAAGCTGGAAAAAAACATCAAGTCCTAATATTTCAAGGTTAATTGCAGATGGGGGCTTTGTTGATGAACGGACTGGCTTTTTGTCTTATGGTACTATTAACCCTCAAGAGCCGCAGCTTTATGTGACGAAGGATGCTGGGCAAACATGGAAACAAGCAAAAGTTTATGTGCCAGATACATACACACTTCATTTTGTAATTGCTGAAACTCCTGAAAAAAATGGTAATGAACTAACTATGCTAGTTAGGCAAGGGCCAAATGGGGATTATAAAGGTGGAAATGTAAAAGGTAAGTTTAAGTCAATGGACGGCGGAGAAACATGGGAGTTTGTATCGGAGGTGGATCCTGTTGAAACAGAGTAAATTACGTATAGCAGGTTGGCTGCTGTTTCTATTAGCGGGTCTGATATTTTGTGGCCAGATTGTTTTTTTATTTCTTCCTACTATTTATCCTCAGGTAGAATATACTGATAATCGTCTATTTTATTTTTTTAATATAAGCTTTGCTGTTTTTTTATCGTTAGCGCTTTTGTTTTTGCTAGGTCTGTCAAAGATGTGGAGGCTTTTTGTCGTTGTTTGCTTAGGGTTATTTGCAATTGTAAATACTTGGATGCTTGTTTCAACTAATCAGCAAGTAAGAAATATCATTAGCATTTCACCTAATTTTAAAGAAGTATTAGTTATAAAAAAGCAGACAAACACGCAAACAGCTACATATTATCGTTCAAGATTCGGCATTTTGGCAATGCCTCACCAAACGCTTCCAGAAGACTTGAAAAGTTCACCCAAGATAAAGTGGTTAGCAAATGATATAGCGGCAGTTACTTACAAAACCTCAGATGACAATTTACAGCAATTTATAGCTACCTATGGAGATCGTGGGGATGGGACATCTTATTATGAAGTTGGAGCGGTTACGTCTGGTGAATGGCGTGGTGATGGAGTTGAGGTGATCAATCATCCAGAAGGAATTACCGTTATAACAAACGGCACTTCAGAGACATTTAGTTGGGAGGAGACTATTCAATACGGGACGCTTGCTATTGTTCTAATGAAAGAGAATCAAGCTGTATGGACGATCGCATTAGATAAAAATTTTGATGCTGAAGCCATTAACGATGGAAGACAACAAACAGGAAATATCATGTTATACAAAGCTACAATGAGTGACATAAAACCTATTGTTCTTGCAAAAGGACGATTAAAATAATGATCAGGAGAGTATTTCTGAAATACTGAGGATAATCAAATGTAGCAACGATGATGCTGTACAATCATTTTGCAACTAGTTGAAGAAGCCTTTCAAACCTGGAAAAATGCTATTTATAAATAAGTAGAAATGCAGTATCTTTTTCTTTCTATAGGTAAACATATATAATTAGATGGAGAGAATTATTGAAAGAATTTGTCGTTATTTAAATTAATTGTGGAGGTATATAGAAAAGTGGAACATGATTTACGATTACGGCCTTTAGAGGAAGAGGATTTACCATTTATTCATGAATTGGTAAACGACCCAATTATTATGTCTTATTGGTTTGAAGAACCATACTACTCGTTTGCAAGATTAAAGGAAATGTATGAAAAACATGCACAGGATGAGCATTTACGGAGGTTTATAGTAGAAAGTAAAGGAGAAAGAATCGGCTTAGTAGATATTGCTTATATTGATTATCTTGTTCATAGAAACGCAGAGTTTGAAATTATAATTTCTCCAAAACATCAAGGTAATGGCTACGCTCTTCCAGCTGCTCAATTAGCAATGGACTATGCATTTTCAACATTAAACTTGCATAAATTATATCTCATTGTTGATAAACAAAATGAAAAAGCTATTCATATTTATAAAAAGCTAGGATTTTATGTAGAAGCGGATTTAAAAGAAGAATTTTTTGTAAATGGAAGGTATCACGATGTGTTACGTATGTGTATCTTCCAACGTGACTATTTAAACAAATTATAGTAACGTTTCATACTATCAAAAAAGCAATAGTTAGAAAATAGCCCTCGTTCAATATGATGATATGCTCCCAATATGGTAGACAGAGAAATAATAAAAACTCTTTACTACGATATTGGGGGCATTTTCTATGTCTAAAAGAAGAAGTAAACATACGTTAGATGAAAGAATCGAGGCGGTATTACGTGTGATTGAGGGGATGGCGTCTGTCAGTACGATTGCTAAAGAATACGCTGTTGACCGTACTACGATTAACTCATGGGTGCGTAAATACGAAGCAGATGGGGTGGATGGTTTAAAGGAAGCGAGGACATGGAAGAAGTATTCCGGCGAACTGAAAAGGGAAGCTGTTGAATTTTATCTAAATGGAGAAGGCAGTCTGAGAATGACTTGTGAGAAGTTTAATATTTCATCTAATTCGGTTTTACGTCAATGGATAAACCAGTATACTAGTGGGAAAGAGATAAAATCTACTAGTAAAGGAAGAGAAACCATGACAAAAGGGCGTAAAACCACACTTCAAGAACGCATTGAAATTGTGCAATATACGATTGCGAACGAGCACAATTATCATGAGGCGGCTAAAAAGTATAACGTTTCTTATCAACAAGTATATAGCTGGCTGCGTAAATATGAAAAAGATGGGAAACAGGGTCTTCAGGATCGTCGTGGAAAAACACTAGAAACAAAGGCTAGCTTTACCGAAGAGGAGAAATTACAACTTCGTATTAAAGAATTGGAACACCGTAATCAGTATTTAGAGGCGGAGAATGGCTTATTAAAAAAGTTGAAGGAAATCGAAAGGGGGATGGGACAGCGCGACTAGGTAAACATCTAGCTAAATTTCAAGCGATTCATGACTATCACAAGGAGACAACAATACCCATTCTATTACTCTGTGAAATTTTAGATGTATCCCGATCTGGATACTATAAATGGTTGAAACATGAACCTACAGAAGGACAAAGGGAAAATGAGTGGCTCATGAAAAAAGTGAAAGAGGAATTCAGAAAGTATAACGGTAACTTCGGCTATCGTCGAATAACTATGGTGATCAATCGCAAATATAAGAAACAATATGACGAGAAAAGAATTAGACGCTTAATGATTCAAATGGGCTTAAAATCGCATATTCGTCGCTCGAATGGCTATTCCACAAAGACAAGCTATATCAATATTGAAGAAAACATTTTGAATCGTGAATTTACTGCGGAGAATCCGAATGAGAAGTGGGTAACGGATATTACGCATCTGACGTATGGCTTTGGTAACAAGGCTTATTTAAGTGCTATTAAAGATCTTTATGACGGTTCGATTGTCGCCTATCAGGTTGGGCGCTATAATGACAATCCTTTGGTTATGAACACGCTAAAAGAAGCTATAAAGGCAAATCCCGATGCAGCCCCTTTAATTCACAGCGATCGTGGTTCACAATACACATCAAAGGAATATCGTTATCTTACGGCAGAAGCTGGGATGAAACGCAGTATGTCACGTGTAGGTAATTGTATTGATAACGCACCAATTGAAAGCTTCTTTGGTCATTTTAAATGTGAAATCTATGACTTAAAGAATTACAAGAACTTTGAGGAGCTAGAAAAAGATATTGATAAGTATATTACATTTTATAATGAGGAACGATACCAAAAGAGATTAAACAGCCTAGCACCATTAGAATACCGGCGCCAGGCTGTGGCATAATTTTTTATTTTTTAACTGTCTACTTGACAGGGCGCAGATCATGAAGCTGTGGGCTATTTTCTATTGAGTCAACCTCTTTTTTTCAGTACATATTGTTTTATTCTTTAAAAATAAAAAGATTATGGTGGCTTACAGCTTTTATTATTGAAAATACGCACTTCAATAGCACTCCTATATGTATCATAATGATTATCATTTCATTTGTTTGAAATCGATTTATTTACTACACTAAACATATCTGGTTTACTTTAAGAAAAATTTAAAAATTTGTGCAGTTAAGACTTAATTACCACAACATTACAAAATTATTTTGGTATAATTTGTATAAAAGGGAGAATGTAATGACAACTTATTACGTATTTTGTTATGGTACATTACGAAAAAATCAAGCTAACCATCATGTATTAAGCGGAGCAATTTGTATTTCAGAGTATTGTTGGGTAAAAGGGACACTGTTTGATACGAAAAGAGGCTATCCCGTCTTACATAAGATCGATAAATTGGATGCAGTGTATGGTGAGCTGTACCAAGTTGATAAAGCTGGATTACATCTTTTAGATGAACTGGAAGGATATACAAGCTGTGAAGCAAATGATAACTTGTATGAACGCATGATACAAACTGTCTTTACAAAGCAGGGGGAATTGGACGCATTTGTGTATATAGAAGGAAAAAATCAATCTATGTGTGAAATGTATATTAAATCTGGAGATTGGAATACCTATTGTTCGCAGGAACAGTAATTTTTAGTGTTTTTGAGTGAAAGTAGGAACTGTTTCATAAAGATAAAAAAATAATTTTACATTTAGACAAAACAGTAAAGCATTTATTTCTAAGATAAAAGAGAAGGGGTGAATACATGGAAATGCCAATAAAATTTATAGAAGGAAGGCGTATATATCTTCGTCCGATTGAAGATGAAGACGAAGACGTCCCCATGTTGTATGCAAATCTTTGGGATCATGAAGAAAGACGGTTTACAGGAACACAAGCTAAATTTAGTCTTAAAGGTGTAGAACAGTTTATTACCTCTGCTGCTAATGATCAGACTAGAATGGATCTGTTAATTTGTCTACAAGAGAATGATCTATGCATTGGCGATATAGCAATGAGTGATATTGACTGGCAAAATAGACATGCTTCCGTACGAATTGCTATATTTAACAAAGCATATTGGGGTAATGGATATGGGACAGAAGCAATGGAACAATTAATAAACTATGGATTTGAACAATTAAATTTACATCGAATAGAATTAGAGGTCTTTGACTTTAATACAAGAGCAAGGAAATCGTATGAAAAACTAGGGTTCAAACAAGAAGGGATTCGACGAGAAGTATTGTTTTATGATGAGTAGTTTTTTCATTAACAGCAAATAATAAAGCTTATAAAGAAAGGTTCTTGTTGGTTAAAAGACAGAAAAACAATCAAAATAATCAGATCTATCACTGGTGCAGGTTTATTTAACATATTTTTATCTTGAATTATTTTTAAAGTTGTAACTTAAACATGCTTTTTCTTGTTTTAGGTATAAAAAGGATTCATTACCGCAATTTTCCTATATGAGGAAAACTAATTAATTAATCATAGCAATTCGTTATGAAATTAGTTAAAAAATCTAATTATTTTCCCAATAGGCATTTTTGGGATTTATGTTACAATTATACTAGATACATAACAGATTAATGGGAGATTGGTAGGTGATAAATTGATAGATATAGGTTCTATTATCAAATTACAGCGAACCAAGCGCAATATGACACAAGAGGAATTGTCAGAAGGCATTGTTTCATTATCCTACTTATCAAAAATAGAAAATAAGAAGACAAAAGCTAGTCCTGAAATTATTCAATTGCTTTGTAACCGATTAGAGATTGAGCTTACGGAAAAGCTAGATGTAGAAATTGAAGAAAAATGTCAAGAGTGGTACGGAATGCTTTATGACCGATTCGATAAACAGAAAATATCAGAAATATATGAAGAATTGCAGCAGTTGCTGGGCCGAAGTATTAATGATCAGACACTCATGTTTGAGATTCATAAAATTCGTTATTACTGTATTATGCGGGATCTTAAAAAAGCATTATGTAAAATTAACGAACTCCATGAGATGGCAAGTTCATTTAACCCTATACATAAATATTATTGGCATAAATTTCAAGGAAACTATTACTCATTTAAAACGTACCACCATCAAGCTATACAACATTATAAATTAGCAGAAGAAACTATCAGTTTTGCAAATATTCAAGAACATGAAACAGCAGATCTGCAATATATCATATCTATAGAACATAGTAAATTATGGAATGATCTTGAGAGTATTGAATATGCAAAAAAGGCAATGGGAATTTTTCAAAAAAACTACAATTTTATTCGCTGTGCTCAATGCCATATCCTATTGGGGATTGCGCACCATAGAATTAAGAATTTAGATAAGGCTACCAAAAATTATAACTTGGCATTACAATTGGGAGAATTAAAAAACAATGAAGATGTAGTTCATCTAGCACATTACAATCTGGGTTACCTGCATTCAATAACTGGAAATTCAGAAAAAGCAATCGAACATTATCTAATTGCAATACAAAATAATAACTTTAAAGAAAAAACTAAATTAGTATCCCTAATTCGATTAATTCAAGAGTTTTATTTAGTTGGGGATTATAAAAAAGCCAAGAACTATTTGGATCAAACAACATTAGTTTTGAAAACATATATTAATGATTATAACGAATATACTGATGATTTACACGACTATGTTATCAAAGTATATACACATTTATTAAATGGAGAAACTAAACAATTTATATCTGTATTAGCTAATGATTTTATACCTTACCTAGAGAAAAAAAGAAATTATGAGTATTTAGCTTTTTATGCAAAAATGTTAGGTAACCATTTAGAGAAAAGTGGTAAGTATAAAACATCTTTACAATATTATAAATTAGCTAATAGCAGTTATGAGAAATTATTTAATTTATAAAGGAGGAGAAGGAAAGTGAAAAAAACAGTCTTAAAATTATTAGTTTGTGGTACATTTCTTATAGGTGGTTTGGTATTTTTAAATGTTCAATATGATCAGACAGCAACACTTCAACCTAATCCTACATTAAACCCAATTGAAGTTGAAAAGTCTTAATAAAATAAAGGTTATTTTCTATTAAAATTTAAAAATGCTCCTTTTTTGAAGAAAAGATCATTATACATTTATGTATGCAAATTTATTTTTAATTTTTCACGCACCCCAATTGTCACAGAAGTCTTCTATTTTAGAAGACTTCTGTGTTTTTTATCAATAATTAGAGTAGAAGGCTGATTATTTGCTTATCTTTCTAGAAAATTTAAAAGCGTTAGCATTTATGTTAATATTTATATCAAGTATTATGTATTATCGCCAACTCAAATTGCTTAAAAAACAAAGAAGGCTCACTAAGATTGAAAAAGCAATGGATGTAATTACGATGACCGCAACGTTTACTTTTGCATTTATATATATTCTGCTTATTATAGGAACATAAGCGGTAATTTGCACTTAAAGGTCTTATTATAATTATTAACTCTAAATTCTATATTCTATTTGCATCAACATTTACAGAAAGTTATATGTTTGTGACCGCTAAATTGGGATGGTACAGTTTTCAATTAATAAATTGATACACTTTTTCTTCAAATAAAACGACAATGGGATCAGCAGATTTATTTTCCAATTAAGTGTGGCATATTAAAAAGCAAAAAATGTGTCATTGGATTTGTCTTAATTAAATTGATAGAACAGAAACTAAATCCTATTTTTCAATTTCTGATTATGAAAAGTTTCGGAGAGCAGGTGTAGGCAAATCAGTCGCTATAGATGTGTTTCGTTTACATAAGGGGAATTGGGAAGTTTCCCAAATAGAAAAAATAAACCAGCGAGGGGAAGAAGCAATTATAGTGCTTTTTAAAATACTGGTTTACATAATATATATTATCGGAAGTTACTGGGAAAACAGTTATTTTTATCTCAATTTTAAAGTATTCTCTTGATATTGAGACAAGAATAAAAATTACTATGAGCTATTAAATCTCATAGTAATTTTTATTCTTCACTTTAATTTATTTGGATCGATATGTTTTAAAGGTTTGTTCGCAGGTCCATTCAAAACTTCGCCTGTATATGAAAATCTTGAACCATGACACGGACAATCCCAACTGCGTTCTCCGGAATTCCATTCGACTTCACATTTTAAGTGTGTACATGTTGTATCAACAATATATATTTGGTTTTTCTTGTCTTTATAGACACCAGCTCGATTTCCATTAATTCGTGTAACGGTTGCTTGATCTGCTTGCAATTGATTAATATCCAAATGGTTATTCGTATTATCTAATTTTCCTTTCACCATCTGCTTAGCTGTATCTGTATTCGTTTTCACAAACTTTTTTATCGTGGGATCTGCTTTAAATCGGGCCGGATCAAAAAGTTTCGTATACTCACTTGCTTTGTTAACAATGATCTTTGTTAGCATATTTGCAGCAGCGGTGCCGTTCGTCATTCCCCACTTACGGTACCCTGTCGCAACGAGTATGTTAGGTGTTGAACTTTTTATACGACCAATATAAGGAACTTTATCCAATGTTGTTAAATCCTGCGCTGACCAGCGAAAATCATATGATGCTACTTCAAAGTTTTCATTCGTAAATGATTGTAATGCTTTAAAATGTTCGTGCATAGGTTTACCTTGGCCAGCTTTGTGATTTTCCCCACTTATTAACCATAAATCTCTTCCCTTCCATGTTGTAGTGCGAACAGATCTTGTTGGTGATTCTGCATTAATGTACATTCCACCAGGATACTTTTCCTTAGATTGCATCGCCAGCACATAAGCACGTTCTGCGTACATTCTAGTAAAATAAAAGCTGTCTCGATCATAAAAAGGAAAATGAGATGCAGCAATAATATAATCACACTTTATACGATGACCATCTTTCGTTATAATGGAGGGGTTTGAGCGATCACTTTCAATATCTACAGCTACTGTATTTTCATAGACCGTTAACCCATTCCTTATACTTTCTTTTAGTAATTCGCTTAAGTACTTTAACGGATGAAATAGAGCTTGATTCTTCATTTGTAAAGCTAATTTCATCGGAAATTTTAGGGGGGTATCCTTTGTTATTTCACTCTCAATACCAATTTGGTCATAGGCATCCTTTTCTTTTTCTAAATCACGCTTCCAAGAATCTAGATTGGTGTAAAGAAAAGCATCTTCATGGCAAAAATCGCAATCTATTTGTAGATCATTTATATTGTTTTCAATTAATTGCTTAGCCTCATCCATAGCTTTATAATAAAGAGTAGCTTGTTCTATACCAAAGTGCTGTATAAGCTCATCATAAATCAGACCATGTTGTGCAGTAATTTTAGCTGTTGTATGACCCGTTGTTCCTTTTAAAATTGGATTCGCATCAATTAATGTAACTTTTACATTTTTTTTAGATAATAAATATGCTGTTGTAATTCCGGTTATTCCTCCTCCAACGATCCCAACTTCTGTTTGAATGGAGGTATCTAAGGATGGATATTTAGGTATTGTAGATGTTTCACGCCAAAATGATTGTGAGTGATTCGGCAAGTGGTTATCAACCATCATCTTCACTCCCTTTCAACATTTTTTATTTTATTTATCGAGGTTGTTCAAAAAGTGCATTAAAATGGGGCATTACTGAGTGCGCTACTTTGCTTCTCTTGTTTAATAATGTTTTCTATATGGGATTAGATAAGACACAGAAAAAATCCAAGCTGAAGTCATATCTATTCCAAATGTACTAACTAGTATGAACATGAAAATTAGGTTTTAATCGAAAAATATGTTTAAACTTTAGTATAAAGGGATAATTGTAACTGAGGTGATAAGTATGCGTATACATGCGATTTTTCATGGAAGAGTGCAAGGCGTGGGTTTTCGCTATTCTGCTAAACAGAAAGCTCTTGAATTAGATGTTCACGGATGGGTGAAAAATAAGGAGGATGGCACGGTTGAATTAGAAGCTGAAGGCAATGAAGCTCATATAAGAAAGTTTATGGGCGCTTTAATAAACGGATTGAATCCCTTTATTAAAGTAACTCATATTGATCAAAAATTACTTTATAATGAAGCTGGTTATTCAACTTTTTCTGTCAAATAAACGTAGTGCATTTCATTTTTGTAGAAGCTTTGCTAATTGGCCAAGACTTAATTAACAAAATTTAAAGAAATGTGAGTTTAAGTCTTTAAAACAAATTGTAACAAAATGAAGAGTTTACGTGCTATTTAGATACAAATAAGCAAGCTGAATGATTACAGCTTGCTTATTATTCATTTATTGTTCTTCAAAAAACTTGCGATTTAAAGCTATATATTCTGTTTCCTCTTCAGGAACTTCATCCTCCATATAAATTGCTTCTACAGGGCATACAGCTTCACATGCACCGCAATCTATACATATATCAGGGTCAATATAAAACATATCTTTTCCTTCTTCTATACAATCAACAGGGCATACTTCCACACATTCTCCCGATTTTTCTTCTTTACATGGTGATGTAATTACAAAAGCCAAAACGGCTCTCCTCCTTCTTGAATCCATTAAGACGAATGTTATTATGTAGTTATTTATTATTGTACTAATTATTATAACGCATTTGCTATAAAAAATGAAAGCAATATCGTAAGTGAAGTAATTCAATACTGGGAATTTCAAACATTAATTAGTAATGCTGTGGTTTCTAACTCAAAAAATAACCACTCATAACTTAACTAGTTTGTTTTTGTGGTTATTTTTTGCTAGTTGTCAACAAGCGTTGGTTTACTTTAGCAAAAAGTCACTACGAGTAACTAGTCATTTTATAAACTTTTCTTGTTAATTTACTTCTTCAAAATATTCTTTTCGAAATCCGCCGATGCGTTTACTGTTATCAATAATAAAATAAAACTCATCTGTTTCATTTTTTACATCATATATCTTTCCAGGTGTTAATTTGTTATTCACTACAAACTTTTTTGCATTTGCATGAACACATTTTAATTGCTTAATCGATTTTTGGTTTTCCCAATTTAAATGAATCATTTTTTTACTCCTTTTGTTTACATAATATTATTGTAGTTAACTCAATCAGTGAATAAGGTTACATATTCTCCATAGCCTTCTTCGACCAACTTATCTTTTGGGATAAAGCGCATAGCAGCAGAATTCATACAATAACGAAGGCCTCCTTGATCTTTGGGACCATCTTCAAATACATGTCCCAAATGCGAGTCTGCCTCCTTACTGCGGATTTCTGTACGTATCATTCCGTGCGATATGTCCGTTTTCTCTGCAATGTGGTAACGGTCTATAGGCTTAGTAAAACTTGGCCAACCGCAACCAGCATCATACTTATCCTTAGATGAGAATAATGGTTCACCAGAAACGATATCTACATAAATCCCTTCTTCTTGTTTATCCCAATATTCATTTTGAAATGGTGGTTCTGTGCCATTTTCTTGGGTCACATGATATTGTATAGGTGTAAGCTTTTGTTTTAGTTCATTTTGATCGTATCTGTTTTTCCAATGCTTCTTAATAAAATCCTCTCTACCTGAACCCTTTTTGTATAGACGATAATGAAAGCCTTGCTTCTTATAATAATCCTGATGGTGTTTTTCTGCAGGATAAAAGGTTTTGGCAGGGACAATTTTAGTCGCAATTGGTTTAGCAAATTTTTCACTAGCTTCTAGTTCCTTTTTGGAAGCTTCTGCTTCTCGTCTTTGCTGGTCTGTATGATAGAATATCACCGTTGTATAAGACTCACCACGGTCATTAAATTGACCATGAGGGTCTGTTGGATCTATCTGTTTCCAGAATGTATCCAATAACTTTTTATAGCTAATAATACTTGGATTAAATTCAATTTGAACTGCCTCCACATGTCCTGTTGCATTAGAACATACTTCTTCATACGTTGGGTTCTCCACAGACCCTCCTGTATATCCAGCTGTAATTCGGATAATTCCAGGACGTTGATCAAACGGCTCTACCATACACCAAAAACATCCTCCAGCAAAGGTTGCATATTCTTTTACTGTAGCTGTAGCATTCATCATTTTCATCCCCTTCTTAGACGCATTTTCTTCTATTCTTCACTTTATAGAAGAAAAAATCAAGTTAGGAGCATTTAAATTAAATAAATAACTTTGGTACAGACTTTCCAATCTGTTGATTATCCTCTTCTTGCTTCCCTGCTGAATCTTCTGCTTGAACAGTACTTGTATTTAATAAATCATCATCAGAAGGTGCTTCCGTATTGCCTTTCTCTGTATCTTCTATATCTTCATCATTAAATGAATTAAAAGCTTTCATCATCCGATACATCCTAGGCAGATTCTTTACCATTGGTCCGTATTCTTGCACAATAGGAGCTGCGTTTTGTACAACATTTAATACTTGCTGAACATTATCCAGTGCGCCACTTAAGCCACCAACCCCTTTGCTTAAAAATCCACCACCAACATTATTTACACCGGCTTGTGGTTGAAAAAGGCTCAATAAGTTTTGTAATTTCCCTCCTTTAGGAAATGATTGTCCCCCTGGCAGAAGCCCCCCAGAGAAAGGACCAGATGGAAATGGTGCGCGAGAAAAACTTTGTTGAGGGGTAAAGGCTCGCATATTTGGTCTCATAGGAGGACCTTGCTGCATATGAAATGGGAAATTAGCCGATTGATTTGGCGAAAATACCATATGATCATACTCCTTTCTTTAAGTAAATCACCTATCAATAGTGTACGTTAAGTTATAAAAATAGTGTAGGCTCAGCTGTAATCAAATAAACGAAAAACATCATTCATTAATTTGATGCTCAATCAATTCACTAAATAAAATATTTCCCGGGCAACCGCACATAATTACAGTTTTCTTAATGTACTCTCCTTTACTTGCCGAATATTGCTGAAAAACAGCATTAAAACAAGTGTGCTAATAATTTAATCAAACGTTTGTTTGAAATTATCATACCGTTTTTAATGTCATCATGATGATAGCTTTGTCATCCCCCTTTAATTGAGTGTCCCGCACACTCAGTTCTTTCAAGTTATCTTTTAACCCTCTTCGTTTATTTAAAGCACTTGATATGTTTTCTTGAAAAATCTTCAAACGTACACGGTTGCTTCCCAGTTAATTTGGTGAAATCGGTGGTGATATGTTTTGCTGTACCTAATCGAGTCATGAAATATAGCGCAACTGTGACATTTACATAAGATTTATTCAGCCTTCTTTTTTTTAGATAATAATTTCTGTATCGCAAAAAACCTGGTTTTGCATAAGTAATTTTGCTTCCAGTAACCTTTGTAAGAATATCGGCTATTTGGTAATAATCAAGTGATTCTGACCCGGTAATGGTATGGGCTGTATTCTCATACTTGCCAGGATCGTGCAAAATAGTCGCTACAGAAAGAGCGATATCTTCTGCATCAATAAAACTCGTCTTGCTTTTCCCTGCTGGTATAAAAATTTGCTTTTTTTCTTTAATTTCAGCTGCGTGAATACCTGAGATATTCTGCATAAAGAACCCAGGGCGAATATGTCCATATGGTATACCTACTGACTCTATATATTTCTCCATTTTATGATGTGGTGGGATGGTGTTTCTTTCTATTCCCATAAGCGATAAGAAAGATACAAATTGAATATGATGTTGTTTCATTGCATCTATAAATGGGAACAGGTCATCTGCTTTACCTAGGTGTGGTGGGCGCATTAAAAACAAGCGATCTACATCATGAAGCGCCTGTTGATACGTCTTCAAATCTTGAAAATCTAAAATTACTTTTTCAACATCTCCTCCAAATAAATGGTTAAGCTTTTCTATATTGGTTCCAGCAGCCACAACATGTTCTCCCATTTGAAGAAGTTCACGAACCACATATTTTCCTACATTACCACAAGCGCCTGTTACTAAAACTTTCATAAGTATACCCTCTTTCTAAATTAATGACATTGTTGTAAAAGTAATGGAATTTGTTCAGCTACTAACAATAATGGTTCTGCACTATCCATTGTAAAGGATAGTAGAAAAGCTCCTTCAATCATTGAATTAATAACAATTCCTAATTCACATGCCCTATTTTGTGCTACTTTTGCTTGAATTAATTTTTCTGTAAATTGGTGTTGAAAACTGATATATGCTTCTTGGCACGCTTTTCTCAAAGGCTCACTAATTAAAGAAGTCTCCAGAGCTACAGATGCAATGGGAACTCCTTCAAGCCTGAATTGTTTCTGAAAGATTTCAGCTATTTTATAAATGAATGATTGAATTGCTTTTGTTGGATCATCTTCTTTATTTAAATTTTCTTGAATATTGATACGTATGAATTGCGCCGTTGCATAAACAGATTCGATTGCCAATTGTTCCTTTCCACCTGGAAAATAATAATATAAGGAACCTTTAGGCGAATGACTTTCTTCCACAATTTGCTTAACTCCAGTTCCATGATAACCTTGTAATTGAAAAAGGCGAGAAGCTGTTTGAATCAATTTCTCTTTTGTATTCATTTTTTTAGATTTCAATTTTAATCACCTCTTAATTATATCGATCGGTCAATATAATTTTAAGGCTGAGGTTTGTCAATGTCAACTTACAGCAGTAGAATCCTCTCTTTTAAGATATATAATTGCATCTCTTTTTTAATAGTAAGTTGCTAGACACGAATTCTTGCTATTTTTTTAATATAATAAGGCGGGTAAAGGATATTTTGCAACGAACACAAAATTTAAAAAAGCTTGAGCGATAAGCTCAAGCTTTTAGGAAGCCTTCAAAGCTCCCAGGGAATCCCCACCATCTAGTTAAGGGTACACAGTATACAATTTTAATATACTGTTAAATTTAACATAAAGATTTGACGCTACGCCAGTTTTTAATTATCCATAACGTACGCTTCCCACAATTCATCAAAAACCGTTAAAGCTGTTGGAAAAGGACTATTCCATTCCAAGTAATTACTTATTTCATTGTAGCTTGTAGCGTGTTTTGGGAAATGATGATCTTGGAATGCCCAATCCGCTAAATGTGATTGATCATCTGGTTGTTTTTTTCCTCTGTAAGTCATTAAATAATGATAAAAGGAGCGCAATTGGCCTCCTCCTTCCCTATAAATCAGCGTTGTTCATAAAAGCTTCGTGTTTTCGTTGCTTCTTTCGATATACGATGGAAGCTAAATTAATGCTTAGTTCATAAAGTAGAATTAATGGAACAGCAACAACAAGTTGTAAAACGAAATCTGGTGGTGTAACGATAGTGCCAATAATAATAAGAATAAAATAGGCATATTTTCTCGTTTTTCTCATAAATTGTGGCGTTAAAATCCCCAATGCTGTTAAAAACATAGCGATTACCGGAATTTCAAACAACACAGCAAATGGAAGTGTTACACGCAGTAAAAAGCGAAAATATTTATCTACTGTAAACATTTCATTAAACATACCGTCATTTAGTGAAAGCAAAAATGGAAGAATAAGTTTAATAAACATAAAATAGCCAAAGACCAGTCCACCAATAAACAAGAAAAATACAGCTGGTATATAAGCGATTGTTGCTTTTTGTTCACCTTTTGTTAATCCTGGCTTTACAAATAACCATATTTGCAAAATTAGAATGGGTAATGTAAATGCAATAGCAACTACAGATGCTAAAGTAAAATAAATCCAAATAATCTCACCGGGACTAATGACGGTAAGTTTAAAGGATAAATCTTGCTGGAAAAAATCATATATATCCGTTGCAAAAACAAAACCAACTATAAAAAACAAAATAAAAAAAATTGCTGTTACAATAATTCGATTTCTTAGCTCAGAGAGATGGCCTGTTAAATTCATTTCTTTATCTTCTGTTGGTTGATTGTCAGACATCATGTTACTCCCCCTACTGCCCCGCATTAAGAGCTTTAAGCTATAAATGTATAAAATGACTATGTGAAAGACTATGTAAGTTCTCGTATAAGTGCTCATTTCACATAAAAGAAGATGTAAGGAGTTTCCTTACATCTTCGCTTGCTAATTTTTACTTGATGTAGGGTTTTCCTTCTTATCTGATGCGTTATCGTTATCGTCTGAAGCAATATCTTTTGTCGCATTTTTAAACTCTTTTAATGAGTTTCCGAATGCTTTACCAATTTCAGGTAGCTTCGATGGTCCAAAGATTACTAATGCAATAATTAAAATTAGAATAAGCCCTGGAATACCTATACTTTGAAACATTCTCCTCACTCCCCATTACCGATCATGATTATTGTTTGTAATTAGATCTTTTGTTTCTCTAAACTCATCTCTCACATCACTCGTTAAGTCATTAGTCGAGTTTTTAAACTCTTTTAAAGTTTGTCCAGCTGCTTTACCGATCTCAGGTAATTTTTTCGGCCCAAAAACAACTAAAGCAATGACCAATATTAAAATGAGTCCTGGGAAACCAATGCTAGATAACATTTTTCCACCCTCTTTAGATGATCTCTTCTTAAAAGTAATTATCCGGATCATAACTTATTTTTATATATGCACATCACTATTCTATAAGCGCTTTAAGTGTAACATGTTTTTCTATCGCAAAACAAGCTTCTAAGCATCCCTTATTATCCGCTTGTTTGAAGCAAAATTTAAATAGTATCAATTTTAATTTTTCTATTTTAAAGGAATGTATCGATGTATTATTAACCAAAGTTACATTAAATAGAAACACCTCAATTATACGTGCACATTGCAATCAATTCATTATTTTCTATCATATTGTAAGAAATAGTAATCATAAGGATTTTTATCGTCTTTTTCTCCTTTTACCTTTGAAGTTACCCCCCAATCCTGTTCAGAAAAAGAAGGAAAATATGTATCACCTTTAAAGGAATGATTTATCCACGTAATATACATACGATCTGCTTTCGGTAATATTTGTTCAAAAACATGTGCGCCACCAATAATGAAATATTCTTGTTCTGGATGCTCTTCATTCCACTGTAAAACAGTTTGTAAATCATGGATAACTTCAATATCTTTTGGGAAGTCCCTCTTTGTTTTGGTTAGTATTACATTTCTACGATTCGGAAGTGGTTTCCCTATTGATTCATATGTTTTCCTACCCATAATAACTGTTTGATTTATCGTTTTTTCTTTAAAAAAACGTAAATCCTTAGGCAAATGCCAGGGAAGGCCATTGTTTAAACCAATTACACGGTTTTTATCCATCGCTAAAAGTAATGATATCATTCGTAACAACAATCTCCTTTCCTTTATACAGCAATAGGTGCTTTAATTGTAGGATGAGGATCATATCCAACAATTCTAAAGTCATCTAATTCAAAATCAAAAATAGATGCTTTTTGTTGATTTATTTCTAACTGAGGCATTTGTTTTATATCTCGCGTCAGTTGTGTTTTTACTTGGTCCACATGATTCAGGTAAATATGCGCATCTCCAAGTGTATGCACAAACTCCCCTGGTTTTAAATTACATTGATGTGCAATTAGATAGGTTAGTAACGCATAACTAGCAATATTAAACGGAACTCCTAAAAATACATCGGCGCTTCGTTGATACAATTGACACGAAAGCTTTCCATCCGCTACATAAAATTGAAACAATGTATGACATGGCGGAAGCGCCATGGATGGTAAATCTTCCGGATTCCAAGCAGAGACAATATGTCTTCTGGAGTTTGGATTGTCTTTAATATTATCTATCACATCTTTTAACTGGTCAATGGTTTCATTTTGCGATGTTTTCCACTTACGCCATTGCTTGCCGTACACATTTCCTAAATCTCCATATTTCTTCGCAAAAGCATTGTCGGTTAAAATTTTATCTTTAAAAATTTCCATTTGCTCTTGATATTGTTTTTTGAAATTAGTATCTCCCTGAGAACGATTACCGAAATTACTCATATCGGGCCCAGAATAATTACTGCTAGTAACCCATTTCTCAAAAGCCCATTCGTTCCATATATTGTTATTATGCTCTAACAGGTAACGAATATTTGTATCTCCCTTAATAAACCATAGAAGTTCACTAGCCACTAAGCGAAAAGGCACCCGTTTTGTCGTTAATAAAGGAAATCCTTCCTCTAAATTAAAGCGCATTTGATGACCAAATACAGAATAGGTTCCTGTATTGGTTCTGTCCCCTTTTTTCGTGCCATTCGTCAAAATATGTTGGCATAGGTTTAAATAAGCTTCTTCACCAATGATCATAATTATTCCTCCAAACTACTCCATCTTATCTGTTTTATTGTAACATAAAAGCTTGACCCAATCATTTGTAATCAAAACGTAATTCATAACTAGCTGAAAACTACATATTTCTATTAATAGACCACATGACGCCAATTTGCCAAAAGTTGCTTGCATCAAGAGTGTAATTGGAGGGGAGTTCTGTGTATGAATAGAAATGTGGAAAAAATTATGAAAACATCTTTACTCTATGGCTTTGTAATGACGCAGCCTTTTGTAAATTATGTCGACGCATATCCTGAATTGCAAAATAAAATCTTATTTAAATCAGATCAGTTAGAAATTGACGAACACGGTGAGAGTGTTCGTTTGTTACAAAAAAAATTACATACATTATCGTATTTTGACCAACCAGTTGATGGAATGTCTGGATATTATACGAAGCATGCGATTAAAAATTTTCAAGCAAATCATAAGCTATCTATAAACGGAAATGCAAAAAAAGAGACATTAACAGCTATCGTAAAGAATGAGCAAAAACAATATAAACAGCAGTTAAAAACCTTTGCTAAAGAAATTCAGCCTGGTATGCATAACGAAAAAGTGAAACTTGTACAAAAATCCTTACAATATTTTGGGTACTATGAAGGTGAATTAGATGGCATATATGGCCCGCTAACAAAGCAAGCGTTAGAAATTGCTGAAAATAAGCATGACTTGAAATTGATCATAGACCCTCCACCCACACCAACAGAAAAACAACCAACATTATCTGCTACCAATAAAGAACCGAATACGGAACCAAAAGAAAAAACAAAACAAAAGACCGTTCAAAAACCTTCTTATACAGGTATAAATGGTTCAGGTATTGTAGAGAAAGCCCGATCCCAAATGGGAACACCTTATGTTTGGGGTGGAACATCTCCAGGTGGATTTGATTGCAGTGGTTTTATTCAGTATGTTTTTCAACAAGAAGGTATCACCATTCCACGTACAGTTAGTGAAATCTATAATTTTTCACAACCAATTTCTGAGCCATCTGTTGGAGATCTCGTTTTTTTTGAAACCTATAAGCCTGGTCCTTCTCATATGGGGATCTACGTCGGTAATGGTAGCTTTATACATGCAGGAGAATCGAGAGGTGTTGAAGTAAGCAAAATGAATAATTCTTATTGGCAAGAACGGTATTTAGGTGCTACACGTGTAAAGCAATGATTAGTCTTTATAAAAGAGCGTTTTTGCAAGCAGAATTCCTCCATTGCATAAAACGCTCAATCCTAGTTTTAAAAATAGCATGTCATACGATTTCTCTACCATTCTCCCATGAATAGTACATAAACTTTACTTTCTCACCATTCATAATAAATGAATCCGCATCTGTTTCTTCATAATGGAAACCATTTTTTTGTAACACACTTTGAGATGGAAAATTATTACTGGTTGTTTTAGCATGTATTTTTCTAATGTCCAATTTTATTACTTCTTTCATGAAAAGCTGTAAACCTTTTGTCGCAATTCCTTTTCCAGTGTAGGACTTTCCGATTCGATAGCCTAGCTCTCCTCGGCGTTGTTTATTTAAATCAACCACATTAATTCTACCTAATATGAAATCATGATCGTCTTTTATTAAATAAAAATGTGAAATTCCTAGGCTTTGTTCCTTTAAAAGTTGTTTATGTCTTGTTTGGAAATTTTCAGACATATAGTACGCATCCCCACGACTGGGCACCATCGTCTCAAAGAAGTAACGATTTTCCGCTTCAAACACTAGTAGAGCTTTTGCATCACTATCTTTTAGCTTAGTTAAACGAATATTCATTTTTTACCCCCTATTTTCTATGCTAGGGAAATTCCATTCTTGATAAAACTGTTCTAGGAATTGCTGCATGATGTGATGTCGTTCTTTTGCAATGGTTTTAGCGGTTGCTGTATGCAACTTATCTCGAATACGTAATAGCTTCTCGTAAAAATGTTGGATTGTATGATTGTCTAATTCCTCATGATAAAGATGGCGTTCTTTTGCCCCACCATAGCTAAAAGCACGAGCGATGCCAATCGCTCCAATAGCATCCAACCGATCAGCATCTTGAACGATTTTCCCCTCTAGGCTTACCGGAGTTTTCCCTTTACGAAAAGAAACATCTTGCATTGCTTGCTTTATTTTCTCTATTTGTTGTTTTGTTAAAGAAAGGCGATCAAGCAAATCTCTTATTTCTTGAATGACAACATGAGGATCTGAAAACAATTTTTCATCCCCAACGTCATGAAGCCAAGCAGCTGTTTCACAAATAAACGGATTAGCGTCTTCTTTTTCCGCTATATATTTTGCCAAACGAGCAACTCGCCTCATATGATAATAATCGTGACCAGTAATGTCATCAGAGAATAACCTGTATACAAAATGCTCTATCTCAGATAGTTGTTCTGCTGTTTGCATTAGAATAATCCTTTTGCTCGTCCATCTTCCCCTACATCCATTCCTAAAGCAGCCGGTTTGGCAGGAAGCCCTGGCATTGTCATCACGTCACCAGTTAAAGCGACAATAAATCCGGCCCCAATAGATGCTCGAAGCTCTCTAATTGTAATAGTAAAACCTGTTGGTCTCCCTAATAACGTTGGGTCATCTGATAATGAATATTGGTTTTTAGCCATACAGACAGGCAAATTACTCCAACCTTGTTCTTGGAAAAAACGTAATTGTTTACGGGCTCCCTTTGTTATTTCAATATCATCTGCCCCATATACTTTCTGAGCTACTATTCTTAATTTGTTTTCCAAGGACTCGTTTATGTCATATAAAGGTTGAAAAGAAGAATGAGAATTATTTGCTTTAGCGATTACTTTTTTAGCTAACTCTATTCCTCCTTTTCCTCCATGAGCCCATACAGTGGTTAGCGCAACATCATAACCTCGCGCTTCACACCATTGCTGAATAAATGATGTTTCCTGCTTTGTATCGGTTGGAAATTGATTAATTGCTACAACAAATGGTACATTGAAAGCCTGAATGGTTTCAATATGTTTCTGTAAATTATCCATGCCAGCCTCTAAAGCTGTGATGTTTTCCTCCATCAACCTATCTTTTGTAACGCCGCCGTGCATTTTTAGCGCACGTACAGTAGCGACGATGACAACAGCTGAGGTATCAATATTACCTGCATGAGATTTAATATGAAAATACTTTTCAGCTCCTAAATCCGCCCCAAACCCAGCTTCTGTTATTGTATAATCTGCCAATTTAGCCGCCATTTTTGTTGCAATAATGCTATTACAGCCATGAGCGATATTAGCAAATGGGCCGCCATGAATAATAGCAGGTGTGTTTTCTGTCGTTTGTACAAGGTTTGGTTTTATTGCGTCTTTTAATAACAGAGTTAATGCACCTTCTACTTTCAAATCGCTAACTGTGACAGGCTGATGATCGAATGTATAGCCGATAACGATTGAACGAAGCCTTTCTTTTAAATTTTGTACATCGGTGGCTAAGCAGAGTATAGCCATAATTTCAGATGCAACGGTAATATTGAAACCATCTTCTCGAGGAACTCCTTGTTTTGCTCCACCTAGACCAACAACGATCTGCCTTAGAGCGCGATCATTCATATCTACTACTCGTTTCCATTCAATCTTTCTTGGGTCAATTTGTAATTCATTGCCTTGATGAATATGATTGTCAATCAATGCAGCTAAAGCGTTATTTGCTGTAGTTATAGCATGAATATCCCCAGTAAAATGCAAATTAATATCTTCCATCGGTAAAACTTGGGAATAACCTCCTCCAGCTGCCCCACCTTTAATTCCCATAACTGGACCTAGTGAAGGCTCGCGAAGTGTAATAATTGCATTCTTTCTCATTTGGTTTAATGCTTGTCCAAGTCCAACCGTAACTGTTGATTTTCCTTCTCCTGCGGGTGTTGGATTAATTGATGTGACTAAAATGATCTTTCCGCTTTTCTTTTGTTTTAATTTCTCAAATAAGGTTGCTGACAGCTTAGCTTTTGAATGTCCATATGGTTCCCAATCCTCTGAAGTTAGTTGAAGTTGCTCTGCAATGTTATGTATTGGCTCTAACGGTGTTTGTTGGGCAATTTCAATATCCTTATTCATTATAGTATGACCCCTTTCAATTTGATGTTTAAGTAATCGTTTTCATTGCTTATTTAATACATTTAAATCATAACTGGAAACATAAAAAATGTCGAGTTATCGTCCTTACTTTCCTTGACGAAGTTACATAAATAAGCTATATTAGAATCAAGCAAAGAAGATGTACGGATTCATTCATGCAGGCAGCTTCCATAGAAGTGGGTGTAAAGTGATCCTACACTTCTATAGAGGCTGTCTATTTTTATGTTCTGTTATCTGCTTTGCATTACCACGTTTTTCAAAGGGAACGTGAAGCATTTTAGGAGGATTAATTAGATGGAAAACGGAGTAGTAAAATGGTTTAACGCTGAAAAAGGATATGGATTTATTCAGCAAGAAGAAGGAAACGATGTCTTTGTACATTACTCAGCAATTCAAGAAGAAGGTTTTAAAACACTTGAAGAAGGCCAAGAAGTTTCTTTTGATATCGTTGAAGGTGAACGCGGACCACAAGCAGCTAATGTTGTAAAAAAATAACGAACGTACCTCATAGATATAGCGGTAATCTTTTCGTTAGATTACCGCTTTTTTTGCACTATCCGCAGCTAATACTTGGTGACAAGCCAAGTTTTTCTAACGAATAATTTATTAGATGTTGTCACTCTACTGAGGGAGAGTGGCTTTTTTCGTGAACGCACATGTTCCTTCCTGCTTCAGAAAAACCTAACTCCAAAAGCTAAATCTAATTCTCTACCAATTTAGTGGTTTATTTCTTAATGCTTTAAAAATTTATTTTAAGGAGAGATCAGATTATTTGTTTAAAGACAATCGTTTCAACAGTTTTTCATTAGTAGATATAAAGCGTGACATGATTGCAGGTTTAACAGTAGGGATTGTAGCCATTCCACTTGGGATGGCGTTTGCTATTGCCTCTGGTGTTAAACCTGAGTATGGGTTATACACAACCATTTTTGCAGGGCTTTTCGTAGCTTTATTTGGAGGTTCCAGATTTCAAATTGCTGGTCCAACGGGAGCATTTATTCCAATATTACTTGCTATTGTATTAGAGTACGGCTATGAAAAGTTATTAGTTGCCGGATTTTTGGCTGGATTTATACTTTTGTTAATGGGGATATTAAAATTTGGGAAATTGATTCAATTCATTCCTAGATCAGTAACTATCGGATTTACATCGGGAATTGCTGTTATTATATTTAGTGGTCAAATTGGTAATTTTCTCGGTCTTGAGGAACTTGACAAAAAGCAATATTTTCATGAGAATATGATGCAAATTATAGATAATATTGCTTTTATTAATTGGTATAGCGTATGTACAGCATTTATAGGTCTTTTCGCCATCATCTTTATCCCAAAGATTCTTCCAAAGGTTCCTATTCTACTTGTTGCATTAATTTTACCAACTGCTGTCGCCATGCTGCTATATCCTTCTGAAGTAGCAACCATTGGTACATCCTTTGGTGGTATCCCTCAATCTTTACCTAGCTTTCGAATGCCAGAAATAACTTGGGGAACTATTGCTGAGCTTTGGCAACCTGCTTTTGTGATTGCAATGCTTGGAGGAATAGAATCACTATTATCTGCGGTTGTATCTGATGGAATGACAGGGACAAAGCATAACTCCAATCGAGAATTAGTTGGCCAAGGAATTGCTAATATGGTCACTCCCATGTTTGGCGGAATCCCAGCAACAGGTGCTATAGCTAGAACAGCTACGAATATTAAAAGTGGAGCAATTAGTCCGTTCTCAGGAATATTTCAAAGTGTTTTTGTCTTATTAATTCTATTGTTATTTGCACCATTTGCATCGAACATACCTCTAGCAAGTATGGCGCCTATTTTAATGATCGTCGCCTATAATATGAGTGAATATAAATCGTTTATACATATACTTAAATTAAAAACAGGCGATTCACTTGTACTAGTAGTTACTTTTCTATTAACTGTATTTGTTAATCTTACGACAGCTGTACAAATTGGTCTATTACTTGCAATGGTTTCGTTCATAAAGCGGATGAGCGAAGTGTTGCAAGTAGAAAAAGTTATTCCTGATAAAGTCAAAGACACAACACATGGTAATCATTTGGACACGTTAAGCTCCACATGCCCCAAACTTTCATTTTATACTGTTGGTGGAGCGTTATTCTTTGGTGCTGCAGACAAGTTTGAATCTATCATTACACGGTGCATCAATCAGCGTCCAACGGTACTAATTTTAAAAATGAAGCATGTTTCTATTTTAGATGCCACAGGCGCAGCTAATTTAGACTCTCTAGTTACCGATTTTAAAAATATGGGTGGAACAATTATTATCTCAGAAGCAAATTCAGATGTAACGGCTATGCTAAAGGCAAGTGGTCTTTTGTATAAAATTGGGGAACATCATATCTTTCATCGTTCAGAAGAAGCAGTTAATTATGGACTACAACTCATTGAAGTTAGCAAGTGTTCTATATGCTCTAAAGAAAATAGAACCTCATGTAAAGCTTTTAAACAAAATAATAATGTATCTCTTTCATCATCAGAACAATAAACTCACATATTAATCGTTTTTTAAATTAAAACTTTTTTTAGTATTTTAATTTTATATAAGAAAATGTGCCACCTTTTACTACTTGAATCAGGAGATACACAATTAATAATTGCATTTTAGTTCTTTGCGGCGTATAATATCATTTGTGTTTTTCGCGGTTCGAGAACTCCCGCGTTATCAAAACTAAGGAGGAATTTATGTGACGAACGAAATAATTTGGATTATCTTCGCTATCGTAAATTTTTCCATGCTATTATTGTTTTATCGTCTGTTTGGAAAAATAGGTCTTTATGTTTGGATTGGAATGGCTACAATTATTGCAAACATCCAAGTTTTAAAGACTGTCGAACTTTTTGGTCTGACTGCTACACTTGGTAACATTCTATATGGGACAGCTTATTTGGCAACAGATATTATTAACGAAAAGCATGGAAAAGATGAAGCGAAAAAAGCGGTTTGGATGGGGTTTGCTACGCTATTAGCGATGACCATCTTTATGCAAATAGCCCTGACGTTTCAACCTGGTGCAGACGACATCGCTCATGAATCATTAACAACTATATTTGATTTAATTCCTAGGGTGGTTGCTGGAAGTCTAGCAGCTTATATCATCAGCCAGTCATTCGACGTTTGGATTTATGATAAATTTAGGAAGATGTTTCCTGCTGACAAGCATCTATGGATCCGTAACAATGGAAGTACAGGTGTTAGCCAATTATTGGACACGGTCGTATTTTGCAGTATCGCTTTTTATGGAAGCTATCCAACAGAAATATTTTTTGAAATTTTCATTACTACTTATATCATTAAGTTTATTGTAGCCATTATGGATACGCCATTTATGTATATAGCTAAAAAAATGAATCATGACTAACTTTTATACAATTTTAGTAAAAAGCCGCTCTTTTGAGCATAACCTAAATAAATCCATTCATATTCACTATATAAAATGTTCCACTTTCATATAAGTGGAACATTTTATTTATTTTAAGCACTATAGGAAATTATAAGTGTATCTAATGCCCATAAACAGCTTTTTCTTCTACGGGAATGCGTACATATAATAATAACACATGTAGAATTGGAAATAATATCGCTGTAAACCACGCACCAAACAGTAAAGGAATGACAAACAATTCTACACCAACAATAATGTAGTTAGGATGTTTTACGTATTTATATGGACCTCGCTTAATAACGTCAAATTGCGGTGCAATGATTATTTTGGTGTTCCAAAATCTACCCAATGTTGTAATACACCAAATACGGCCAATTTGGGTAATTATAAAAGCAGCAAATAGAACATAGTTAAAGGAAAAGCTTTGTTGATTACGAAAAATAATTTCCGCAATGAGAGACAAGAAAAACAATGTATGGATAATAATAAACCATTTATAGTGTTTCTTTCCTTTTTCAATGGCTCCTCTTTGTTTCATCCATTGCTCATTACTACGTGCAATAGCCAGCTCTACTAGTCGCTGTATTATAATCACCGACAAAATAATCCACATAAAAATTGGCATTACTACATCCACTCCATTAAAATCAATTCCGAACTGAACCCTGGACCAAGTGCAGAGAGCACACTTTTTTCATTTGTATATCGTGCTTCCTTCATCCATGAATAAAGTACATAAAGAACGGTTGCTGAAGACATATTACCGTGTTTTCTTAGTACAGAAATAGAGTGACGAAATTTATCAACATCTGCTTGCAACACATGTTGCATCGCTTCTATAACTTTCTTGCCTCCTGGATGGGCAATAAAAGTAGCAATAGCATTTTCGTTTAATTGGTGTTGATTAAAAAATAGCTGTACATGCTCCCTCCAAAAACTTTGTACGAGCGCAGGAATGCTTTTGGAAAAAATCACTTCAAATCCTGTTTCGGTGATTTGCCATCCCATTACCGAAATGCTGTCCTTTTTAGTATAAGAATCGGATTGCAGCAAACGTGGTACTTTATTTTTACTATGTTGAATTAATGGAGATGTTTCTCCAACAATAACTGCGGCCCCTATACCGTCACCAAATAAAGCAGTTCCTATCAGGTTACTTTTTTTCAGATCCCCTTTTTGAAACGTTAAGCTGCATAATTCACAACAAATAACTAATGCAGATTTATCTGGGTTTGCTGACAACCAATCGTGTGCTCTTGCTAAGCCAATAGCTCCTCCAGCGCACCCTAATCCCCATAAAGGCATGCGCTTTACATCTTGTCGAAAAGGACGTTCATTCATTACATGCACATCTAATGAAGGGGTTGCTACACCGGTACTTGACACAAAGATAATCATATCAATATCTTCGTAATCAATAGGATTTGATAAAAACGCCATCTGATGTAAACAATCATCAATGGCTTTTAACGCATACGCTTTAGCAAGTTCAATAAATAAATTGTTGCGCTCTTGGAAGGAATGATTTTCTGTAAACCAATTAGTTTCCACTACAAACTGCCTTTCGTCCACTTGTGCATGATCAAAAACAGGGAGTAGCCGGTTAATTTCTCGCTTGGAATAAGGAAAAATTTCCTGAACCATTTCTTTTACACGTTGTTGACTTAGACGATACTCTGGTATTCCCAAGCCAATGGAACAAATATATGACATGCTTTAATCTCCTTTACAAATCATGACGTGTGAGCGTTGTTCCCCCTGTTAATCGACCAAAATGTAATTGCATACTAAAACACACACCGTTACTTAAACCTACTTACAGCATCTTTTATACGATTAAAACTGATAAATAGCCTTGAATTTTTTTTCTAAATGTTGTACTAAATAGTCAGGGTTTAATGTTTCGTTCGTTACATCAGTTAGAACTTTCAGCGGTTCTTTCAATTTTCCATATTGATGAATGGAATTGGCGAGCCAACTTTTAATAGGAGTAAGGTCACCAGTTCGGATAAGGCTCTCTACATGAAGGTCTTTAGATAATGTATGATAAATTTGTGCTGCATACATATACCCTAAAGCGTAAGATGGGAAGTACCCGAAATCACCACCTGCCCAATGAATATCTTGCAGTACACCTTCCCTATCTGTTGGCGGCGTGATACCTAAATAATCGTTCATTTTTTCATTCCATAAATGAGGTAAGTCATCTACTATGATTTCTTCATTCATAAGTGCTTTTTCTAACTCATATCGAATCATAATATGTAGCGGATATGTTAATTCATCTGCTTCAATTCGAATAAAAGATGGCTTCACTTCGTTGATTGTTTGATAAAATTGCTCTAAATCTATATTTTGAAATGAATGTGGAGCATACTGCAAGAATAAGTCGTAATTCTTTTGCCAAAATGGATAACTTCTGGCAATGAAATTTTCCCAAAATAACGATTGTGATTCATGTATACCCATAGAAGTTCCAGTCGCTAATGGTGTTTGGGATAAACGAGGGTCAATATTTTGCTCGTATAAGCCGTGTCCCCCTTCATGAATTGTTCCAAATACAGCCATTCGGAAATCATTTTCGTCATAACGAGTAGTTAATCGTACGTCATTTTGATTTAATGGAATAGCAAATGGATGAACAGTCTCATCTAAGCGCCCAGATGTAAAGTCATAGCCCATTTGTTTAAGCAGTTGCTCTGTAAAAGCTACTTGCTGTTGTTTAGGGAAATGAACTTGTATTAAGCTAGGATCAGGCTTTACACCACTTGCTTGTACGTTTTCTAATATAGAGCGTAACGATCTGCGTAATTTAGGAAATACATGATCTAGTTTGTTCACTGTGATACCTGGCTCAAATTTGTGTAGCAAAGCATCGTAAATATTAGTTTCATATCCCCAATAAGAAGCGAATTCACGGTTGAAATCTACTAACTTTTTAAGATAGGGTCGAAATAGATGAAATTCATCAGTCTCTCTAGCTTGTTGCCAAATTGCTTCAGATTTAGTCTGTGTAATCATAAAATCTTTATACAGCTTGTGAGGAATTTTTTTATTTCTTTCATATTCTTCTTCACAAACTTCAATTGTTCTTAAAAGAATAGGATCATCAGCGTTAGGTTTAAGTTCTTTAATAAATGCTTCCATTTGCTTCGATGTCTGCAATTGGTGAATTTTTTCTCCCAAAAAACCTGCCACTTCTGAACGCTGCTCTACTCCTTTAGTTGGAATTTTCGTACGCATATCCCAATGTATAAGGGAAAGTGCCTCTCGATAATAATCTATTTCTTTTAAATAATTTTTAAATTGCTGTTTTTTATCACTTAATTTCATCAGAATCTCCCCTTTCTTTCTGACCGAAGTACTGATAATAGTCTGTTCGAATATAGCCATTAAACAACTTTCGCTTCTTCGTTGCTTTTTTACCAAAAGCGGCTTCAAAATGATCATATGCCGTTATTATATAAACACTCCAACTAGGGTGGTTACTTATGATTTCACCAAGTTGTTTTGCTGTTTTCGTTGATTGTTTTTGATCTCCGAGACGCTGCCCATAAGGCGGATTGCTTACAATATAACCGTTAGGCTGTTTAAAGTGAAGATCACTAACTTGCATTTGCTTCCATTGAATAAGTTCCCCTAGCCCTGCTTCAAGTGCATTTCTATTCGCAACGTTAATCATTTTATGATCAATATCCGTCCCAGTAATATTTAAAGGTTGATCATAATTAGCGACATCCTCCGCTTCTTCAAAAGCTTTGTCCCAATACTTTTGTTTAACAAATGACCAATCTTCGGATGAAAATTCACGATTAAAACCTGGAGCAATATTTTGTCCAATCATTGCAGCTTCAATAGGGATAGTACCTGAACCACAAAATGGATCAACGAAAGTCTCATTTGGATGCCAATTGGTTAATAATACTAATGAAGCAGCAAGGGTCTCTTTAAGCGGAGCCTCACCTTGTCCAACTCGATAGCCTCGCTTATGTAAACCTACGCCTGAAGTATCGATCGTAAGTGTTGCTTCATCTTTTAATAAGGCGATTTCGACACGATACATTGCTCCCGTTTCTGGTAGTTTAGAAATCATGCCATATTTTAATTTCATCCTTTCAACGAGCGCCTTTTTGACTATTTTTTGACAATCAGGAACACTATGTAATGTTGATTGAACAGATTTTCCTATTACAGGAATTTCACCATCTTCATCAATGTAAATTTCCCAGGGTAAAGCCTTTGTTCCCTCAAATAAATCATCAAAGGATGTAGCTTTAAATTTACCAACTAATAATTTTACTCGATCCGCAGAACGAAGCCATAAATTACAACGAGGAATTGCGTTTATAGGCGCCTCAAATTCTACTTTTCCATTATCAACTTGTACTTCATAACCTAAATTTTTAACTTCTTTTGCAACAACAGACTCTAATCCCATCGCTGCGGTAGCTATTAATGTAACTGTCTGCATAAAAAAACGTCCTTTCAATGACTGTTTGTGTTTTAGTTTACCATATTTTCTTATGCATCATGAATAAATATTCGTTATGCAAATGAATTTCATACAAGAATGGATAGAAACAGATCGTTGATTAAATGAAAAAAGTCTCTCTTTCGTTTATACACTTTAACGATAGAGAGACTTCATGTTAATTATTTTGACCTGTTAAATACTCGATAAGCCATGTTCTGTACCATTGTACTGCTAACGGTGGTCAACCTCGTACTTTGGTGGTGATCATCTATCTACAAGCTTAGCTTGTCCTCCGTTCGGTTCCTATTCCCTACTAAAAGATGCCCCTACCATTATTTGGGTTGCTCACTCGTGGGGTTTACCTCGTTCCACCTGAAAGGTTTCCCAATCAGCTACGTCACTGTGGCACTTTCAAGGTTACTTCCGTATCCGATTACTGGACTTAGGAAATGCACCTGCCGTTAACCAAAAGGTTACCTTGACTTATGATTTCGTCAAGCACGAACACTACAAACATCGCAGTTTGTGTGAGCATGGACTTTCCTCTGTAAAAATTACAGCGATCACTTGAGTATTTAACAACTAGTGCAAGATAAGATTATACCATATTGATAAAAAAAAGCAAGTTAAGAAATGAGAATCACCCTTCTGAATCAGCAAACTTTTTACCAAACACTGCTTTTTCTAAATTTGAAAGACGTTTTAACACATCATAATTAACTTGATGATTAGGTGCAGTTTGCACAGACCTTGCTTTTGGTTTCTCAGTACTTGTTTTTCGCAATTGCTCATTTTCTTGTTGTAAACGATTGATCTCCTGTTTAAACAAATCATAATCTTGAATAATTAAGTCAAGAAATTCATCCACTTCTTCTTGGTTATATCCTCGCATTGCGGTCTTAAAATCTTTATCTAAAATATCTTTACTTGTTAAATGCACTTGGTTCATACTCATTACGATCACCTCATACCAGTTCTATAATTAAGTGTGGCTTTGTTTGTTTCTTTTTTTCCATTGTATGATTGGAAAAAAATAATATGTTTGTGTACTCTTTTTTTATTATAGCATTAAATAAGAGGTGTGAAAAATGAATCCGTGCAAATGCGTTTTGAGTGGTACATAATGAAGTATCAAAAAGTGTTTGTTACGATTGAAAAATACATTGTTTACTGTTACCGAGTTTGTCTGCAAGCACTCCAAAATATAAAAAATACTTTTACAATAGAGAACAAATGTCGTAATTCGCTACACTTCTTGCTCTAAATCAGAAGGCTGAAACGAAAAAGGCAATAGTTCTTCCATTTTAACCGTTTTTATATCTTCTTTTAGGTTAGTTAGATGAATAAGCATATCTGAAGGAAAAAATTCACTCATTACTTGTCTACAAGACCCACATGGAGGTACGGGCCTTTCTGTATCAGCAACAACAGCCATTTCCGTAAATGATTTTTCACCATTGGCAATTGCTTGGAAAATAGCCACTCGCTCTGCACAGCATGTTACAGGATAAGCAGCATTTTCGATATTACAGCCTGTATAAATATTTCCGGAACCCGTTTGTAACGCTGCTCCAACTTGAAAATTAGAATACGGTACATATGCTTTTTCTGTAATTGTTTTAGCAGCTTCTATTAATGCTTGTTTTGTTTTCATCATGCATCCCCTTCTCGAATTGATTTTAGAATCATCTAACAGATTTACAACAGCGTATCCAACTCGCGCATTAACTGATCGAAAATGTATTGTATTGATTTGTATAATTCGATATATCGTTTTTTCTTTACATCTATATAATAACTATGTAACAGTAATAGTTCCATATTTTCTCTTGTAGAAACAATTTGGTGAGGATGTACATTCACTTTGCGCTTTTGTACCAACTGTAAAGCTTCTGTTTCCCAACGTTCAAGCAACTGATAAATAGGCGTTGTTTCCTCTTTAACTTTCAGAAACAACGCTCTATCTTTTCGATCCTTTGGAGGATTAGTATGCTCAAATTTTTCTTTCAACTGATATAAATTTTGTTGTAATATATTGGTTTGTTGTTTTATATACATGCAAATCTCAACCTACTTAAATATAATGATATGTCTATATAGTAACATATAATGAAGATGAATAAGAACTTTTTACTATGGTGCTATTTTAAATTTTTTTCAAATGATTTCTTTTGAGGAACGAAGTAGATACAAGTTGATACTGGATAGGCTTACTTTGTTTGTTCTCTTGTATTTTTTTCTAATTGTATACATTGCTTCTTCACTAGCGCAATTTCATTTAGTTTTTCATAATATTGATTTGATATATTATTTTCTACTTTCATGATCAACTTTTGATCCAATCGGCGAATTTGATTTGATAATTCGTATAAAGCTGCTTCCACTTTTTTACGGTCCACACCGCGCTTTCCTTTTTTTGGTGATTGATACGCAAGCATTCTTATGCTACCTCCCCTTTCCATCTTACTGTATACATTTCGCCTTAAAAAGAAGGCTTCCTTCACGTTCGACAAAACTAGAATGAAGCTTACAAAACAAGTGAATATACTCATTTATTTTTACGTTTTTGACAAACTAATGATGAAAGGAGGGTAAACGATGAAAGATAAAAAGAAGAAACAAACCAAAACAGAAAGCATCCGTTCTAAATCTTTGAAAAAAGGAGACAAAAAATTGAACGGACCCAACTTTCCAGCAACTTAGATGTTAAAAAAGTGTTTAAAAAAGTGCTGCCATATACGTGCATGGCAGCACTTTATCTATTCAAAATGATTTTAAAAATTACTCGAAATGACACGTTGTATTTCTTTACTTTGTTTCTGCTTCTAGTTGGAGATACGTTTGCCTTACCGTAAAATATCTTTATTTTTTTTCTTTTACTGTAACCTAATTTATATTTTAGAGAAGCTAATCCCTTTTTGAAAAATATTTTTTTGCCGTAAACACTTGTTTAGTATAGAAATAAGCAAATAACATTTGTCGTTTTTGATAAAAAGTTTTTCCGATTTGTTGTTTGTTACATCGAGGTGCGTCGCGAATCCATTTTTTCTTTACACCCCCTGATTGATACCAATCCTTTCGTATGGTATCTTGATGTGTAATACTGGGATATACCATTCGCAAGATTGGGGTTATCGGTTGTTTGGGAAGCTTCAAAAAACGTTCATAATCACGTCTGGATCCAGTGTGTGTACAATATTTAGTAAATAAAAACGTTTGCTTATAGACAGTTGGGGAAAAAATAATAGAAGCTAGTTTTTTCCCTAACTGAATTCGGTTCGTTTTATTTGTGAAGTTATGGACATAGGCACCATATAAATCATCATTGGACATAGAAGGCAAAAGAACAGCATTCATCATAAAAAAGTTTTGCATTTGATAAGGCAATTGATGAAATACACGGCGTTGAAAATAATGCTGATTAATAACAGGCTCTTGAATAACATTCTGTTCGTTTATAATAAGTGCTTGTACAAGACGATTTTTATCACAATACTTCCAAAAATAGTGCCATTCTTTTATCATATAACTAGAAACATGAAACAGAGAAAGAAGATCGAACATTGGTTTGTTGTTTTGCTTGGATAATTGGTATACTAAGAGTTGAGGGAAGGCATCTGAAAAAATGAGCCAATTAGCACGCTCATACGTCATAAACAGCCGCTGTCTTTCTTGCCTCCCTAATAAATGTTGAAATGGAGTCATTTGCAGATCGGTCATGTTCCAGCCAGCATTTCTCGATACGATACTTGCTAAAAAAGCCCATTTTATTTCTGGGAATTTCAGATAAAACTTAAAATAAGCGTTTGTACGTGTTATATTATCTTGGTTATGTGCTGTTGTTTTATTTGTTATATAATGAAGATAGGCTTTGATGTTTGCATCTATATACATCTGCCTCCCATCCTTTCAGAACAATTATTTTATAACATGTACGGAGCATGACATTACTATGCATCATAAGGCGCTAGTATTTTTTTGCAGAGAGGAAATACTATGTAAATAAAAGTGAATTTCAATCAAGGTGAATTTTTCAGAGACAACACAAAAGGTTAAACTTTACATTTTGTGTTGTTGAACAATTTCTTTTCGCCATGAAACGTGTCAGCTATTTCATTTATTCATACGTTGATTTAAAGAAGGGGTTGTAAATAAATGAATTACCCAAATGGAAGAAAAAATGGGGATCTATACAAGCAAAAAAAATTATATTCTCATCAATTTGGTAATCGTGGGATGTCATTAGAAAAGGATATTAATGATACAAATGCATACTATTTAGAAACAAAAAAAGCTGTCATTCACAAAAAACCGACACCTGTTCAAATTGTTAAGGTCAATTATCCAAAACGAAGTGCAGCAGTAATTACAGAAGCTTATTTCAAACAAGCTTCAACAACGGATTACAACGGAGTGTATCGCGAAAAATACATTGATTTTGAAGCAAAGGAAACAAAAAATAAAACGCTATTTCCGTTAGCAAATATACATGCTCATCAAGTCGAACATATGCAGGCAGTTGCTGCTCAAGGCGGTATTACTTTTCTGCTCATACGCTTTTCTGTACTTGATGAAACATATTTATTTCCTGCTGAAAGACTTTTTACGCATTGGTATGCTCACCTAAAAGGAGATAAAAAATCTATTGCGTATAAAACAATAAAACAGCAGGGTTATTTTATCCCTTTTCAATATAAAGCTAGAGTTGACTATTTAACAATTATTGATAAGCTTTATTTTTAGAGATGGAGGAATGAAGCATGGCAAATAATAGCCAGTCTCGTACAGCGAGAAGAAAACAAAAGAAAACAAAGAAAAAACCATTATGGAAAAAAATATTACTTTCAATCATAATTATTTTTATAATTATGGGACTTGGTGCTGGAGCTACAGCAGCTTACTGGGTAGCAACAGCTCCTGATTTAGATGAGTCGAAATTATCCGACCCTCTTGCCTCAGAATTCCTAGATATTGATGGGAAATCATTTGCGGTTATGGGTGAGAAAAATCGAACGAAAATTAGCTACGATGATCTACCACAAGTGTTAATTGATGCTGTTACAGCAACCGAAGATGCGAGGTTTTTTGAGCATTCTGGTATTGACTTAAGGAGAATTGGCGGTGCAATTATTGCCAATATAAAAAATGGCTTTGGTTCAGAGGGGGCAAGTACGATTACGCAACAAGTAGTTGAAAAATCTTTCTTGTCTGCTGAAAAAAAGATTAGTTTAAAAGTTCAAGAGCAATGGTTAGCATTACAATTAGAAAGAGACTACTCAAAAGAAGAAATTTTGGAAATGTATTTGAACAAAATCTTTTACGGTAGTAATGCTTATGGAGTGGCTACAGCTGCAGAAACTTATTTCGGCAAAGAAGATTTAAGCGAATTAACATTGCCTGAAGCGGCCATTTTAGCTGGGTTGCCACAGCGACCAACAGCATACAACCCGTTTAAAAATCCCGAATTGACGAAAGAGCGGATGGATACTGTTTTAGATTTAATGGTACGCCATGATAAAATTTCTGCAAAAGAAGCCGAAGAAGCTAGAAATGTTGATATTCCTTCTTTATTAGTTGAAGATAAGCCAGAAACGACACCTTATGAAGGTTTCTTACAACAGGTGGAAAAAGAAGTGAAAGAAAAAGTAGACGGTGCAGATATTTATACAGATGGTTTAACCATTCATACG
This sequence comes from Virgibacillus dokdonensis, assembly GCF_900166595.1. Taxonomy (NCBI): domain Bacteria; kingdom Bacillati; phylum Bacillota; class Bacilli; order Caryophanales; family Bacillaceae; genus Virgibacillus; species Virgibacillus dokdonensis. Next base: position 2,078,182 of record NZ_LT745763.1, on the reverse strand, counting down.
ACAATTGATCAAGGTGTGCAGAAGCATGTGGAATCCTTACTAACGGATAGTGACTCAAATCCGATTCAATATCCTGACGATGAGATGCAAGCAGCAATGACAGTTCTTGATACGAAGACTGGAGCCATTCGGGCTATTGGTGGTAGAAGGAATAGCGAAGGGAAAAGAGAGCTAAATTACGCTATTCAAAACACAACACAGCCAGGTTCAACTTTTAAACCTATTGTAGCTTACGGGCCAGCAATTGAATATAATAAAATGTCAACATACCATCAAATAAACGATGATAAACCATATAAAATCGGTGGTACAGATTCAGTAATTGGTAATTGGAATGGGCAATATGCTGGCTGGATGACAGCACGTCATGCACTTAAACAATCACTAAACGTACCTGCTGTGAAGGTTTTAGAAGAAGTTGGTTATGGAAAAGCAAAAGAATTTGCAGAAGGATTAGGAATCAAATTTAAAGACGATAAAATTTTAGTCGGTGATGCTATCGGGGGTACAGGAACAGAGGTTACACCTTTACAGCTGGCTGGAGCTTTCCGAGCCTTTGGTAACGAAGGGTTGTATAATGAACCTTATTCTGTCACAAAAGTCGAATTTCCAGATGGAAAAACGGTTGAATTAACACCACAAGCAGAACCTGCTATGTCGGATTATACAGCATATATGATGACAGATATGATGAAAACCGTTCTAACTGAGGGTACAGGTAAGAACGCAAACATTCCAGGCCTTCCAGTAGCTGGTAAAACCGGAACGACAAATTTAAAAGACCGTGAAGGAAGCCCTGATGCTTGGTTTAGTGGTTATACAACGAATTACACCATTTCTGCATGGGTTGGTGGTTATAAAGATAAAGGAGGAGGTCGAGATGTTATTCCTCCTGGAAATGGAAATACGCAAATTCCATTACAAATGTTTAAAAATACGATGACAGAAATATCGAAGGACATAGAGACAAAGGATTTTGTAAAACCAGATAACGTAATAGAAGCCGAAGTAGAAAAAGGATCTAACCCACCTGCAAAACCAAGCGAACATACACCTAGCGATAAGATTATTACAGAGTTGTTTGTTAAAGGTACAGAGCCAAAAGAGACTTCCGAGAAGTTTGATCAATTAGATCCGGTTAGCGGATTAACGGCAAGCTTTAACGAAGAAAAGAGTGCGATCGACGTTTCTTGGAAGTATGATGCTGATGCAGATGTTTCCTTTGAAGTCAGTGCGCAAGTGGATGGCGGTGAGATGCAAGCATTATCAACAACCGAAGATACATCTATGGAAATATCCGCGGTGGAACCAAATAAAGAATATACGATCCAAGTTGTGGTAGTTAGTAATGAAGACGATTCTAAAAGTGAACCGAAAACAACCACTGTAGCAACAGGTGACGAAGAACCAGAGGAGTTACCTGAAGTAGCAGGGTTAACAGCTACCTATAATGAGGCAAATAAACTCATCGTTGTTAGTTGGAATTACAATGGTCCGCCCGCTTCCTTTGAAGTATCTGTTAATGGTGAGACACAAACAGTCCAGTCAAATGGGTTAGAAATAAGTGGGGCTACACAGGGAGAAACGTACAACATATCTGTTACACCTATTGGTAAGAAAGGTAAAAACGAAGGCGTAAGAGGACCCGCTCAACAAACATCTGTAACCATACCAGCAGAACAAGAAGAACCTCCTGCTGATGATGATGGAGGGGACGGTGGAGCTGATACTGGTGATAATGGTCAAGATAACGGGGAAGCTCGTCCACCAGAAGAGGAGGATGAAGAAACCCCCTCTGATGAAAATGGTCAAACCGATGGTGGAGCAGATGAAGAACAAGGGGCTAGTGACGAAAGCTAAACTGATAATAACTTAAATAGTTAAGGAATGCGGTTAACTTAAAAGTTTCGATTATAGAGTAAGAAAAGAGGTAAACGCAATATTTACGCGTTTACCTCTTTTCTTTTCTTCATCCGTTTTTGTCCCTCACGGCACACTTCTAATAGTGGACATTCCATACAGTTCGGATTTCTTGCTTTACAATGATATCGACCAAAAAAAATCATGCGGTGATGCGTTTCACTCCACTCTGACTTTGGAATTTTTCGCATTAAAGTTTCTTCCACTTCCGTGACCGAATCTTTCCACCTACATATACCAAGTCGTTTTGAGACGCGTTCTACATGTGTATCGACCGCAATTGCCGGCTTATCAAACGCTACAGAGGCAACGACATTAGCTGTTTTTCTACCTACCCCTGCTAATTTCATTAATTCTGTTTTTGATTTTGGAACGATTCCTCCATAATCCTCTATCAACATCGCACAAAGCTTACGAATATTTTTTGCTTTATTTCGGTATAAACCAATAGATTTAATATCTTCTTGAAGCTCTTCTAAAGGTACGGCTAAATAATCTTCAGGTGCTTTATATTTTTGAAACAGCGGTCTTGTAACCTTATTAACTAAGTTATCTGTACACTGTGCAGATAACAGCACTGCAATTACTAATTCAAATGGGTTTTTATGGGTTAATTCACATTGGGCGTAAGGAAACATTTTTTTCATTTCATCCAAGCAAAAGCGAATTTGTTTTTGCGTCAGCATCGCTAATCCTCCCCTTCCAGCCAATTATAATAAAAAGAACTGTTACGAGTACTTTGTGAACTACCTTCTGATCTTGAAGCATTCTGTCTGGCATGAAATTGTTTACTAGACATTCTAGCTTGTTCTACACTATGGATCCCTTTTTTCTTCCATTCGCGTAAAATACGATCAATATATTTAAAATTTAACTTTCCCATTAACACGGATTCACGTAAAGCTGCTTTAATTAACGATGGAGCAATTTGATCCTCATCTAGCCACGCATTAATCATTTCAATTTCAAAAGGGGATAATGGTCTGCCGAATTCTTGTTCAAACAAAATAAAAATAGTCCCGTCAGATGTATCTGAATCCTGTTTCGTATCTTCTTCCATCTTAAATAATTTATCCCATAGAGGATTTAAATCGTAAGCTTCTTTAATTTTTCCATCATTTTCTTCTTGCTGTACAATAGTCAGCATTCCTTTTTGAACAAGGCCACGTAATAAAAGTGCACACTCTTGTTCTTTCATCGTTACATAAGTCGTTAATTGATCTGGAGTAGGAAAATCAATTCCTTCTAACATAAATCGTTGTAATTGTAATAACAACATAACTTCTTTTTCATCTAGCCCTATAGATACATAGGAAGTTAATAGATCCTTTGGAATGAGCATTTGATTGGTTAAAAGATACTGAATGGAGAATGATTGCTTTTTAATGACGAACATCTCCTTTTCTTTTACATGATAAATGAATCCCTTGCCTGTTCTAGCAAGGGATAGGTTATTTTCTAAGTTTTGTATAAAGCTTGAGATACTTCTTTTAGAACATGAACCAATCGGCGTTTATTTCTGACTTGTTGCATTCACTAATTTTCACTTATTAAGATAGATATAGAAGCCTTAAAGCACCCTATATTTTTAAGCTAAATTACATAATAATTATGGATAGAGCCGATTTAGTAGACGTGGAAACGGGATAGTCTCGCGAACATGATCAACACCCGCAAGCCAAGCTACCGTTCTTTCCAATCCTAGGCCGAAGCCAGAATGTGGTACACTACCATATTTTCTTAGTTCTAAATACCATTGATACGCTTCACCTGTTAATCCATGTTCTTTATAACGCTCTTCCATTAATTGCAAATCATCAATTCGTTGAGAACCACCAATAATTTCTCCATACCCTTCTGGTGCAATGAGATCTGCACATAATACGACATCATCTCTTTCTGGATGTGGCTTCATATAGAATGCTTTTATTCCTATAGGGTAATTCGTAATAAATACTGGTTTATCAAAGCTTTCAGCGATAGCTGTTTCATGGGGAGCCCCAAAATCTTCACCCCATTCTATGTCGGTAAAACCTTTTTCTTTTAACAGTGCAACTGCTTCATCATAAGTTATCCGAGGAAACGGTGCTTGTACTTTTTCTAAGCTTGAAATATCACGATCTAATGTTTGCAATTCCAACTTACAATTTGCAAGCACACTTTGAACGATAAAGCTTACATAATTTTCTTGGATTTCAAGGCTTTCTTCATGCTCCACAAAAGCCATTTCTGGTTCTATCATCCAAAATTCAATTAAATGTCGACGTGTTTTGGATTTTTCTGCACGGAAGGTTGGTCCAAAAGAAAATACTTTTCCAAATGCCATTGCCGCTGCTTCCATATATAATTGCCCACTTTGTGATAAATAAGCTTCTTCATCGAAGTATTTCGTATGGAATAATTCAGTTGTTCCTTCTGCTGAGGATCCTGTTAAAATAGGCGGATCAATTTTAACATAGCCTTTATCATTAAAAAATTGATAAGTCGCATGTATAATTTCATTGCGTATTTTCATAACAGCATGTTGACGTTTAGATCGTAACCATAAATGGCGATGATCCATTAGAAACTCTGTACCATGCTCTTTCGGTGTAATCGGGTAATCATGAGCTTCATGAATTAATTCAATATCACTCACTTGCATTTCGTATCCAAATGGTGAGCGTGTATCTTCGACAATTTTACCAGTAATATACATCGATGATTCTTGTGTGATATTTTTAGCTAATTGGAATGCTTCTTCGCTCACATCATTTTTTACAACAACACCTTGCATAAATCCAGTGCCATCACGTAATTGTAGAAATGCAATTTTTCCACTTGAACGTTTATTTGTGAGCCAAGCTCCAATCGTAACTGTTTCTTCATTATATCTTGGTGCCTGCGAGATTGTCGTTTTCAAAAGAACTCCTCCTAATACGTGTTCACTTATAACGAAAATTATTGTTGTCTTTACATTATAAGATTAAGATTTTATGCTTTCTTATAGTGTAAAATAAAATGTTTAATTCTTTTTGCTGCTTCTTCCAGTGCTTCCATAGATGTGGCATAGGATAAACGTACATTATTAGGCGCACCAAATCCAGATCCAGGAATAAGAGCTACTTTTTCTTTTTCCAATAGCGCCTTTGCCCAATCATCTACATTACTAAAGCCACTTTTACGTACTGCTTCTTTCACATTTGGAAATAAATAAAATGCCCCTTCAGGCTTTACACAGCTCACTCCTGGTATCTCCGTTAGCAGTTGATATAAACTTTCCAAACGATGTGAAAAAACACCCTTCATTTCTTCATTAAAGGAATCGTCCATTTGATAAGCGGCTAATGCTGCGTACTGAGCAATTGACGTTGGGTTTGATGTAGAATGTGAAGCAAGACTTGTCATTGCTTTAATAATTTCATTTGGTCCAACAGCATAACCAATTCTCCAACCAGTCATGGAATGGGATTTAGATACACCATTAATAATAACTGTTTGGGCTTTTAACTCTGGTGATAATTGTGCTATAGATACATGGTCTTCGCCAGAATAAATTAGCTTTTCATAAATCTCATCGGATACAATTAACAAATCGTGCTTTAAACAAATATCTCCCAACTGCTTTAATTCATCTTTATTATACATCATACCAGTCGGGTTACTAGGTGAATTAATAATGATTGCTTTCGTTTTACTCGTAATAGCCGCTTCTAATTCCTGTGGCGTTAATTTAAATTGGTTTTCTTCTTTAGCAGGAATAAAAACAGGAGTTCCACCAGCAAGCTTTACTTGCTCTGGGTAACTAACCCAATACGGAGTTGGGATAATAACCTCATCCCCTTCATTTAGCAACACTTGAAAAAGTGTGTATAATGCATGCTTGGCTCCAGTAGTAACGATAATTTGCTCTTTTGTATATTCAAGTTGATTATCTTTTTGAAATTTGTTCACAATGGCTTGCTTTAGTTCCACAATCCCTCCAGAAGGCGTATATTTTGTTTTGCCTTCATTCATTGCTTTTTCAGCCGCACGCAATATAGGCTCAGGTGTATTAAAGTCAGGTTCTCCAGCTCCTAAAGCGATAACGTCATGACCTTGTTGTTTTAATTCTTTTGCTTTCGCTGTAATAGCTAATGTAGATGAGGGGGTTAATGTTTTTACTCTGTTTGCTAATTCCACTTTTTATCACCTTTCTATTTAAACATACTTTTAAAGCGCATTTGTTCATATCGCGAACCATTATGCATATCTAAATAATCAAAAACGTATCGATTTGAGTCATCTATATAAGTCAGTTCCCAAAATTCTTTTCCATCTAAGAGTGCAGGGCTGATACGTATAAACTCACATTGATTACATTCCTGTTTCCACTGCTCTTTCATTTCTGATTTACTTACAATGTCAGCTTGATTTACAGTTATCAGTTGTTTTTGTTTCCCTTTTAAGGGATAAAAAACAAGTTTACTTTGTTCATTTTTGTCTTTTCCATACGCAACATGGTAGGCTTCTTTTCCATGAAATGTTTCTATTTTATCAATTTCAGCTAAAGTTTCAGCCTTCAGTAGCTGCTGCTTTGTTTCTTCGTATCCTGCCGTTTTACTTTCAAGTAAATCATTGTATAAATAAATAAAATAGACACCGCAAGCCACCGTCAATAAAAAGAGAATGGATAATGTCCATCTTATCCATTTAGGACCGATATATAGTAAAGATCGCTTGTTCTTCATCTTTATCATCCAATGCTAAACCAAATATTAGGTTTTGTTCTTTTAAAGTTTTATTGCATAGGTCTACTATTTTGTATAACTCGGAGGAATATCCAATTTGTACAGTCGCTAAAGTGGTTAATTCATCCATAATTTTGACCTCCCTGTATAGCCATTATTGAAATTATGTTGGTTGGTATGAAATGCAAAATACTCTATTCCTTTTACGGTTAAAGTTTCTTGTCTTATCAAGTTCTGCTAGACATAGCCTGCTTTTTTTAGCAAAAAATATGTGTATGCTTAAATAAATAAAACAGAACATAAATATAGTATAACAAGCTTTACAGCAAATGTGTTTTGTTTTTAAATTATTTGAGCAAATAATTATTCAACCCACACCACTTTACTTGTAACTGATGCTTTTTAGCATCAGTTTTTTTATTCACATGAAGTTCTTTAATTGGAGCTAGGATATAAAAGCTTCATTTATCCATATTTAAAACCATTTTTCAGCTCTAATCATTAAATCATGTGTTGTGTCAAAAAATAATGGCACTTTAGGAATAGAGCGAATAAAATATTTCCCATAGCGAGCTGTTACAATTCGAGCATCACAAATAAACACAATTCCTCGATCACTGCTAGATCGGATTAATCTCCCAAAGCCTTGTTTAAACCGAATAACAGCATTAGGTAAGGCATATTGCATAAATGGATTTTTGCCTTGCTCTTTTAAAAAATTTGATTTTGCTTCAAGCACTGGATGATCAGGTGGTTGAAACGGTAGACGAACAATTACAAGACACGATAAATCTTCGCCAGGAATATCTACACCTTCCCAAAATGAACTGGTTCCTAGAAGAATCGCTCGATCAAACGTTTGGAAGTTCTTTTTTAAACGTTCTCTACTACCACTTGAGATTCCTTGTGCAATAAGGGCATACGTTTCATTCTCCATTAACTCTTTTAGTAAAGAATGTGAACGTCGTAGCATATCGTACGATGTAAATAAAACCAGCATCCTACCGTTGGTGATTTCTGCCAAAGATAATACCGCTTCACAGGTTGCATGAATAAAATCATCAATGTGTCCTGAAGTGATTGTTGGAAAATCATTTGGCACCATTAATTGTACTTGATCGGCATACGAAAATGGAGAAACAATTTTCTTCGTTAAAGGATTCTCTGTTTGTAAGCCTAGACGCTCCATAATATATTGAAATGAATTCTCCATTGTTAATGTAGCGCTTGTTAAAACGATACTTTCTTTAACTGAAAAAAATACGTCTGTTAGTAAATTAGCAATATCTGTTGGTTCACTGTATAGGTAAACTGCATTTTTTGCTCCGTATGCCTCTATCTCCATCCATTTTACTTCCTGTACGCTATCTTCTACAAGGAAAAATTGTTCTAATTGATCAATAAATACTTGTAGCCGTTCAGCACTAGCCAAAAGTTTCTCTTTATCTTCCTGATGAAGTTGATTAACTCGTAACTCTGCTTCAATCATTACTAATCCATGTACTAAGTCACGTAAATGTAAGCAAACCCTTGATACCATTTCCTTAATTACTGTCCATTTGTTTTGATCTTCTTTATTCGCTTCAAAGCGATACTGCGTTCTACCTATATCACTAAACGATTTGTCTCCTTTACGTACCTTGGAAACATATTGAAACAAGTAACGAAACAAATCATCCGTTTCATAACGAGTATCATCAAGCAGTTTATTCCACAAAACCTTAGTCTCTTTTGAAAGTTCTGATGGGTAATGAGATAAAATGGTATGGACCAATTTCTGCTCATCTGTTCGCCCTAATTGATTAAAAGTATAATGCATATGCATATAATCAAGTTTCAATCCATAATGCTTCGATACGGTTGCCTCAAAGTGATGTGCTTCATCAATTATTGCTCTTTCGTATACTGGTAGTAAAGAAGAAGGATGAAAAATATCTGTACATAATAATGCATGATTAGTAATAACAATATGAGCTTGCTGGGCTCGTTTTTTTGCGTACTGATAGTGCGATCTATAAAACCACTGCGAAGATGGATCAACACCTTCTTCCATGTCTGCAGATATGCGTCGAAAAAACAAATATCCACTAGAAGGCAACTGGATATCGTCAATGTCACCCGTTTCCGTTTCTGTTAACCAAACTAAAAGCATTGCTACGGTAAGAGCGATGTCGTAGTTAATCTGGAGAGGCTCCAACAACTCTTGGTGCAATTTTTCCAAACTAATATAATGCCCTTTCCCTTTAAGCAGTGCTACGCGGAAAGGGAAAGGAATTAACCTACGAATTAATGGAATTTCTTCCTCTAATAATTGAGTTTGTAACTGCGTAGTGTATGTACTAATGACTACTCGTTTATGTGTAGAAACAGCATCATATATTGCTGGAAGCAGGTATGCCAGTGATTTTCCTGTTCCTGTTTCAGCTTCAATCAACGCATGCTGTCTCGTTTGAAATGCATCTAAGATCATTTCGGACATTTCTCGTTGCCCTGCACGTTTTTCATAAAAAGACAAGTTTTTTTCTAAGCTACCATTTGATTCATAAATCGAGTCTAGATAATCTCCGAAAGAAAGATCTATAACGTTATCTTCCTTTTCTAGATTATTCATACAGCGATAGGCAAGACCTTGATATATAGCAATTTCATCATTTTTTTCTACAAATACATTTTGCTCTTTATAATAGTTAAATAAAGCATATGCATCTGACTTTAACCATTTTTCCAAACGTAGCAATTGCTCTAGGGTCTCATACGGTAAAGAAGCTAGTTTTTCTTTTAGCTTTAAAAATAGCTTCGCGGTTACAAATGCATCTGAAAGCGCGCGATGCGGGTTTTCATGGTTGATTTGTAAATAATCAGTTAGCTGGTTTAATTTAAAGCTTGGTGCACTTGGAAATAATATTCTTGCTAATTCTACTGTATCAAGCACTGGATTCTTTAGCTTTTTTCGATTGCTTTTAGTCAATTCTTCATTTAAAAAGCCGAGGTCAAATGGGACATTATGTGCGATCAAGTAACTATTTTCAAACATAGCAGTTACTTCATCTGCTATATTTTCAAATAATGGTGCATCGGCTACATCTTCATTTGAAATACCTGTTAAATTTGTTATAAATGCTGGAATTTCTTTGTTTGGATGTAGTAAGGTAGAATAACTATCTACAATCGTATCTTGCTCAATAACTACGATACCTACCTCAATAATTTTGTCTGTTTTAGCTGGAGTATTTCCAGTTGTTTCTAAATCGATCACAACATAGCGTTGCACGTTAGTCCCTCCCTTCTTTTAAATAACTATTTTATTTATTCATGATTCTTATTAGACTCATGAAACCAGTCAATTTCCCCTGAATATAACCGTTCTACATCACCAGCCTCATTTTTTATTAACAGTGCACCATCGTCAGCCAGACCATAAAATACAGCTTGTCGAGTCTTATCCAATTGACGGATGGTGATCCAATCCCCTATTTTAAATCCGTATGACTCCCATTTCGTTTTCACAGCTAAAAAGCCCTGCTTCATATATTCATCATAAAGATTTTCGAAACTGCTCAAGAAATATTGTATAATTTTTCTAATCGCCCATTGTTTCCCAGTTTCAATTTGTAATGATGTTGCTCTTTTTTGCACATCCTCTGGCCAATCATTCTTTTGTTGGTTAATATTTAACCCAACCCCAATGATAACATACTGGATTCTATCCTGTTCAGCTTGTAGTTCTGTTAAAATACCTGCACATTTTTTTTCATTATCAAAGAGGATGTCGTTAGGCCACTTAATACGTGGCGTTAATCCAGTTAACTTTTCAATAGTTTCGGTTAACGCCACAGCAGTTAATAATGTTAATTGTGGAGCAAGGTATGGTGGTAAGGGTGGTTGTAAGATCATGCTCATCCACATGCCATCGCCTTTTTTAGAATGCCAGTTTCGATTCATTCTTCCTCTACCAGAAACCTGTTCATCTGCAATAACTATAGTGCCATGTCCTTTCTGTTCTTTAGCAACTTTATGGGCAATAATTTGAGTAGAACTAGTCACTTCACGATGAATCACTTTCTGACCTAGCCAATTCGTTTGTAACCCCCACTGTACGGTGTTCTCAGATATTTTTTCTGGATAGCTTACAATGCGGTAGCCTCGCTTCGACTTTGCTTCTATGACGTAACCATCTTTCTCTAACTCTTTCATATGCTTCCAAATAGCACTGCGAGATATGTTTAATTGTTCTGAAAGCACTTGTCCAGATATATATTCTTCGTTATTCTTAGCAAGTAATTGGATTAATTGATTGCGGGTGGATTCCATTTTATCCATTCCTTTAACTTATAGTAATCATTTGGCAACTGTCCTGCAACAACTTTTCGCTCCAGTTTATTTAACAGTTGTTGTATCCATGGACCTTGTTTAAAGGCCGGAAAAAGATCGATAATATCTTGGCCACTTAATTTTATGTCTGATCTAGATGCAATCGGTAATGTTTGTTCTATTTGTAATAACTGTTCCATTGTGATATTTTTTTTAGAATGTAAACAATTTGTTAGCCGAATAAAGCTATTATACAAAGCTCGTGGTAATTGATAAACAAGCCAAGGGGTTAAGTCATTTGCTTGTAATTCATCTAATTGTTTAGTTAGGTTCATGGCAGCATTTTTTTGTTTATTTGAGCATTTCCATGCTTTTACCCATGTTAAAAGCGGTATTGTGCGATCCAAAAAATGAAAAAGCACCAATACTTCGTGAAAAAGCGGTAAAGGCTTTATATTTCTTGGAATCCGTAAAATTAATGAGTGGTGTTGATCAAATACAGGTAAGTATTCGTAAATCTCCAAATCCTTTAAATATGTTAATCCATGTCGTACATAATCACCAGCGAATAGCTTGGTAAACTCTCTTGTAATTCGTTCTACTGCTAACCCCTTCATTTCATGCTTTACTTTTCGAATGTGTTCGATCGTATCCGGATGAACAGTAAATCCTAATTGACTGCTGAAACGAAGTGCACGAATGATTCGTAACGGGTCTTCCCTAAATCTTTCCTCCCCGTTTCCTACTGTACGAATCACATGATTATGTAAATCAGATCTACCAGCAAACAGATCAATAATGTTCCCTTTTAAATCCATTGCCAATGCATTTATCGTAAAGTCTCTTCTTTCTAAATCTTTTTCGATGTTATCTACATAGGTAACATCATCTGGATGACGTTGATCCGTATATTTTCCGTCAATTCGAAAAGTGGTTACTTCATAAGACTCATTTTGATGGCGAATAATAACTGTTCCATGTTCTATTCCAACTGGTATCACGGAAGAAAACAAATTTTGTAGCTCAATTGGTTTTGCTGATGTAGCTATATCAATATCCTCAATAGGACGATGAAGCAGAAAATCTCTGACACACCCTCCTACAAAATAAACATTATATCCATGAGCTTTTATTTTTTCTACTATTGGCTTAGCTTTTTGGAAAGGTTCTGCTAACATAATTATCACCAATTTCTATAAGCTCGTAAGTAAACAGTCATATAATTGCTCATACTGCTTTACACTTTGCTTCGAATGAAAATGAGTTTCTACTCTTTTAACAGCATTGTTTGAAAAGCTATTCCACAATGTCTGGTTCGTTAATATTTCAATAGCATACGTTGCTGCTTGATCTGTGTCTCCTAAATCAGCAATAAACCCTGTCTTATTATGATCAATTACTTCGGGTATACCACCAACATTTGTGCCAACACATGGTACACCGCAGGCCATCGCTTCCAACAAAACAAGACCAAAGCTTTCCTTTTCTGATAGCAATAACTTTAAATCACTGATACGTAAAAGCTCACTTATATTTTTTTGCTTACCTAAAAATAGAACGTTCTGCTGTAACTTTAATTCCTTTACTAAATTCATAGCTGTTCCACACTCTGGACCGTCGCCGATAAGTAATAATTTACTATCTACTTGTTGATGTATAAGGTAAAATGTACGTATAATATCAGGCAATCGTTTTACCTTACGAAAATTAGAAATATGAACAATCACTTTTTCATTTGACTTAATGTCATATTGCTGTTTGATAAACTCTAACCGTTTTGGGTAGTACTCTTGTTCATTTACAAAATTATAAATAACTTGTATATCTTGTTTTATTTTAAGAAGTTGTTTCGTATGACTGGCTAGATGGTTTGAAACTGCTGTTACAGCATCTGATTGATTGATTGCATGGGTAATCATGTTTTTAAAAATATCATCAATCGCTAAAACAGTAATATCTGTTCCATGTAAGGTTGTTACAATCTTTACTTTATGTTCTGCAATATCTCGTGCTAAAAGGGCGCTAATAGCATGTGGCATTGCATAGTGGACATGTAGTATATCCAACTTTTCCCGATTGATTACTTCAGCCATTTTAGCAGCTAATGCTAAATCATACGGTGGATACTGAAAAACAGGGTAGTGACTTAATTCAACTTCATGAAAATAAATTCTTGGATTAATATGATTTAGGCGAAATGGTAAACTGGAAGTTATGAAGTGAACTTCATTTCCTTTTTCAGCGAGTAACATTCCTAATTCCGTCGCAATAATTCCAGACCCACCTACACTAGGATAACATGTTATTCCGATTTTTTTCATGCTTTTTCTTTTCCCTTTTTCTGTTTGACAATGTCACGCCATTGAAAGTCACCGTTCTCCAACCCACGGATAAAAATCTCAGAAGCTGCTATGTTTGTAGCAAGCGGTATATGATAAACGTCACATAAGCGCATTAAAGCACTAATATCTGGTTCATGAGGCTGTGCAGTCAAAGGGTCACGGAAAAAGATCACCATATCCATTTCATTATTTGCAATCGTTGCACCAATTTGCTGGTCGCCACCCAAGGGACCCGATTGAAACAAATGCACATCCATTCCTGTTGCTTTGCGAATCTTACTCCCTGTAGTTCCTGTTGCATATAAATGATGTTCCGATAAAACATATTGATATGCTGTTGTAAAATTCACCATATCTTGTTTCATTTTATCATGAGCTATTAAAGCAATATTCATCTGTATCCCCGCCTTTACAAGATAGTATCTAGCCCGTATATCAATCCTTTTACTTCCATCACTTTATTCACACAAAGTTTTACACCATCCATAAAGGAAGAGCGATCCATGGAATCATGTTTTATCGTTAATGTTTGTCCAGGACTTCCAAAGATAACTTCTTGATGTGCCACTAATCCTGGTAGCCGAACGCTATGAAGCTTTATTCCATCTAAATCGGCACCTCTTGCTCCTGGAATAGTCTCTTCTTCCTTTGGATGGCCTTGTGTTTTCACCTTGCGGCTTTCGCTAATTAATTCAGCCGTTTTAATAGCTGTTCCAGATGGTGCATCTAATTTTTGATCATGGTGCTTTTCTATGATATCCACATCTGGAAAGTAAGTAGCGGCCATTTTAGCAAATTTCATCATTAATACTGCTCCAAGGGCAAAATTGGGAATGATCATACATCCCATATTATTTTGTTGTGCAAATTCGTCTAATTCCTTTAATTGTACTTCCGTAAAACCTGTTGTTCCTACAACTGGACGAACATGATGTTCTAGTGCAGATCTTGTGTGTTTGTAGCCTGCTTGGGGTACAGATAACTCAATTAAAACATCTGCATCTTTATGGTTTTCGAAGCATTTAGTAGCATCATCATAGATTGGAATAGAACGTTCCACTTCTGGAAAAATCGCATCTAACGTTCTGCCATTATTTTTATGGTCAATACACGCAACTAAACGGAAATTTGTTTCGTTTTCTACCATTTTCACTGCTTCTGACCCCATTTTACCTCTTGGGCCTGCAATTACAACATTAATTGTCATACTCTAACTCTCCTCTATTGATGTAAGTCGTCTTTCTTCGTCCAACGATCTTTGTCCCTTGTTTCAATTTTTGTTATAGCTCTATGAAAAGAATCAGATAGGTCAATATTTAATGAATTAGCAAAGCATGTAAGCACAAAAATGATATCCCCGAGCTCTTCTTCCATACTTTTTTCCTTTTCTGTTTTCTTTTTAGGCTTTTCTCCATAATAATGATTAACCTCTCTGGCTAATTCACCTGTTTCCTCTGTTAAGCGAGCCATTAAACTTAAAGGGGAAAAATAACCTTCTTTAAATTGCCCGATATATTGGTCTACTCGCTCTTGAATTTCTTTTGTCGTGTATATAGTCTTTTCCATCCATCTCTTCCTTTTATCCACATTATTAATATTACCATGTTAGCGAATCCATCACATTTTGACAAATGATTTATCATGGATCAATCGTTTACGGAGCAAAAATAATTAAAATTAGAGAAAATACAGTTCAATAACTTTTGTTTTTCTTTACTATTTCATTATAAGGCAAATGGAGTAGTATTAAAAGTTCAAGAGAAAGACTAGAGAGTGTAAAATATTTTGTGTAAATAGAAATACCAATTAAACAAGTTCATAGAAAAAGGAAGACCCTTTTTGTAGAATAAAGTTAGCACACAAAATTCACAGAAAAGAGGTCTTCCCTATGAACCATCTTACTACAGATTTAATTGAAGCACTAGCAAAAAAACAAGATATTGAAGAAGTTTTTCGCCGTCATCTAGAAGAAGCTATTAACCAATTACTAAAGCATGAATTAACTGTATTTCTGGATTACGAACCGTATGAACGCAAGGGAGTTCATTCAGGTAACTCTCGTAATGGGTTTTATGACCGTACTTTTAAGACGGAGTACGGTGAGCTACAACTTCGTATACCAAGGGATAGGAACGGAGAATTTCAACAACAAACAGTGGCTCCATATAAGCGTTCTAATGACACGCTGGAACAGTTTGTTATTCACCTTTATGAAAAGGGAATCACAACAGATGAAATCGCACATCTAATCGAACGAATGTACGGACATCATTACACCAAACAGACCGTATCTAACTTAACAAAATTGGTAGCAGAAGATGTACAAGCATTTCATGAACGTAAATTAGAAAACCGTTACGCATGCATTTACTTAGATGCTACTCAAATCCCTATCCGTCGTAACACGGTAGAGAAAGAGTCTGTATATATTGCAATTGGGATCACGGAAGACGGCATAAAAGAAGTATTAGACTTTACTATTGCACCAACAGAATCCGCACACGTATGGGAAGAATTGATGCAGGAACTATATCAGCGTGGTGTTGCAGACGTTCTGCTCTTCATCTCAGACGGTCTAACTGGCATGACAGATGCTATTCACCGTGTCTATCCTAAAGCAAAGCATCAGGTGTGCTGTGTCCATGTTGCCCGCAATATTGCTAAGAAGGTTCGTGTCAAAGACCGTGCAGAGATACTTAGTGACTTTAAAACGGTTTATCATGCCATAGACAAAAAAGAAGCCCTACAAGCGTTAGAACAGTTTCAAAGCAAATGGGAAAAGACATATCCACGTGTCATTGACGCAGTTGTAAAAAATGAACAATTATTAACATTTTATGAGTTCCCTGCCTCTATTCGACGGAGTATCTATTCGACAAATTTAATTGAAGCCTTCAATAAAGAAATAAAGAGATACGTCAAACGAAAAGAGCAGTTTCCAAACAAGGAGGCTTTAGAACGTTTTCTTGTCACGCGATTTCTAGAGTATAATCATAAATTCAGCATGCGCTGCCATCGAGGCTTTGATCAGGCAAAATCTGAATTAGTTGCCTTGTTCGAATCTCTGGAAAATGGGACTTAGAACCCGCCATCCTTGACCTTGTTTACGGTCGTGGTGTATATCTACTGGCGGGTGCAGAAAATATAGCCACATAAGGCTCCACCCGCTTTTTTATGGTACCACGACCGTACTCTTCTATACTCTCGCTGGCAGGGTCCCCTATGCCCAACACAGCGAATCACAAAGAAGAGGCACAAGGTCAAGGACAAGCAGCTAACGCTGTGGCTATAGAGATTTCCTGATTATTTATTCAGAGTTAACATCTACAAAAGGGGATTTACACAAAATTATTGACACACCCAAAGACTATTATATGTAGCATAAGCCTAGCCTTCATTTATACTTAGAATTTAATTACATATTTAATAAACTTAAAAGACAATTATTTTACTTTGTGAATAATTTATTTATACTAAAAGAAGCTAAACTACTGGAAAAGTCTTGCTCACTAAGGAGGGAATCTTTTTGTTTCAATTACATATTAAAAATGTCTTATTTATACTGTTAGGCGCAGCAATATTTTCTTTTGGAATCGTTCATTTTAATATGCAACATAATTTAGGAGAAGGAGGATTTACCGGGATAACCCTATTGCTTTATTTTTTATGGGATTTTGATCCAGCTATCTCGAACATCATACTAAATGTGCCTATGTTCTTAATTGGGTGGCGTTTCTTAGGTAGAATTACGTTCATCTATAGTATTATTGGTACTGCTGCTGTGTCATTGTTTTTAAGTGTTTTTCAAATGAAACCTTTTGCAATCCACCTTGAATCGGACATGACCTTAGTAGCGCTGTTTGCGGGTATTTTTATCGGTGTTGGGTTAGGGGTTATTTTTAGATATGGAGGAACAACTGGTGGTGTTGACATCATCGCTAGACTTGCTAATAAATATTTAGGATGGAGTATTGGCAAAACCATGTTTTTATTTGACTTTATGGTTATTATAACTTCTGTGTTTGCCATCTTGGATTTAAAGCAAGGAATGTATACATTGGTTACTGTTTATATTGGAGCAAGAGTTATCGATTTTATTCAAGAAGGTGCTTATTCAGCTAAAGGAGCCACTATTATTTCGAACCAAAGTGAGGAAATTGCTGCAAACATTCTCAAGAAGATGGATCGGGGTGTTACGGTATTAGAAGGAAGAGGAAGCTATTCAGGAGAAAAACGAGATGTACTGTACTGTGTTGTAGCTAGAAATGAAATTGTACGTTTGAAAAATATTATTGAGTCTATTGATCCCCATGCTTTCGTAGCTGTTAATACCGTCCATGATGTAGCAGGTGAAGGCTTTACATTGGATGAAAATAAAAACCCTATTCAAAATTAGTGGAATAGCCTAATCAAATATAATGGTTCACACATGTTTACAATAAACTTTAAAATTACAAGCTTCCCTATAGTGTAAAAAACAGGTTCTATGTCAAAAGTTGGGGTGGAGTGAGATGGAATCTCCCTACCCAACATGACTTCCAATTTTTTTATACTTATGTAAAAGAAGTATTCTTGCCCTTGCCCTTAGGAAGTTCCTAAATCCAAAGGCGTTCCTCTTCATGACTTTCGTTAGGTTATTAATTCCCTCCAGAAAGCCATTTGAGTAATCAAATAAAAAGCTGTTTAATACCTCTGTCTACCAGTTCTTGAATGTACGGATAGCCTTCTCAAATTCAGGGAGACCCTCTTGTTCTACCTTCTTGTAAAAATCCATTAATCCTCGCTTGGTTTTTTTGATCCTAGCCTGTCCATTTTCCTTGGATTGCTTCAACCAAAGGCAGTAGAACTCTTTCAACTCGTAAGCCCTGCGAAGTTCTTCGTCCATCCCAAGGTACCTGTCCAAATACCAGCGGTCCTTTTCGGTCAGCTTTGCACTGTCTTTGTAAAACACATAGCGCATTCTTTTACATTTTTTACGGTCATAATCATTCCAATCAGACTGGATTCTTCTTCTGACCCCGTCAAGAGCCCAATAGATATAACGACAAAAATGAAAACGATCGGCTACAATAACCGGTTTCCCCAGCGCCTTTTGGACAGCTGCCTTAAAAGAAGGACTCATGTCCATAATGACCACATCCACATTGGTTCCATGTTTTTGAAGATAGTCCTTTATGGTCTTCTTTTTTCGATTTGGCAAAATATCAATCGGTTCCTTGGTCTCTCCATCAGCAATAATCAATTGATATTTTCCTGCCTTTGTATCTCCCTTGTATTCATCGATGGCAATCACCTTTGGCAATTCTTGAACCTCTGACATTTCCTTTACGGCCAAACGGTCAAATCTGCGCATGACGGTCGATACGGAGACGCCAAACTGCTTGGCTGTTTCCTTAAAAGTCTTCGCTTGCACTATCCGAACGGATACCGCCCGATTCCATTCCATAGAAAGCCGTTGATATCGATGAACAAAAGGATTCTCCTCCGCAAATCGTTTCCCGCAGCACGAACAGGCATAGCGGCGTTTTTTGTAGAAGAGATAAGTTAATCGTTCAAACCACTTTAAATGTTTGATCTTTTGGATCCGATAATCATGAACTTTCTTGGTTCTCTTTCCACAGCTGGGACACTTGTGTACCTTGACAGGCATTTCTACATGAAGCGCAATACCACCTTCCATTTCCTCCACTTTTGTAATCCATACATCTTCAAGACCAGGCATTTTTATGGTAAAATTCATTTGCACGCAACTCCAATCTTTTCTTGTTTCTAGTCAATTCAAGTATAAAAGAATTGGATGTTTGCGTGTATATTTTTATGCGCAAATTGTGTGGAAACCTCAACATTTAGCATAGAGCCAAAAAACAAATAGCATACCTAAAAAATCAGCGGTAGTAAAAACCACCGCTGATAACCTTTAAACTTTATTCGTCACTAGCAACAAACATCAAAATAAATCGTAATAGTTCTGCTAACGCGACTAACGCTGCTGCTACATAAGTCATCGCAGCTGCATTCAGAACTTTTTTCGTCTTTCGCTCTTCATTATTTCGAATTACGCCTGAAGATACTAATTGAGCCATCGCCCGATTAGACGCATCGAACTCTACTGGTAATGTAACCAATTGGAATAAAACAGCTGCAGCAAATAGAACGATACCTAGCAAATACAATTGGCTCATTCCGATCACAAATCCAATTAGTATAAAAATCATTCCAAAATTGGAGCCGAAGTTAGCTGCTGGAACAAGTGCGCTACGAAAGCGAAGAAAAGCGTAATTTTCTGCATCTTGAATAGCATGTCCGACTTCATGGGCTGCAACAGCAGAAGCCGCCATAGAATGCCCATGGTAATTATCGCTAGAAAGCCGTACAACTTTTTTTCTTGGATCGTAATGATCAGAGAGCATACCTTTAGTTTCTTCTATCGTTACATCGTATAAACTATTTTCATCAAGAATACGACGTGCTACTTGTGCACCAGTCATATACGAAGAAGTTGGTACTTTCATATATTTTTTATACGTACTTTTTACTCTTGCACTTGCCCACATTGGGATAAGAAGCAATAAAGCTACATAAATTAAGTAACCGCCAAAACCACCAAACATACGCATCCCTCCTTCTAAGGTCAATTTTAGTCAAAAACAAGGCGTTAGTCAACTGTTTTGTCTTGTTTGCTTTTCTTCTCACCTTTATATTTTCTCCAACTTACATAAGTTAATGTAATGCCGATACACCCACCTACAATAACCAAAATCCATATAAACGGAAATAATTGGCCTTTCTGTTCCGTGACTGGTTGTGCCCAGCTAGAGACATTGGCGTGTACTGCTTCAGACATGAAAATATTAACATATATGTATATCCCTATGGTCATCCCAAAAGTAAACACGAATTGATGCCTATTCTTATTCATAGAGACCACCCCATTTTTTCGTCTAATACTAATGTATGAAGCGGTCTTATATGATATAACAAAAGTAGATCTTTTCATTTTAATTTTGCTTTTTTTGTATTACAGAATTTTAGTATTATCGTACAAGTAAAATGCAGTTATTTACCATTAAGAATGGGTATTCTCCTAACTCGAATGGTAAAATAATATGTAATGCCTATTGATAAAAGACTTAACCAGAATGTAAAATAGCCTATTTCGTTCATATAAGAGGAGAGTGAGGAATAAACTGGCATTTGCTCAAAAACGTAATCAATCACATCGTTATGTAACGTCCAAATAGCTGCAAACACAATATGACGTAAGCATAATTGATAATAAGGCATATAAAGCAGCCCTTGAATGGCCATAGCACCATGCGAGGCCAATAACATATATCCTTGCCAACTTAACGATCCCTCCACAAGCAAAGTAAGGAAGTTCATGACAACAGCCCATATACCATACTTAAATAAAGTAATTACTGCTAATGCTTCTATGTAAGGAAGATGTTTATCAAAGATAAAAAACAATAAAAATATAGTGAAAAATAAACTGGCCGTTGGACTATCAGGAACAAAAATTAAAAAAATGGATGCTGTTTGTGATAATTGTGAACCATACCACATATAACCATATATAGTGCCAGCTAAATTAATAATAATTAATAAGCATAAAAACCGTTTATCAAGTAATAAGTATTTAAACAAGTTGTCAACCCCTTTCTAACAGAATATGAAATATGTTTAGCCTAGTAAGTATGCAAGGAGATAATTTTTTAGAGAAACCGAGCTTTATTGAGAAGCTGTAGCTTTTCTTATAACAAATCTCCATAGTATAAAAAATGAAGAAGCACCTTCGCCAATAGTATTGGCAAAGGTGCAATTGGATTACTCTATTCACCAGACTCCTCATTCACGGATACGATAAAATCAACCAATTGTTGTAGTTCTTCATCTGTACCTGTGAACTGATCCGGTGGCATGGAGTTAATTCCCTCTGTAGCAATTGTAGCAATTTCTTCAGCAGATTTATCAATACCGATGAGTGACGGACCAGCCGCACCCCCTTGTAAATTATCGCCATGACAAGATAAGCAACTGTTCTCATAAACGGCGTAACCTGGGTCTTCTGTATCAATCTCTGCCTGTTCACCAGGAGGTACTGGTTTGTTAGTTTCTGCCCTTGATTCCCAATCTACATTGGCTGCAGATTCGTACGTTAGCCAAATTACAGAAGCTAAAGCAAGTAGCATCATCCCAACAGAAATCGGACGTTGATGTGGTCTTCTTCCGGGACCTTTGTCTAAAAACGGTGCTAACAATAATGCACCGAATGCAATTCCAGGTAAAACAAGAATTCCCATCAATGTATAATCTCCACTAGCAAATTCATATTTTAACAGTTCGTACAAGAACAAGAAGTACCAATCCGGCAATGGAATATAAGATGCATTCGTTGGATCAGCCATACCTTCTAATGGAGAAGGATGGGCTAGTGTCAGACATAAAAATCCCACTAAAAACACAGCACCTACTAACCATTCTTTTAATAAAAAGTTGGGCCAGAAAGCTTCTGTTCTTCCAGGATATTCGGAATAATCCTTTGGTACATTTGGTTTTCTATCGGCAGTGATGCGTGAATCACCGACGAATTTCATACCTTTACCCTTATGCATGCTTTCCCCTCCTTTTTATAATGGTCCTGAAATTCCTTGTCTACGGATTAAAATAAAATGTACTGCTAATAATGCAAAGAGTGCCCCAGGCAAGAAGAACACATGAATTGCGAAGAATCTAGTCAGTGTTTGCGCACCAACGATTTTTTCATCACCCGCTAATAGCGTTTTCAACTCTTCGCCAACAAATGGAACTTGTTGTGAAATTTCCAACCCAACTTGTGTAGCGAAAAACGCTTTGTTGTCCCACGGTAATAAATACCCGGTAAACCCTAAGCCAAGCATGATAAAGAAAATCAAAACACCAACAATCCAATTCAGTTCACGTGGCTTTTTATAAGCTCCTTGGAAAAACACTCGTAGTGTATGTAATAACAACATGACAATAACAACACTAGCGCCCCAATGGTGCATACCACGAACAATCTGCCCATGTGCTACTTCCGTTTGCAAGTAATAAACGGATCTCCATGCATTTTCGATATCTGGAACATAATACATCGTTAAAAACATTCCAGATAAAATTTGAATAACAACCACAAAAAAGGTTAAACCACCAAAGCAATAAACAAATGCGGAAAAATGATGTGCTGGATTTACATGCTCTGGAACTTCATGGTCTGCAATATCCCGCCAGATAGGCGTAATATCAGCACGCTCATCAATCCAGTCATAAATTTTTTGTAGCATATACTATTACGCCCCCTCTCTTGGTACTGCATCACCTAAAAATAAGATTCCATCTCTTACTTCTAATTCATAAACATCCAACGGCTGTAAAGGTGGTGTTCCTGGTACGTTTGTTCCATCTTTGTAGTAACGTCCATCATGACACGGGCAAAAAAACTGTTCAGGATATTCATCACTTCCTCCCCAGGATACGACACAACCCAAGTGTTTACAAATTGGGGAAAAGGCCTGAATATCGCCATTTTCATCCTTAAAAACCCAAGCGGAACGGTTTACTTCTGACTCGTACCAGCCATCAACTTGTGTGATCTTCCAATCTACTTTTTGTGGCTCGGTAGTAATGTCATCAACAGATAAGCCGACATTTGCCATGTCCCCCTGCCCCGATTCTTTTAACACTGGATCAACTGCCATTCGCAACATTGGCGCCAGCATTCCTGCTGCCATAAAACCACCAACCCCAGTTAACGTATAGTTCAAGAACTGTCTACGGGATACTTGCTGCTTTTTATCGCTCATGATTTTCCCCCCTCTTATACAATAATCACGGACAATACAGATATTCACATTACTAGGACATAACCATGATAGCGTAAACTGTTTGTCCGGTCAATCATTATTCCTTTTTCCCAAAAAAACTTTTTTCTTCTTATTACCAATAAGATTGAATTAACTCGCTCATTTGCTCCACTTGATCACGAATAAATCTGTACATGTCTGCAGAATGTAAGTCACCTGACTTCATTCCAGGCAACCAGAGTAGTGTTCCAGGAAGAGCTTCTTCATGCTTTTTCCATCCACCATCTAAAGTTAGAAAAAACACATGATTAAAAGGTTGCTTTTTTATTTCTTTAGCCCAGGAATCAATTCTTGTAAGTTCTTGTTCTTGGATGATAGGTTTTCTATAAACATAAGGTGGTAATAACATCATCCGTCCTGTAAGTTCTTTTTCTAACTCATTTACAAGTAACATCGTCCATTCGTATTGAAAAGCGTTTACGTCTAAATGCGTATCACTTTCCATTTCAAAAGGCATTAATGGAATTAGAACCGTATCAATGTATTCTTTTGCCTCTGTATACTGAGTTATGTCTGTTTTTTTCCATTTCATCGCTCTGCCCAGCCTTTCTTACTCTGCAAAATTTTAAATATATTTATTTAAATCTTATCTATCTTCACAAAAAAAATCAACCTATCACTTTAGCAATTTTGGTTGATTTAAAAAGTTCTCTTCCAACATTTGAAGTTCTTTTGTTAATTTTAAGAAAGCTTCTTCATTCATACAGTCCAAGGCTTGATCAATTTGCTCATTTAAAAAACTTCTTTGAAATTCGTATCGAGATTGATCTAGCAGCTGCTGTGCAACTTCTTTGTCCTGAGCAGTTATGAAATAGTCATTTGGTATAAATGGGTTTTCCTCTAATACCGCAATATATAATGCACTTCGGTATGATCTTTTAAAATTTAACTGAAGGTACAGAGCTTCTGTTTTATTCAAGCGAATGTCATGAAACGATTTCTCTGCATCTGTTGTTACGAGTTGATTTTTATAAAAACGAAAGGCTGTTTCACTTGAGCATTGACTTGTCATAATAATTCCCCGTGGACAGAATTTCGCCTCTCTAACAAAATGAAGATGGTGAAGTATTTCATCGTGATTCATTAAATAATTTAAAATCCATACGCTCTCTCGCTTTTTTAGCTGGTAATGATTTAAAAACCATCGAATAAAACTTTTTTTATCTTCTACAGATACTGGAGTATGCACCATTTCTCACTCTCCTTTACAACCTCTTTTCATGGATAATTTGGTGTACCACGAGTCCATTTAAATAAGTCTAAGAAGTTGTTCAATCAAAAAGTCATGCACTTACGGCTCTTCACGATCAGATTGCTTTAAGCGAAATAGAAATTCATTTACTTCATCATCTATTGGTTGTTGCTCAAGGTATGCAGTAAATACAGGTATCGCCTCTTTTATCCTCCCCTCTTCTGTTAAGAAATAGCCATATTCTTTTAAAAAGTCACTATCGTCTTTGAGATTATTATATGCAGTTTGATAGTGTTTTAATGCATCATTATATACTTCCAATTCATTATAAGCGCGGGCTAGTTCCCAATTATACAAAGGATCCTCTGCACCTGTATTCATTATTTCGCTAACCAAGTCAACAATTCCTTTAAAATCAGCATTATTTTTTAGTAATTCAATTAAAAATAGCACTGCTTCTTTAAAATCAGGATCCATTGCTATAGCTTCTCGAACATGCTGTTCACTTTTTTCATCTTCTCCAAGTTGATGAGCAATTTTCCCAGCTAACAAAAATAAATCTTTATTAAAAGCATCTACATGAAGTCCTTTTTGACTAATTTCATATGCTTTCTCATATATCCCCTCTTCCTCATAAAGAGAAGCAAGATGATAATACACTGTATGGTAATACATATCAATCTCCATGACATGTTCCCACGCTTTTCTCGCAATGTCTTTTCTTCCAGTTTGGTAAGCAGTAAAACCATATTTAAACAACGTATCGGGATTTTCACTATCTTCATCTTGATAGTAAGTTAAAGCTAATTCAAACTCTCCAGATTCGGCATACGCTTCAGCTAGGCGATCTGTTATCGATACATGAGCAATTTCTTTCATCTTAGGCAAAATATTTTCATAATAAGTAGTGGCTTTTACATAATCTGCTGTTGAAAAATATAATTCTCCTAAAGCAAAATCAATAATTGGTTCATTAGGATCAAATCGTTTAGCCATTAATAACTTTTGTTCAGATACTTCAAAAAGCCCTTGCGCTTGATAAAGATCTGCTAATTGAATCAATGTTTGTAGGTAAGCAGGATCTTCTTCATCAATATCATTTAACAGTTGGATAGCAGCTTCGTCATCTTCCAATTCCGTATAAATATCTGCAAGAGCCACTTTTAGTTCTCCTTCAGCAGGAAATTGATGTATTAAATCTTGAAAAATAGCTTTTGCTTCGTGTAAGTAGCCCCATTGCAAATACAATTCTGCTATTGTGTATCGCTCTTCGTCATCAGCCATTGGTAAATAGTTTTCCAATAATTCTACCGCTTTTTCTGCGTGCTGGGCTTCCATTAAACGAACAGCTTCCATAATTGTTTCCACATTGAACTTCCTTTCTTCACGTTCATCAGGTCTTTATCATAACGGAAAACGAGCAGATGTTCAAAATAAACGCATAGCCAATCATTTTAAAGGTTAACACCTTAGAAAAACTTGGCTATCTCCAAAGTCTTTCTAACGATAACCGTAGTTTTTCTTATACCATAAACCAAAAAAATCTTATACACCCTCTATATACTAACGTTTCCTCATTATCATTCCAATATTCGCCAGATGAGCTTGATAAACATCCAAATAGCAGCAAGCCGAACCATTAAATTATAAAATAGTTCGGCTTGTTTGTACTATAGACATGTTTATCTTGTAAAAAACTTCCATGGGGCATCTTGGGATAAAGACTACATAATTTGGCTTCGCAGCGTAAATAATGGGCTTTTATTGTTCGTTAGCTTGATCGCTGATGTAGTTTTGTCATGACCTCTTTTTAGAAATTATTCGCTCACTGATTTTAAATCTGCATAAAAAGTTGGGTAAGATGTTGCAATTGGAGTTATGTCATTAATTACGACTTCACTTGTGGTGATCAAAGATGCAATAGATGCCATCATAGCCATTCGGTGATCATGATAGGATTCAATTCTATTGCCGTGCAGTTTCGATCGTCCATGAATTAGTAGCCCATCCTCTTTTTCTTCGACTTTTGCCCCTAAATTAGTAAGTGTTTCTGTCACAGCGTGAATGCGATCCGTTTCTTTGACACGAAGTTCTGCAGCATCCTTAATTACTGTCGTTCCTTCAGCTTGAGTAGCTAATAAAGCGATGATCGGTATCTCATCTATGAGTCTTGGAATCATATCTCCTTCAATAATTGTTGCTGTTAACTCCTTGTAACGAATATGAATGTCACCAATACGTTCACCACCTTTTGTTTCTTCCCTCTCAATGGTTATGTCAGCTCCCATTGCTTGTAAAACGTCAATGATTCCTGTACGCGTTTCATTCAACCCAACATGTAATAGTTTTAATTGACTACCTGGAACGATAGCAGCTGCAACGAGAAAGAACGCTGCAGATGAAATATCACCGGGAACGTAAATATCTGTAGCTGTTAATGTTTGTTGTCCACGAACGGAAATATCTAAACCGTTATTTAACAATTCCACACCAAAAGCTTGTAACATTGATTCTGTATGATTTCTTGTAGGTGATATTTCAGTAACAGTAGTAGTTCCGTTTGCAAATAAACCAGCTAAAAGAACAGCTGATTTAACTTGCGCGCTTTTTACAGGTAAATGATAATGAATGGCTTGCAATGTTTTCCCTTCTACAGCTAAAGGGAGATAGTTTCCTTGTGAGCACCCTGTAATGCTTGCTCCCATTAGACGAAGTGGTTCAACAACGCGATTCATAGGGCGTTTTGTTAACGAACGATCTCCATAAAAAGTAGTAAAAAGAGGTAAGCCTGCTAAGATACCTAGTATTAGTCTTGCCGTCGTACCAGAATTACCTAAATAAAGAGGCTCAACTGGCTCAGTAAATGATTGTGGACCTTCTCCGTAAATAGTTAAACTGGATTCTTTCTGTTCAATAGAAACACCCATAGACCGAAAAATATTTACTGTACGCAAACAATCTTCACTGTTTAAAAAATGTTCCACAATTGTAGTCCCATGAGCTAGTGAGCCAAACATAATGGATCGGTGTGAGATCGATTTATCACCTGGTACTTCTATCTCCCCTTGTAAAGGGTTGCCTATCGGTTGTAATATTCGTTCTTTCAACTTTCTATCATCCTTTATCAAACATTATTTTTCGATCATCGTTTCATAACCCGATTCATTTAGGGTGTGTGCACTTATTTTTTGGAGTTTTTCAGTTGCAAAACTTAACCTAAGAGCTCCCATTATCCCTTCCCTAATTTCTAATATTTGAATATTATTTATGCTAATGTTATTATCTGCCAACAGTTTTGTTACATGGGCTAAAGCCCCTGTTTGATCTTGAATATCTACATACAAATCGTAATATGAAGGAATGGCTCCTTTATCTTTCGTACCTAAACCATCACGGTACCGTTTAGCTGTTTCTAAATACGTAATCATCTCTTGCTTATTATTTTCTTCAACTAAATTTTTTACATGTTTCATTTCTGTAATCCATTCTTCTAAAAACAGCGACATTTTCTTTCGATTATGATAAAAGATATCCTGCCAAAGTGTAGGGTTGCTAGATGCAATTCTTGTAATATCGCGAAATCCACCTGCAGCAAGGTTAGGTAAATAAGCGTGCGTCTGTTCCCAATGCTTTGCCTGGTGAACGAGTGAAGATGCAATTAAATGCGGGAAATGAGAAATCACACCAGTCATTTCATCGTGTTCCTTCGCATCTAGTATGAGAAATTTGCTACGTGTCGGTTCAAGAAGCCTTTTTAATGATTGAACATCACACTCTTTACTACGCGTCGTGGGAGTCAATACATAAATTGCGTTTTCAAATAGATGCGCTTTTGCAGCCTGCACCCCTTTTTTATGGGAACCTGCCATTGGGTGTCCACCAACAAAAGATATGTCCATATTTTGTAACTGATTAGCCGCTGTTATCATGGATTGTTTCACGGAAGAAACATCAGAAACGATTAACTTTTGGGATAATTGTATTTCATCTAAAGCTGCTAGTAATTCAATTGACTTAGATATTGGGGCTGCCAAAATAAGATAGTCAACTTGACATACTGTGGTTGTAAAGTCTGTTTTTGCTTCGTCAATGATACCATGGGTCTTGGCGTATTGTAATGTCTCTAAGTCAATATCATAACCAATTACATAATTATCAGCTATTGTTTTTAATGCTTTTGCTATCGACGCGCCGATAAGACCAAGACCTGCTATAGCTATTTTTCGCTTCACATATACATCTCCTTAGCTGTTTTGGTGCTGATAGAGTGAAAGTAATTCCTGCATGCGATACATATCATCCTGTAACCCTAACGTAAATCGAAAAGTATTTGGTATTCCCAACAGCTCACCAGGGCGAACGATAAACCCATGTTGGATTAAATAATCAAACACTTTTGTTCCACTAGTAGGTGTAGAAACAAGCATGAAATTTGTTTCAGAAGGGTAATAATGCCAGCCTATCCTATCCAAGAATGCTTGGAAATCGAGCTTTACTTTTAAGTTTTGCTGCCTTGTTTCTTCAATAAAAGCTTCATCAGCAAGTGCAATTTGTGCGATTTGCTGAGCGATGGAAGTTGTATTGAAAGGTCCACGTACAACGTTTAATTGATTAATGATCTGCTTATTTGCAACCCCATACCCAATACGCAATCCCGCAAGTCCGTATGCCTTTGAAAAAGTTCGTAAAATTATAAGATTGTTGTATTTTTGAATCTGTTCCATTGCATGAAGGTCTTTCGTTTCGTCTAAATACTCATAATATGCCTCATCTAATACGACTAAAACATGTTGTGGACACGTATCCATAAAAGCAATAAAATCCTGCTTGGTTATTGGAGTACCAGTTGGATTATTAGGAGAACAAAGCCAGATAACATTTGTATCTTGATCGATAGCTTCAAGCATACCATTTAAATCATGGTGGCCTTCTATAGTTGGTATCTCCTTTATTTTTGCTCCTTCAATTATTGCGTTATGCTTATATTGAGGGAAAGTTGGTGTAGCCATCACTGTGTTAACTCCTTGAAATAAATAAGCTCGGCAAATCATTTGAACAATTTCTTCAGAGCCACTCCCAAAAATTATTTCTGACTCACTTACTTTTAATTTATAAGCTAAATCTTTGCGGAGTTGTGCTGTATGGCCATCTGGATAAATATCAAACGCAGGCTCATAAGAAGCTAAAAACTGTCTAACTGTATCTGCATAACCATATGGATTTTCATTTGAAGATAATTTCACAATTCTATCTATTTGGTATTGCCTCTTAATATCTTGAATTTGCTTTCCTTGTTGATATGGTGCAATCTGCTTTAACGAAGATTTTGCTTTCATTTTTATTTATCCTCCTTATTCCATTTTGCTAAATCAGGGCGCAAATGAATAGCTTCATTTTGAAAGACATGGTGAATATTTGATTGTTCTAGTTCTGTATTTACAACCATCATTACACGTATACAAAGCTCTAAACTATTCGGCACATCTATTTCTGTCATACACATTACTGGAACATATGTCCAACCCGATAACTCACGCAAACCTTTAGCTGGAAAGGTTGCAGTAATGTCTTTTGTTACAGATATAAAAACATGAGAAACATCTTCTGGTAATACATTATTTTTCTTGATCATTTCCTCAATTAAGTTTTTTGTATTATTTATAATTACATCGGCTGCATTAACAGCTACCGTCGTTGCACCCCGTATGCCTCTAGTCACTTATTCACCAACTTTCTTTTAAAAGAAGATAAGTAGGAAAGCATATCTTCATCCGTCATCTGCTTTATAATTGGTTTACCAACTTGTTCTAGCAACACCATTTGAATACGATGTTGTTTATTTTTTTTATCGTTTTTCATTTTAGCTAATATAGTTTGTTGATCTCCAGTTAGGGAATGAAGCGGGTAGTGGTTTGTTTCTAACCATTGCTTTAGTTGTAAAAAAGGCAATGTCGTATCAAAAACTGATTCGCTAACATGTAGTGCAAATAGCAAACCTATAGCAACCGCCTCACCATGTGCAATAGATCCATATCCTAAATGAGCTTCCAAAGCATGACCCAACGTATGGCCAAGGTTCAAATACTTTCGCATTCCATTTTCTTTTTCATCTTGTTCTACTACTTGTGCTTTAATTTGAATCCCTGAACAAATATGCTCTTGTGTTATAGATGGTGGTAAATTTTGTAAATTTGTAGTTAAAATGGATCGATATATAGCTTCATCAGAAATGAGTGCTTCTTTTACTAATTCTGCGTATCCAGAGCGGATTTCCCGATCATTTAACGTAATTAGCGTCTCAATATCATAAAAAACTCCTTGCGGTGCATAAAAGCTACCAATCAAGTTTTTCCCCAACGGATGGTTAATAGCTACTTTTCCACCAACACTACTATCATGCGCTAATATTGTTGTCGGCATTTGGATATAGTCAATGCCACGCATATAAGTAGCTGCTACAAAACCTGCTAAATCACCAATAACCCCTCCACCTAAAGCAATTAACAAAGAATGACGGTCTAATCCATACTCAATTGCTTCTGTCATTAATTGATTATAGTAATCTATACTTTTCGTCTGTTCTCCAGCAGGTAATATTGTGTGGTGGACATGAAAATCTGAGAGTGTTTCTAATACGTCTCCCAAATATAATTTAGCTACATTCTCATCTGTTATCACCCAAATAGATGAATAACTATTAGTGAAGTAATCCGTAATTTGATTTCGGATGCCTTCTCCAATAACGATAGAATAAGCGTGTGTACTTGCTTGAATGTTTAGTTCTTCCATTTAAAAACACCTGATTTCTTCACGATATGCTTCAATCGCTTCTTTTAACTTTGCAAATTGATCATTTGTAAATTGCTCTGTTAAAGCTTTTGCTAGCTCGAATGCAACAACATGCTCCATAACAACTGAAGCGGCAGGAACTGCACAAGCATCAGATCTTTCAACCGTCGCTTTAAACGGTTCTTTTGTATCGATATCTACGCTCGTAAGTGGTCGTTTCATTAATGTAGGTATAGGTTTCATTACTCCTTTAACCACGATCGGCATTCCTGTTGTCATACCACCTTCAAACCCCCCAAGGCGATTCGTAGTTCGGTAATACCCCTTCTCTTCATTCCAAGCAATCTCATCATGGACTTGACTACCATTCCGTTTTGCCGCTTCAAAACCAATTCCAAATTCGACCCCTTTAAAAGCATTTATGCTTACTACACTTCCAGCTATTCTACTATCCAATTTGCGATCATAATGGACGTAAGAACCAACACCTGCTGGCATTCCTTCCACATAAACTTCACAAACTCCTCCGATTGAGTCTCCAACTTGTTTTGCATCGTCAATTGCCTGTATCATAGGCCCTTCCACTTGTTTATCCAAAACGCGAACGGGTGACCCATCAGCTATTTGCTGTCTTCCTCGTACAGAAAGTTGTTCTTGGTCTTCTGCAACAATACCTGCAATTTCCTTCACATAACCAACGATTTCAATACCCAAATGCTTAAGCAACGTTTTTGCGATAGCCCCTGCAGCTACTCGTGCGGCTGTTTCTCGGGCTGATGAACGTTCTAATATATTCCTTATGTCTCGATGTCCATACTTAAGAGCACCATTAAGATCGGCATGCCCAGGTCTTGGCCTTGTTATAGTTCTACGAATTTTTTGATCTGTTTCTATTGGATCTGCGCCCATAATGTCTTCCCAATGTTTGAAGTCATCATTATGTACAACTAAAGAAATAGGTGATCCTAATGTTTTACCATGCCTCACACCACTCGTAATGTCTACAAGGTCTTTTTCAATTTGCATTCGCTTTCCCCGCCCGTGTCCTTTTTGTCTACGAGAAAGGGACTGATTAATATCTTCTGTTAATAATGGCATTTGGGCAGGAACTCCTTCAACAATCGTAGTTAATTGTTTCCCATGTGATTCCCCTGCTGTTAAATAGCGCACGTTACATTCTCCTTTTATAGAATTTTTCTAATTACTATACCATACCTTACCATGTTTGTGATAATAAAAACTGAAAAAAACAAAGAATTAGTTAAATGAAGCGCTACCATTATTTTAAAGAATCACGATCATTTTTTTAACCTTAACCATGTATTAGAAACTTACCTTATACTTACTTATACTATATGCCACCATTATATACTTTTTGAAAGTAAAAAAGCTCGTAGTGGACCTAGATCTCTACAAGCTATGTATGGTTATTCTATTGATTTAAAATGGGGTTCGTACTTGTAAATTTCTCGTTCTTTAAATTTCATAAAACATCATTCCATTTTTTGATAAAAGAATGTGTCTAATAAACGTAATTGATATTTTTCTGGGTGAAATATTTGTTCCGTGCTACCGACAAATAAAACACCATTTGTATTTAAGGATTCACTAAAACGTTGATAAACGCTTTCTTTTGCTTCATCAGTAAAATAGATGAGAACATTTCGACATATGATTAAGTCAACATTATTTGGATATGTATCAGCTAGTAAATTATGCTTGCGAAACGTAACTTGCTCTTTTATATTAGGAGATAGATGATATAGTCCATGTTGATTCGTGAAATACTTTTGAATAGATTTTGCTGGTAATTCTTTTAAAGCCTGTTTTTGATAAATGCCTTGCTTGGCCTTGCTTAAAGCAGCTTCATCTATATCTGTTGCCATAATTCGATAGGAAGCTCTAGGAAAATGCTCTGATAGCATAATGGCAAGACTGTACGGCTCTTCTCCTGTAGAGCATGCTGCACTCCAAATTGTAAACGAAGGTTTTTTCACCAATGCTGGCATAACTTTAGTTTGTAAAACTTCCCAACGTTTGGGATTACGATAAAATTCAGATACATTTATTGTTAATCGATCCACAAATTCGTTTAGTAATGCTTGATCTTTATCTAGTGCACGATAATAACTATAAAAGTCTTTATATCCCCGTTTATTTCTAAGAGATGTGAGTCTTCGTTTCATTTGTGTTTCTTTATAAAGTTGTAAATCAATGCCTAATTTTATTTTTATTTTATCTATAAACTGATTATAATCCTTTTCCAATAATTTCTCCCTCTTTCAATGATCACCGGTCTACCTTCAGTCTATGGTGATAAAGCCGTCGTTTTGCTTATACTTTTCTGTCGTATAAATTACCGCGAGGCACAATATCATCCTCGCGGCAACTTTAAGCCTTGCTATGTTAGTAGATCCAAATTGCATCTTGCTTGGAATAATCAATGAGTTCTTCATCTTTGAAGAATAAAGAAAGCTCTCGTTTAGCACTTTCAACAGAATCAGAGCCGTGTATAATATTCTTCCCAACAGTCATACCATAGTCTCCACGGATTGTTCCAGGCAATGCTTCTATAGGATTAGTTTTACCCATCATTTCTCTTGCGGTTGCGATTACATTTTCTCCTTCCCAAGCCATAGCAAAAGCTGGACCAGATGTAATGAAATCAACCAGTTCTCCAAAAAAAGGACGTTCTTTATGCTCTGCATAATGCTGCTCAGCTAATTGCGCTGAAATAGTCATCAACTTTGCACCAACTAGTTTGAAACCTTTCGCTTCAAATCGTCTTATAATATCGCCAATTAAATTACGTTGAACACCATCCGGTTTCACCATCAAAAAAGTCTTTTCCATGTCACAAAACCCCTCACCTTATGTAATTTGTCTCACCGATAAAATTCTATCAAAACTATGTAAAAAAGACAAATTAAGTACGACGCTTGCCAATATATTTTCCAATTTGAAGTAAAGTTTGTTTTGCACGACTATCAGAAAAGCCTTCTAATTGTCGCAGTGCTTTTTCTAAATACCGATTGCTAATTTGATAAGAGTCGTCAATAGCGTTTGTACTTTTTATATCTTCAACAATTTCTTTCATATGCTTCTCACGAATTTCAGAAGGAGCTTGTAATCCTTGAATGACTTTATCTTTTAAAGCAGGTTTTCTCATCGCTAAAAATACAGGCAATGTTAAGTTTCCTTGTAATAAATCATTTCCTGCAGGTTTTCCTAGCTCCTTTTCAGAACCTGTAAAATCCAAAATATCATCGATGATTTGATAGGACATACCGATATTGTATCCATAAAGATATAATTTATGGGCTTCCATTTCTGGTAACCCAGAAGCAATGGCACCTAGCTTACAACTCGTAGCTATTAGTAAAGCTGTTTTACGCTTAATTCGTCGCAAATAATTGCGTAATCCCTGACTCGAATCAAATTTATCTTTAATT
Organism: Virgibacillus dokdonensis; assembly: GCF_900166595.1. NCBI lineage: Bacteria > Bacillati > Bacillota > Bacilli > Caryophanales > Bacillaceae > Virgibacillus > Virgibacillus dokdonensis. The sequence goes on along the minus strand of NZ_LT745763.1, from coordinate 2,043,583 downwards.
TGTTCAATTTCACCTTTACACACTTCAACAATCGTTTTAGAAAGTAGATGATGTATTTTCGCATCTTGCAAGAGTGTAATTTCTTCTAAAGCTCGTGCTAAAATATAGTCGCCTGCATACATGGCAACACGATTACCATACGTCTGTCTAATTGTTGGCATACCTCTTCTAATATCAGCATCATCAATTACATCATCGTGAACCAATGTAGCAGTATGAATAAGTTCTAATGACACAGCGACAATTTTAAGCCGTTCTAAGTCATAGGTACCCATTTGTCCTGATAGTAACACAAATACCGGACGGATCCGTTTTCCACCTGCTTGAAGTAACTGGGTAGAAGCTTTTCTTAAAACAGGGTGTTTAGCCTGTACAACTTCATTAATCGTTTGTTCAATTTCATTTAGGTCTTTTTTTAAATATCCATAAGCTTTAGCTAATTTCATTCATGTCACCTTTAATTTTCGCTTTATTAACTATTCGGTTCTTTCTCGCCCATATGCATGGCTGCAACCCCACCAGTATAGCTCTTCACTTGAATATTAGTAAATCCAGCTTCCATAAACATTTGTTTTAAACGGTTTTTATCAGGAAAATCTTTAGCAGACTCATTTAACCATGCATACTCTTGTTTGCTTTTGGCAATTAATTTCCCAAGCAATGGCATAATATATTGGAAATAAAAACGATATAATTGTCGATAAATGGGTATAGTAGGTTGTGATGTTTCTAAACAAACTACTTTCCCACCTGGTTTTACAACACGGTACATTTCTTTTAACACTGTCATATAATCTTGTACATTCCGTAAGCCAAAACCGATAGTTACATAATCAAAGCTATTATCTTGAAAAGGTAGTTGCATTGCATTACCTTGTATGAAATCTACATGTTCTAATTCTAATTTTCGCTGTTTCTGTTTCGCAATGGAAAGCATATTTTCACTAAAATCAAGACCTGTAACTTCACCTTTAGCTCCAATCTCTTCTGCCATTACCAACGCCCAATCTCCCGTTCCACAACATACATCTAATGCCCTTGAACCCATCTGTACGTTCATACGCTTCATAACATCTTTTCTCCATGTTTTATGGCGTTGGAATGAAATAATGGAATTCATCGAATCGTATTTTGAATATATTTTTTCAAAAACATGATGAACACGTTCTTCTTTAGATGGATATGTCATAGTTTAACCTTCTTCCCCCATAATAGATACGTAAGCTTTTTTTATAGAAGTAATTTCTGTTTCTAAGTAGTTTGATAAGCTAGAATAAATAGACGAGATCTTGCGCACTTCATCTTCTAGTTGTTGCAATAATGCTGTCAGCTGTTTGCTTAATTCACCTTTATCGAAAAAACTATTCACCCAAGAATGTACCTGCATCTTTCTTGCGTTAAAATGTTCAATATCATTTATCAGCTTAATAACCAAAAGCCATTTTTCCACAATCTTTCCCATCATAGAAATATTCAAAAATGAGGCCACTTGTACGAGTAAACGTGTATCAATAAGATTACGAATAAGCATATACTCCTGCAAAGAGTCTATTTCATTATAATAGAGTTTCATTTTATACTCGTTAATTTCTTTAATTGTGGAAGCGAGTAGCCGAATAAATCCAAAATCACTGATTTCGGCTAGCACTAAATAATAAAGACCACTATAATAATCTCCAGCAAGTACATGCAATTGTTTCTGTAACTTGACGTCTTCGTTTTCATTGGGTGAAGTTAAACTTGGAACTTTGTCATGTGTATCTAAAGCCATCTGTACAAGCATAGTTGTAACAATATATCTTTGTTTATGGGACTCAGGTAAGGAACTATGATTCATCATTTCCATTAATAAAAACAATTTCTCCTCATCGATAGTGGGCTTGTCAATATATTTTTCCAAATAGGAATGCTTTATTTTCTTCTCTATCTCTGTTTTTACATAGTGTATGTCCTTTGCTGACCTATTCAAAGAAAATCACCTGAACCCTTCATCCATTCTACTCGCTTTTGCTATTATAGCATATTTTAAGTCTAATCAATAATCAAACATTCTAGAAAAGCAGATGAGATACCCCATGAATGTAATATTACTTAGCATAGGGATAATTAATTTGCGAATGAGATGAATGTGAAGGGAATGGATGATGAAACTTAAGCTAATAGACAGAAGTAGTAAAGTAGAAAAACATCTGTCATTTGTTCACCCATTCTAATTTTACTCATTCTCAATCTCACCGTGACTTGTTTGAACTAAAGCTTTACCTCTTACTTTAACCGCTGAGGTATGCTCTGTAAACTGGGCGATCATAATTTCTCCTTGATCAAGTTTTTCTGAATGATGGAAACGCGTATCATTTCCTCTGGTTAATCCAATTACTTGTACACCATCTTCCAGTGCTTTGATAACAAAAAAATCGGATGAAACACCTGACTTATCCATTTCTTCAACCTTTCCTTTCTAAGAATAAATATTTTAAAACAATGTGTAGATTGTTATGCTATAAGCAAGTATGTGGTTTAAGGTTTATAGTATAAGAAAAATTACAGCTTCCGCCATAATGATTTATATTTTCTTATAGTGTAAAAAAGGATACGCAAATCGCGTATCCTTAGGCCCTATGTAAAATAATTATTTTACACTATCTTTTAGGGCTTTACCTGGCTTGAATGCAGGAACTTTGCTTGCTGGAATTTCGATCTCTTCTCCTGTTTGAGGATTACGACCTTTACGAGCAGAGCGTTCACGTACTTCAAAGTTACCGAATCCAATTAATTGTACTTTTTCACCATTTTTAAGTGAATCCATGACAGATTCGAATACTGCATCTACTGCTTTCGTAGCATCTTTTTTAGAAAGATCGCTTTTTTCAGCTACAGCATTAATTAGGTCTGTTTTGTTCATGACATTCACCTCCTCCCATTTATCATCAATCGACATTGGAACAAATTAAACAACTATCTTCATTTGTTCACCTTTTTGCCAGTTTTTATACTTCATGCCACATAATAGTAATGTGACATGGCTTATATTAACCGAGTTTGCAACAAAATTCAACAGTTTCCACCTAATTTTTATTATTTTCTTCGGTTTTCATAAGTTTTCATGGATTATATGGTGCAATTTTACATTTAGCGCAGAAAGCTTATTAGAATCATGTTTAGCAATACTTCGGCTATATTAAAGTTATACGACACAATGAGCAAATATCCTGCCGTTTCCAATGAAGTTTTTTAATTAATTTATATAGTTGGCTAAAAACAACTAAAAAATATGGAAGCTTAGTTGCTTTTTTTCTTTTACTAAAGAGATTCTCAACACAAAAATGCTCGCTAATCGTACACGAGCATATAAAAACATATATCAATAATTTTTTAGCGATATAACGCCAAAGCTTAAGTCACTTTAGTTCGTTTTGTCAAAAATCATGATTGAACGTTGTTTTACATATCTTGTCCATCATTCCTCAAAAATAAAAGCAGCTACATACAGCTGCTATAATATAATAGCTATTAGACCACCGGAACCTTCGTTTATGATTCGTTCTAGTGTATCCTTTAATTTGTAACGTGCGTTTTCAGGCATAAGTGCAATTTTTGCTTGTATACCTTCTCTTACTATTGAGCTTAGGGAACGTCCAAAGATATCTGACTCCCATATGGATAGTGGATCCTCTTCAAAGTCTTGCATTAAATAACGCACTAGCTCTTCACTCTGCTTTTCCGTTCCTATAATTGGTGAAAATTCGGATTCAACTTCCACTTTGATCATGTGAATGGAAGGAGCGACAGCTTTTAAGCGAACACCGAACCGAGAGCCTTGACGAATAATTTCAGGCTCATCCAAAATCATATCCTCTAAAGCCGGAGCTGCAATTCCATAGCCTGTTTGCTTGACCATTTGTAACGCGCCAGATACTTGATCATATTCTCTTTTCGCATGAGCAAAATCTTGCATGAGCTGTAATAAATGATCTTTGCCTCTAATTTCTTCACCTACAATTTCTTTTAATATTTCGTCATATAAATAGTCAGGTGCATGGAGGTCAATTTCCGCTATCCCTTCCCCCATTTCCATATCGGCTAATTTTGCTTGTTCAATATGTTCATAAACCGCAAATTCACCAACAATTTGATCCACATCACGCAAGCGTTTAATGTTTTTTACAGTCTCTTGAATGGCTTCTTGATATTCTCTTCTTAACCAGTGATTTTCTTTTAGCACCATTACCCAGCTTGGTAAATTCACATTAACTTCTAAAACTGGAAATTCGTATAATGCCTCACGCAAAACATTGGTAACATCATGTTCTGTCATAGATTCAATACTCATGGCTATAACAGGTATATCATATTTATCGACTAAATCTTGGCGTAACAACTCTGTTTCTTGACTGCTAGGTCGCTGGGAATTAAGCACCATGATAAAAGGCTTTCCTACTTCTTTTAATTCATCAACAACCCTCGCTTCGGCATCCACATATTCATGTCGATTAATTTCTCCAAACGAACCATCAGCAGTTACAATAACCCCAATTGTTGAATGCTCTTGAATTACTTTTCTTGTTCCAATTTCTGCTGCATCGTGAAAAGGTATTGCTTCTTCGTACCAAGGGGTGTGAATCATTCTTGGTCCATTTTCGTCTTCAAACCCTTTTGCTCCCTCAACGGCGTACCCAACGCAATCCACTAGACGAATGTTTACGTCTAAACCTTCATCGACATGAACGGAAACCGCTTGATTAGGTACAAATTTAGGCTCTGTAGTCATAATTGTTTTTCCGGCAGCACTTTGAGGCAATTCATCAAGTGCACGAGCTCTCTCGCTTTCCTCCTCCATGTTCGGCAGTACAACTTGTTCCATGAATTTTTTAATAAATGTTGATTTTCCTGTACGAACCGCTCCTACGATACCTAAGTAAATATCTCCATTTGTCCGTTTAGAAATATCATTAAAAATATCTACTCTTTCCAAAAGATCCCCTCCCGATCTCCGATTTCATTTTTACGCACAAACTATGAATAATTGACATTACAAGTCTATGATGTTGTCCTATCAAAATATGCCTTATTCATGTGTAAAAGTTTAGAAAAACTTGGCCATCGCATTCTAGCGATGGAACGGCGTGATGTCATATGTTCTTCAAATAGTAATAATCTTATGAACTGTATGTTTCACGTTATGCAACTATTCTGTAATAGCAATTTTTTATTAAAGTGGCTACGATCAAAAACCCTTGAAACAATATATTGTTTCAAGGGTTCGAATATGATACTTTTTATTTATTTTCTTGTAAAAATACAGGTTCCCCATTCTTTATAGTATAAGGGAGAGAGTACGCTGGAACAAAAGGAGTACTATTAGCTAACAGATAGCGAATATCATCCCCATTTTCGTACTTATGTTTTTCCGTTTTCAATGCTTGATTCAAATCAATTCGGTAGTCTACATAGAGTTCGCCTTCCGTATTCATCACAATTGGTAAGTTTTCTTTAGAATATGGACTTACAACAGTAGGCGGGTTTTCCAAACCAAGTTTTTCATAATCAATCGTATAAATCCCATCTGCTATTTCTTCTTTAAATGGTGGATACATATGTTCATCTCGATATATATCCAATTTTATATTTACACTACGTATTGCTTCAGATATGCGTAAATCAATTAGTTTTACCCGTGGTTTTTTTTCTGGTGTGATTAAAGCATATTGGTAAACACCACCATTTTCAAAAGCATTAGCAGGAATTTCCGTTAATACATTGGCTTCCTTTAATTTAGGAAAATCGACCAAATATTTTTGAAAAATAGGTGTTTCGTTGTCTTTTGTTCGAATTGGCACAAGACCGCCCTCTTGTTCTCGATATTGTTCTACTGCAGATTGGACTGCTTCTAATTGATCTTCATTGGGAACCTGATTTTTTGATAATTCATTATCGGGATATAAGCAGCCGCTTAACAGGATAGTAAATAATATAAAAATGGCTATTTTTCCATATGTAGTATACATGATCAACCCCCCTTATACTAAGCCGATGGGCCGCTAAATACAATATAAAAGATAATAAGACTTCCAAAAATTAATGATACGTATGCGAGTAACGACACTACTCCCGCTAACCACCCTTTAAGTTTATACCTTGCCAATAAAATAAGGCCGATTGCAACGAGCAAAAGAGCCATACCCGCAAATGATATATACATTTTCAGCATTGCTTGTGACACGATTTATCCACCCCTTGAATACAAATCTTCATTGCAACAAGTATTATAACATAAACCCCTGACATACGTGATAAAAGACTTATAAAACCATAATAAAATCCGGAATGAAGGGGGCTTTCTCCATCCCGGTATGACTAAATAATTATCCACAGCAACTCTATCCATGAATGCTTGTGCGATTTATTCTATGCGTAAATGAGGAGGATTGTATCCTCACTTGCCCAAGAACGTTTATTTTTTAAACATTTTATTTAGTGAATTCATATCCATGGGCATATCATTTTTTACAATAGACTGAACAATTTTGTCTTCTTTTTCTTTGGAGATAGGTTTATTCGCTAGTTTGCTTAATTGGCGAACAAGCTTACGTACGGTTCTTTCATCCGAAAAGTCTGCATGTTTCACAGAATCAGCCACTTTGTAAACATCATCTGGATTAATGCTTGATTTTTGTTGAATTTTGTCAAAAAGTCCTTTTTGAAAATTATTCACGAACTCGCCTCCCTGCTCTTAGTAAACTCAACCACAGTATATGCAGGTAGGGCTTTTCATGTTATTGCGAATACCTTTCCATCAATAATTGGGCGAGGTCGTCCATTTCTTGTCGTTTGTTTCGATTCATCAATTGGCCAACAACATCTTTTGGTGATTTATCTTCAAATAACAATTGAAAAATACCTTCTGTTATTGGCATTTCAACCTGCTGTTCTTTTGCAAATTGATAAGCTGCCTGAACAGTCCTTACACCTTCGACCACCATCCCCATTTGCTCAAGAACATCGTCTAATTTATGCCCTTTTCCTAATAAGTTTCCAGCACGCCAGTTTCTGCTATGCGCACTTGTGCAAGTAACAATTAAATCGCCAACTCCTGGTAAACCGAGAAAGCTTAAAGGGTTGGCTCCTAATGATGTGCCTAATCTAGCTATTTCAGCAAGTCCTCTTGTCATCAAAGCTGCTTTTGCATTATCACCATAACCTAGACCATCAGAAATTCCCGCCCCTAAGGCGATAATATTCTTTAGAGCGCCGCCGAACTCAATTCCTAATACATCCGGGCTAGTATAAACGCGAAATGATTCATTTATAAACAAATCTTGTGCAATTTTTGCATGTTTTGGTTCAATGGAAGAAACAGTTACCGTTGTTGGTTGTCGCAGAGCCACTTCTTCTGCATGACTTGGGCCGGAAAGAACAACTATTTCTTCTTCCGTAAACTTAGATAATTCTTCACTAATCATCTGTGAAACACGTTTTAAAGTAACAGGTTCAATCCCTTTTGAAGCATGGATAATTGTTGTATCTGGTTCCACTAGATGATCTAACTGCTTTGCGACCTCACGGATTGCCTTTGTAGGTACTACAAAAACAATCGCAACTGCATCTTGAATTGCTTGCTTCAAATCAGAATAAGCGATAACAGATGCTGGTATGTCTGTATCTAAATATTGCTCATTTCTTTTTGTTTTATTTATTTTTTTTGCTTGCTCAGGTCGATGTGTCCATAGGCGCACATCATGTCCATTATCAGCTAGTACGATACTTAAAGCTGTTCCCCAACTTCCAGCTCCTAATACAGCTACTCTTGCCATCTTATCTTCTCCTTTATTGTCTTTTTCTCGCAATTATTTTAATAGGTGTACCTACAAAGCCAAAAGCTTCTCTAATTCTATTTTCTACAAACCTGGCAAAAGAAAAATGAACAAGTTCTGGTTCATTCACAAAGATAACAAAACGTGGAGGTTTTACATTCACTTGTGTAGCATATAGTACCTTTAATCTTTTCCCTTTTACAGTTGGTGTCGGGTTCATAGCAAGGGCATCCATAACAACATCATTTAACACATTTGTTGGCACTCGCTTCGTATGATTTTCACTGGCCAATTGTATAGCAGGAAGTAATGTATGCAGGCGCTTTTTTGTTTTAGCCGATAAAAATACAATAGGCGCATAGTCTAAATATTGAAAATGAGCTCGCACTTGTTCTTCAAATTCTTTCATTGCTTTTTCATTACTTGTAATCGTATCCCATTTATTAACTACAATAACTACTGCCCTACCAGCTTCATGTGCATAACCTGCAATGCGTTTATCCTGTTCACGTATGCCTGTTTCTGCATCAATTAAAACTAACACAACATCCGAGCGATCAATCGCTTTTAATGCGCGTAACACGCTATACTTTTCTGTCGTTTCATAGACTTTCCCACGTTTTCTCATTCCAGCTGTATCAATAATAACATAATCTTGGTTATCTCTATGCAGTTTTGTATCGACGGCGTCTCTTGTTGTTCCTTCAATATCACTAACGATTACACGCTCTTCATTGAGTAGCGCGTTCACTAATGAAGATTTACCAACATTTGGACGTCCGATAACACTGAAATAAATTGTATCTTCATCTTTTTCACTCATATCCAATTCGGGGAAATGGCTTACCACTTCATCCAATAAATCTCCTAACCCTAATCCGTGGGACCCTGAGATTGGAAATGGTTCACCAAACCCTAGTGCATAGTATTCATAAATTGTTTCTCTCATTTCTGGATTATCGACTTTATTAACCCCTAAAACAACAGGCTTGTTTGATTTATATAGCAATTTTGCAACTTCTTCATCTGCAGCGGTAATACCTTCTCTGCCATTTACTAAAAAAATAATGACATCTGCTTCATCAATTGCTACTTCAGCCTGCTGGCGCATTTTCACTAAAAGTGGCTCGTCTCCAACTTCAATCCCTCCTGTATCAATAAGATTAAAACGGGTAGTAAGCCATTCCGCTTCAGCATAAATCCTATCCCTTGTCACCCCAGGAATATCTTCAACAATGGATATGCGCTCGCCAACTAATCTATTAAAAATAGTTGATTTTCCAACATTTGGTCTTCCTACTATTGCTACTGTTGCTTTCCTCATGAAAGGAACACCCTTTCTTTCACATCTTTTTTGCGTTTTTAATTTTTTATGTTTGTTTTAACTTTTTGGCAAACGGTTGATTTGTAGTTATAGTAAAACTTCATTCAATAGTCGCCTTTTCTTATTTCCTGCAAATTTTCCATAACCAAGGTGAAATTTAAAGGTCTTTGTACATATAAGGTTGAGGTATTTTCATCCCTTACTTTAAATTGTTGTAGAACAATTCTTCATTTTTCGAAATAGGACTGTTACAGCACCTTCTATGTAAGACTAATTCATAAACCAACGTTTATGTAATAAGTTTCTTACTCTAAGTCCTTGCCCTACAAATCGGTTGTATCTTTTTGCCAACTAGTTTGAACAATCTCTATCATAGCAAAAGTAAAGCATACGCACAATTATAATAATAGCCTATCAATGTTTTACGATAATAAATAACTCTTCACTTAATTCATGAGCAATCCCGTCCGTAATTGCTTCTAAATTAGCAGATATATCCTCTGCTTCTTTTCGAGTTTCACAGATGAAAATTGGTGCGCCACCTTCAACAATGGAAGAATTTGTTGTAATGACAGCTAATATAGCCTTTTCTATTTCCATTTATTCGTCTCCCTTTCGATGTACTTTTTGGAGTTAATAGTATAAGCAATAACGGTAGCGTTCTTTCGCCATAAAGAGTTGGGCGATAAGTGTCAAGTTTTTCTTGTAAAAGCGGATTCAGATGGCATGCGTATGGCGCTTTCCAGTATGGGGACAGATCCAATAACTTTTTTTGCTTTTTTAACATCTCTTATTTGTGGTAGTATAAATATTCCAATTCGTCCATCATCTAAATCCCGCTTAATTAACGGAGTCAGTGCTGGAGTTCCTGAATCTCTAAATACGCCTAAAGTTACGGAAACGTCGTGCAAGATGGCTTGTCGTTGTCCCAAATTCGCAATTGTAGTTATGGTATTAATATTATTAGGGGTGAGAACAAAGCCTAAACCGTATTTTAAAATTTCTTCCTGTCTTTCAGGTAAACCAATATTCATAATATAAATATTGTCCACATATAAACCAGCACCCTTGAAATGGAGTGGGTGATGATCTATTTGTACAATATTTTTCATTGTTTTACCGCTCATTAAAATCATTGAAACAGTAACAGAGCATATCGCTGCAAATAATGCTACATAAACATTAAATATAATAAATGTTAATGTAGTTATAAAGGAAGTAAAAATAACTAAGTAATTCCTACTTTCAAACGAAATAGCGATACCCTCAATATAAGTCTTTCCCCTTGGTACTAATTCAAAACTATCAACTTCCGTTAGTGTGTTTCTTTCCATATTTCTTACTTCCCTAAATTGCGTTGCAGCAACAGTCAAAAATGTAACCGCCGTAAATTCTAACTCCATAATGGCTGGAATGGCAACAGAGCCTAGTGAGGCAGCAATAAAACCTAAAGACACGTGAATCACTTTTCCATGTAAATAAGTAGGATATTGCCTATAATCGGTTCTTAACATTAAAATACGTGCTAAAGTTCCAATGATTACTCCAAATAAAATTGGCATCGTATACTCATTCATTAGCTTTCCTCCAGTAGTTTTCCCGTATATAAGCGATTAAGTTCTCTATATTTTCATCCCATGAGAGTGATCTCTAAAATCCGAATCGATCAATATTAAAACGATATACATGGTTAGTATGTCACAAATTTATTGTTTTACTATATAAACAGTACAGAGAAAAAAACTAATGAGGACTATAAAAACGGTCGGCAAAGCGCGTAGATTTTTAGGTGAGTACTTTATTTGGAGGAAAACTTTTTTTGCAGTAATTGGAAGTTAAAATTTATTCTAAGCAGGCGTAATGACATATTGACCAATTTAAGTAATCTCATTAAAAAGACGCTTCCATAGATAGAAAGCGTCTTTTTAACTAGTTTATATGTTACTACAGACATTTGTTATTTATTGTTTATATTTATCTAATTTATCACCAATAAAATCGCTTATATGAAAACCAGATTGGTCATCGTCTTTTTCATATTGACTATATTCTTTTTCTTCTTGTTCTTGTTCTAATTCTCTAATACTTAAAGAGATGCGTTCTTCTTTTTCATTAACATCAAGTACTTTTACTTTCACCGGTTGTCCAGGTTCAAGAACTTCCTGTGGTGTACCAATATGACGTGTGGCGATTTGTGAAATATGAACTAAACCTTCTACTCCTGGCTCAATTTCGACAAAAGCACCAAAGTTTACTAAACGTTTTACTGTTCCATCTAACACATCTCCTTGAGAAATACGTGTCCCAATTCCAGACCAAGGACCAGGTAAGGCATTTTTTCTCGATAGAGAGATTCTCTCACTATCTGGATCTACAGACAAAACTTCTACTTCTATGCTGTCACCTTCTTGTACAACATCAGAGGGATGTTTCACATGCTCATGAGCTAATTGTGAAATATGAACTAAACCGTCTACTCCACCAATATCCACAAAGACCCCAAAGTCAGTAATACGTTGTACGGTGCCTTGGATAACTTGTCCTGGTTCTAATGATTTAAGCAATGACTGTTTCTTTTCTTGTAATTTTTCTTCTTCAACAGCTTTATGAGATAGAATAACTCTATTTTGATCACGAACAAGATCAACTACTTTAACTGTAAGTGTTTTATCCTTATAATTATTAAAGTCTTCAACATAATATGTCTCTACTAAAGAAGCTGGGATAAACCCACGTAGTCCGACGTCAACAACTAAACCGCCATTGACAACTTCTTTTACTTGCGTCTCAAAAACTTCTCCACTTTCAAACTTCTCTTGAAGATCCTTCCAAGCTTTCTCAGCATCTACAGCTTTTTTGGATAAGATAACATCATCTTCTTCGACTTTCTTTACTTTTAATGTCAATGTGTCTCCTTCACTTACAACGTCACTAGCAGCTTCAATATGAAGATTGGAAAGTTCACCGATTGGTAAAATCCCTTCCGTTTTGTATCCGAAATCAACGAGTACTTGTTTATCTTCCACTTTTACTGCTGTTCCGGTTACTGTATCTCCTACAGCTACATTGATTTGTTCATTGTTTGCTTCTTCATTCATATCCATAGCCCTCCTAAAATCTTATGAAATCCCAAATAACTTTTATGTAATAAGCTACTTAAGCTTTCTACCAACTAAAAATAATCTAAAATAAATGCAGTAAAATAATATTCCTTTTTTATAACTTCTAACAATTATAATTATTTGTCAAGTAATGTAGTTTTATTTATTAAGATCTAATAATTTTTGAATTTCTTCCATAATCAAATCTGCTGTTTCTTGAGCGGTTGCTTTTTTTGTTTTTCGACATTCGTCCATAGGGATAGGTTTTCCATAGATAACCTTTAACTGTTTAAATGGTTTATAATTACCGATAATGGCACAAGGAACAATAGTTGCATTGGAGCGTAAAGCAAAAAAACCAGCCCCAGCAAGTGGCTTACTTAATTCTCCAGTCCTACTTCTTGTTCCTTCTGGAAATAACCCTAGTGTATGGCCTTCTTTTAAAATTTGCAACCCTTTCCTTAAAGCATTTCGATCACTCATGCCCCGTTTTACTGGAAAAGCCTGAATACCTATTAATAATTTCCCTAGTAAAGGATTATCAAACAACTCCCCTTTAGCCATAAAATAAATACTTCTTGGAGAAGTGATTCCCACGACTGGAGGATCATAATTAGAAATATGATTGGAACAAATGATAACAGGGCCTGTTTTAGGGACATTTTCTTTCCCGATTACTTGAATACGAAAAAGTGGATAAAAAATAATAGAGACAACCCATTTTGCTATACGATACAAGTTCATTCTTTATTCTCCTCCTACTAAATGTCTTTCGCTATGAGGAGTATGCGTTCCGCAACTTCTTGAATGGACAAAGAAGTTGTATCAATTTCAATGGCGTCCTTTGCTTTTATTAACGGCGATGCTTCTCGTTTTGAATCGATCTCATCTCTTTGTTCTATTTCTTTTTTTAGTTCGTTCAAGTCAGCATGAATTCCTTTTTTAATATTTTCTTCATATCTTCTTTTCGCTCTTTCTTCAACAGAAGCAATTAAAAATATTTTTATATCTGCATTAGGAAGTACATGCGTTCCAATATCACGTCCATCCATTACAACTCCTCGATGTTTAGCAAGCATTTGTTGACGACGTACCATTTCTTCTCTAATCTTAGGATGTTTTGCAACATATGATACGTTATTTGTTACTTCATTTGATCGAATATCATAGGTTACGTCTTCCTCATCGACAAAAACAAGTTGCCCACGGCTATTTTGCTTTAACATGATATCAGTGCTCTCTAATAATTCAATAAGCGCCTCTTCGTTATTAACATTAACAGAATTCTTCAACGCTTTCCAAGTAAGTGCTCGATACATTGCTCCTGTATCAATGTAAATACATGATAGCTTCTCAGCTACAATTTTTGCTACAGTACTTTTTCCTGCTGCTGCAGGTCCATCAATGGCAATAGTTATTAATCTCTTCATAAATGGTACCTATTCCTCTCCAATACATTTATCCTGAAAAAACTTGGCTATGCCAAGTATATGTGAATAATTATAATAAAAAAATGCACCAATAATAGCATGTCAATGTTCCTAGTTTAAGAAAGAAGAATTATCGCCAAGACCTTTACGGCACATGCTTATACTAGAAATCTAAATTCATCCATCATCTTGTATATTAGAAAAGATTATCTGTTTATACATATTTTGAACAAGCCCTACTAAATAATAACATATTCATTTTAAAATGGTCCATTCCAAGCTTATTTTTTTATTATGCCATAAGATTGATCAAATAGCTGTTTTTTTCTTGCTTCTCGTTGCTTTTCAAAACAAAATCGTATCAAAAATTGCTCCATTTTAGTATCTAATGTTAAAAATTGAAAAGAGGCTATAGTAATTTTGTTATTTTCCTTCTCTTGATGCACAAGCTTGGCACGTATATTTGGGTACAAAAAAGCCCCTTTAGACATTGGTAAAACTAACCATAATTCTGCTATTTCCCCAAGAATAGACTGGTTTTTAGGTACGATTAAAGACAAACCTCCGGCACCAACATCATTGGTTAGTGTAATAAACGGTGGGAAAAGGTTTTGGTCTGAATGTACCGCAACATCAACAGCTGTTTCCACTCGGATAAAATTTCGTCGCTGAATACGATGAACGTTGTCAGGTTTTTGAATTGCTAAAGAAGGAATCTTACCTTTTATTTTGGTTATTAATTTAGAACGAAATTTATAAATCACTTCATCATCTCCAACAAAAGTGACTTCAAATACCGTTCCTTTTGCAAAGACAGCTGTTTTTTTTGACTTTATATTTACAGGAAAATCAATAAAAATATATTGCTCATTTTTATCAATTAATTTACACCGGTATTGGTTTGCCTTATCACTTCCTTTTTTTTTGGATTGCATGACTTCTAATTGAAACATCGTTCCTATTTTCATTATAACACTCCTCGTATTGTATATTTAGGCGTAATAGCGGTCTATTTGCATAGTTCTTTATGCCTATTATTGCAGAAAAATAAAAAAAGAGGAAGACATATTTTGTCAACCTCTAGCATAATTAACTTCTGAACCACTTAATTTTTCTATTTGTTCTTCTCGTCCATCAATAGCATTGATAAAAATACGGTATGTTTCATTTCCCATGGTTCCTAAAAATTCATATGTTAACACTTCTTCACCAAGATCATTGTCAATAACAGCTAAATATTCTTCTTGAATATCAACATTTGGATTAACCATTTCTCTTGCTTCATCTACACTGATTTTAGGTTCAACTTTTTCCCTGTCACCATGATTCATAAAGTAATCAATAGCTGTTAGACCGAGTATTTCTCCATTATCTAATGCTACTTTGACCTCTAACGCATCGGAATAATAGCGGATACCGGCTTTATTATATAAGAAAGAAAATGCTCCGATATCTCCATACTGAGCGCTTTGGAAAACAGTCATATCTTCAAATTGGTTCTTTTTTAAATATTTTTCTGCTTTCCTCATAGCTGCATTTAAACTGATCTTCTTTTGTTTTATAGGCCTATTAATTAATAGGGTAAATGGATGGCCACCTTTTTGAGATAAATCTAAATAGCCACTTTCTTCCCCATTTTGATAGGAAATACTATATACAGGGACCTCTGCTCCCTTTCCGCTTTCAGTAATTCGAAGTTTATCTTTATCTTTTACGCCTAAAAGATTGCTCGCTTTTGTAAGAGCATTCTCTTTTGTCATTTGATTGCCTGTTAAAAATTTAAATTCGTGGTCTCGTACTGTTTTATTTGATGTAGATGCATTACCGCCTCCTTCAGTAAACCCATCCACTTTTTTCTCTACCGTTTTAAAACCATCAATTATCGTATTATCCATCTGCTGATCTTCATTAGCTAAAGCAAGCTGCACGTCCATCCAGCGTAAGTTGTTTTCTAGTGTTGTATGTTGAACTTTTCTTAGCTCATCTTTAATTTCACCCGATTGCTTGTATAGCTTTTCTAAAGCTTTTGTTTCCTGAGCTGATAATGGTTCTTTTTTTAAATCACGCACTGCCGTACGGTAGGTAAACTCCCCAATATCAGCTAAAAATTCTTCTGTCTTATTAAATGGTAATAATCCTAGTGGTAATTGCCCAACATCAGATAATGCTTCCGAAGTAATTCGCCAAATTTCAACAAGTTGCGGTGATAATTGTTGATTAGAGTTCATAGCTAAAGCAGAGCCAATCTTATCGTTTAATACGTCAACTCTGTAGGTTAAATCATGAAATGCTCGCTGATATGTGTTTTCAGCTTGAATGAGAACCGCGTTTTTTTCTTGATGCTCCTGATACCCCCAAAACCCTGTTCCTATAACGCCTATAGCAAGTACGGCAATTAGTATCCAGCGGATCATATCCTTTCACACCTTTCTATTTCGCAAATATATGCTTTCCGATTTTTTTAATTTGTGGTCTTGTCCAAATCCAGCCTGATGTTGCAGTATCTGGATTAAAATAATATATTGCATTTCCAGATGGATCCCAACCGTTAATAGCGTCTAACACTGCTTCCTTCGCAGTCTCATTAGGTGTTAACCAAATTTGTCCATCTGCAACAGCGGTAAAAGCGCGTGGTTCAAAAATAACACCGGATACAGTATTTGGAAATGTAGCACTCTCTACCCGATTTAGAATAACGGCTGCTACAGCTACTTGGCCTACATAAGGTTCTCCTCTTGCTTCTCCATGAACAGCATTTGCCATTAACTGTATGTCGTTTTGTGAGTACCCTTGCGGTACATTGACAGCAGTGTTACTTCCTTGATCGCCCTGCCCTTGATTATTATTTGTTTCACCTTTGTTCTTACTAGTAGATTCTTTATTTCTCTTTTCGCCACCATAATGCGTGAATTTTTTGCCTTGATTAATTTGTTGCTTTACATAGTTTTCATCATATTCACTGGCCTTTGTAAGTTTTTGTTTAGTATCTTGCCCAGCTAATCCGTCTATCCCAAGCCCAAACTCATATTGGAAATTGCGTAATGCCCAATACGTCCCCCATCCAAATACACCATCTATCTGTCCGTTATAAAAACCTAAATATTGTAATCTTGCTTGTAATTCAATTACATCATCACCAACAGCGCCATGTTGAATTACTTGAGAACTAAATGCATGCGCTGTTTTTTCCGTCTGTATTACATTCATTCCAAGAAATAAAAAACTGATAAGGCATAATATAATTGTCAGTTTTTTCTCCATCATACACTTCCTCCTGCTATTCAAGGTTTTGTGCTGTTAGTTTCCGTTATAATAATCATTTTATTCATCTGATACTTTATATCTGGAAATCAACTAAATAAAAGGATAGCAAGAATTCATGAACAACAAAAAACCTCTATCACTTAATGGATAAAGGTTCAATGTTTACTTTAATCTATCGTTAAATTGCATGGTTTTCTTTCTTTTTTTCGCAAGTTTTACGTAAAGCATGTGGTGACAGATTAGCAATTTTCATTCTATGTAATGCGATAACCCATAAAAAAATCATGAATGGTACTAAAACAACAACCCAATTACTAGAAACTATTGTAAGAATATAGTGATATATGGCGTGTAGTACATACGGTATAAAAAATGCTAAGAAAATATTGCGGCGTTTATGTAAAGAATATATTTTAGCTTTTCCAAAGTAATAGCCCATAATTACACCAAATAAAGCATGTGAAGATACAGGGAAGAAAGCCCGAATAAAGGCATAATTAATTCCGTTAGTAAATAAGTATAAAATATTTTCTAATGTTGCAAAACCAAGACTTATAGCAACAGCATATACAATACCATCATAATGCGCATCAAATTCAGCATGATGATAAATAGCGTACATGAAAATAAACCATTTAAAGAATTCCTCTAAGAGCCCAACAAGCAAAAACGATTCACTAACTGGATGATTAATAATACCTTCTGCTTGAAAAACATATTGTATAAACATGATAGGGAAAACTAACAACATTCCAAAAATAAAGTTTCTCGCAATTAGAGTTATTGGTTCAGAGAAACGGTCTTTTAAATAAAAAAATGACATTAAAGCCAAAGCTGGCGCAACACCAGCAGATAATATAGAAAACATAGCTCCCCCTATCCTTTCCCGTTAGTAAACCTATATCATGTGTGAGCAAATATCATTCATTTAAATTCAATTAGTAAGCTCTATTTCAATAAAACTAGCACGGTCTATACAAATTACACCACTAAATATATAAGTGCTCACACAAATGATATGAATATGATTAATTTGGGATTAAACAGCAAACAATGCAGTTATATCTCTCTGTTCACTAGCTAATCCAACCATTAATTTTATACGAGCTTTTTTACTGTCATAATCTCTTCCCAAAATAACACCAGCTTGTTTTAAATCAAAGGTACTTCCCTTATAATCATACGTGGTGTATACTTCACCTTCAACTGCAGAAGTTGTAATAACTACAATGATTCCTAATTTAACACAACGTTTAATTTCGGTCATCATTCCAGGCGATACTTGCCCTCTACCAACACCTTCTAAAATAATGCCATCTACCTTAGCTTCTCTAGCTGCTCGGATATATTTGTCGTCTGCTTGCATATAACATTTAATAATGTCAACTTCAGGTATCATATTTGTCAATTTATAGTACTCATTTCCAATCGGTTTTTGAAATATATGTACAGATTCGTTATCTATAATTCCTAAGTATCCAAAACCAAACGAATTAAACCCCTGTACATTGGAAGCATGCTCTTTTTTTACATAACGAGAATGAAATATTCTTTCATTAAATACGACAACAACACCAACATTGTATAAATCCTTACTAGACGCAGTTAAAACAGCATGTTTAATATTAATAAAAGCATCTGTTCCAACTGCTCTCGGTGATCGCTGTGAACCTGTAAACACAATAGGCTTTTCATGATTTGTAATTAAGTTCATAAAATAAGAAGTTTCTTCTAATGTATCTGTTCCTTGGGTAATAACAACACCTGAAACTTGATCATTCGCTAAATGCAGATCTATTCGTTCTTTTATAGCTAATAAATCGTCAAACGAAAGATGCATGCTGGCTTTTTGTAGCATGGATTCGACTTGTAAGTCAATATGTTTAGGTATATCACAGTACTGAACAATCTCTTCACCTGAGATGACACCAGATTGCAACAGCCCAGTATCTTCCTTTTTTTCGCTTGCGATGGTGCCTCCAGTAGCAATTAGTATCACCTTTTTATTTTTCAATGATTTACACCTACAATCTAGCATATTCTAATTAATCTAATAGTAGCATTTTCATCTTATTTCTTACAAGAAAACATATAACTTTTCGGGTGAAATGTTTACACAGAACGGAAGAACGAGCTAAAGTGAATGCTTAGAAAATGACCTTTAAGAGCAGTATTAAAAATGAATGAAAACAGAGTGAACAATTGCGTTAGTTTAATTTTGATGAAATAGACTGAGCAATTGCTTCTCCATGAAAACGCCCATTTTCAATAAAAATTTTGTTATTATTAAATCCAGCAGCTACCACTCCAGCAATGTAAACGCCAGATATATTTGTTTCATATGTTATTTCATCATAGTTGGGCACACCTGTCGTATCATTCACTTCTATACCTGTGGAAGTAAGTAATGAAAAATCAGGATGATAGCCTGTCATTGCAAATACAAAGTCATTTGACAAACGATATGCTTGTTGATTGACTTCGTAAATTAATGAATTATGAGTGATTTCACATATATGTGCATTAAAAATCATATTTACTTTTTCTTTTCTTACAAGCGAATCAAACTCAGGTAGTATCCACGGCTTTATACTATCTGAATATTTACTCCCGCGATAGAGTACCGTAACATGCGCACCAGCTTTGTGAAGCTCCATTGCTGCATCTACAGCTGAGTTTTTTCCACCAATAACCGCTACATTTTTACGAAAGTATGGGTGAGCTTCTTTGAAATAATGTGATACTTTAGGAAGTTCCTCGCCAGGTATACCCATCATATTTGGCTGTCCATAATAACCAGTAGCTATCACTACTTGCTTTGCTTTATATGCTTGTTTTGTCGTAACAACACGGAAATCATCATCCATTCGTTCCACTTTTGTTACTTGCTCAAATGTATGAATTCTCAACTGTTTACGTTGTGCTACAGCACGATAATAAGAAAGTGCTTGATTACGTACTGGTTTATGCTCTTCTGTAATGAAAGCAACGTCCCCAATTTCCAATCTATCACTTGAACTAAAGAATGTTTGATGTGTAGGGTAATGATAAATAGCATCTACAATATTTCCCTTTTCGATAATTAATGGTTGTATACCTAGATTTTGCAATTCAATTGCGGCAGACATTCCGCATGGTCCTCCACCAATGACAATCACTTTTTCTTGTTGCATAGCATAAAACCCTTCTTTCTATTTTGCAATTATACTTATTTTTATGTATTGAAATGTTGTAATAATGGTTAACAAAAGTAGATTAAAAATGAACTATCAAAAATCCCCTCACCACAGGAAATCCCCCCTGTCTGAACACAATATTATAAGTTTATAGAGAAAAAACTCTTATCCAACTATACAAGATAAGAGTTTTTTCGTCATTTGTTATGCCTAACATCGTACTGCGATTTAAACCCAACCGCGGAATCTGGACGCTTCAGCCATCTTTCGAACTCCAATCATATAAGCAGCCAAACGCATATCCACACGTCTCGTTTCAGCAGTGTTATAGATTGAATTGAATGCTTTAATCATTGTTTCATGAAGCTTAACATCTATTTCTTCTTCTGACCAATAATAGCCTTGATTATTTTGCACCCATTCAAAATAAGATACGGTGACTCCTCCAGCAGAAGCTAGCACATCTGGTACTAACAAGATGCCACGTTCTGTTAGAATTTTGGTTGCTTCCATTGTAGTCGGTCCATTAGCAGCTTCAACTACAATACTAGCCTTAATCTTGTAAGCGTTTTCGTCTGTGATTTGATTCTCAACCGCTGCAGGTACAAGAATATCACAATCCATTTCTAACAATTCCTTGTTTGTAATCGTATTGTTAAAAAGTTTGGTGACGGTTCCAAAGCTATCCCTGCGATCTAATAAATAATCAATATCTAGTCCTTCTGAATCGTAAAGACCGCCGTAAGCATCGGAAATACCTACTACCTTAGCTCCTGCATCGTGCAAAAACTTTGATAGGAAACTTCCTGCATTTCCAAACCCTTGAACGATTACTCTCGCTCCCTTTACATCAAGCCCTTTCTTTTTAGCAGCTTCATTAATGCAAATTGTTACACCCTTTGCAGTTGCAGATTCTCTTCCATGTGATCCACCAAGAACTATTGGCTTACCAGTAATAAAACCTGGACTGTTGAATTCGTCAATGCGGCTATACTCATCCATCATCCAAGCCATAATCTGTGAATTAGTAAAAACGTCTGGTGCGGGTATATCTTTTGTTGGCCCTACAATTTGACTAATTGCACGTACATACCCTCTACTAAGTCCTTCTAACTCCCGAAATGACATTTCACGAGGATCACAAATAATACCACCTTTTCCCCCACCATAAGGTAGGTTGACAATGCCCGCCTTTAAACTCATCCAAATAGATAATGCTTTCACTTCTTTTTCAGTGACATCTGGATGGAATCTTACACCGCCCTTTGTCGGACCAACAGCATCATTGTGTTGAGCGCGGTACCCAGTAAATACTTTAATGGATCCATCATCCATGCGCACTGGAATACGGACTGTCATCATCCGAACAGGGTCTTTGAATAGTTCAAAGACTTCCTCAGGGTAACCCAGTTTCTCCAATGCAGTTTTTACAACAGCTCGTGTTGAACTTAATACATCCATTTTTTCATTTACTTCTTTGGTAGAATCTGCTGCGTTATCGGCTACCATGAATTTACCTCCTAGTATATCTCTAAATAATTTATTGACAGAGGATGTTCAAAAGCTTATGGAAAAGAACAATGGAACTTTTCTCCGTATGGCAAGCAAATGATTAAACATGTTGAAGTTAGATACTGTAGAACAAATCTTTACTGTTCTTTTGAATTTTTTACTATAACCCCTACCAAAAAGTTTTCCATAAACAAATGGTCCTTTTTCCGCTTTAGTGAACATGCGCTAATAGCTGTACTCAGACATTAGTATACACTTTCGTTGTAAATATGCAATATAATTACTCGCAATTTCTGCTTCTCCTATTACATTAACTTTAAAAAATATATGCTTTAGTCTGAATACAAGATTTATCCCAATAGATATCGTAACATTTTATTATACAAGGTGCTAGTCCATAATCTTTTTTTAGGTAAAAATATCGATTTATGCAAATAGAGCACGAATTTGTTTTACTGCATCGGTAGCGAATATCAATTTTCCGTATTCTTGTAAACGATAAGTAGTAACAATGCTTGGATTAGCAAATTCAGATAAAACAGCTATGACATCTTCTCGATTCGCACCATTTAACTCCGTATCATTTAACAACATATAATAATAAGGGTCCATGTAATATATTTTTCCGCCAGTAATATTCATCGAAGCTAAAGAAGACGCAACACCAATAACAGCTTCCAAATCACAAAAAGAAAACAACAGTTTTTTATTTTCATCAAGAGTGACCTTCATTTCCACAAATTCATCATCAAAGTCCACATCTTCTAATTTTTGCGTTACAATAACATGCATACCTTGCGCTTGCATTAAATGCACTTGTACAAGCAGTGCCCCTTCTAGTTCAAAGCCTAATTCAGAACTGGCTTCATACATCATATCGCTAAACAATTTCCGAACATTTGAACCATCATACCATAAGTCATCTTTTGTAAAGCCTCTTTCAATTAAATCATCAAATGTCAAAAAGATTGTAAATTGGTTATTAGACACTCTCTCAATTCGCATATTGTAACCTCCTTTAAACATCTATCATTAAATAAATCATTTATTCGTAAAAACATCTCTCCATGGTAAAAGAATTGTGCGTTCCGTGACAGGACAGCATAAAAAGATGGAACGAATTAAAAGTTTAAGTGGGTATTTACTGATTTTCTTATTATACTATATGCTACAAATACAATTGTTGAACAATTTCAATTACATTTAAATTACAAATATAAATGAGGTATAAGATAACTTTTTATAGCACCTTCGAAATAAAAGCTATAAATTGAAATGGTAGTAAACAACTTATCGCCTATAATAAAATAAGCACCAACGATGATAAGTAGGATAAAAAAAACAATGAATAAGAATCTTTGCGTAGGATTACTTATTTTTAATCGGGTAGTTTGCTTTTTTTGCTGATGAATCTCTTTCCTTGGTGGTAAATTCAAAATATCTGTATCCATCTCCTGTATGGAATCTGGTACTTGTTCCATAGTATTACTTTCCGCTTCATTTATTTCTTGAACTTTGCGTCGTAATTGTTTTGCTTGATCTCTTGTTGGGTTGTGTTCTGTGTTCATCGCACCCACACCTCTCTTTTAAATCGAATGAAAAAGCCTAATAAAACATCAACGATAAAATGCGCTGTAATTGTAACTACTAAGTTGTCCGTTATACGGAATAAATATCCCAAATAAAAACTAACAAGCAACACGGATACAAGTAATACAGGCTTTCTTAAATAGCGAAAATGTACAAGTGCAAATAGAATACTTGCCACCCAATAACCAAAAGTAGTCTGAATAACGCCTCGAAACAACATCTCTTCAGACAGAGCAACTAAAATGGAAATAGTAACAATAAACCAAACAGGCTGGTTAGCAAACAATTTTTCATTTATTCCACCATCATCGTAATATTTAGCGGGTAACGTGTACGTTAAGAACAAATCAATCGTTACAATGATAAAACCTGGCAAAATTCCATAATAAATTATTTCTTCTGTATTCCAAAAAAACATTTCCTTCCAGCAAACGAAAAAGGATTCAAAGAACAAAAGACTCCCGCCAACGCTAAATAAGATTAGAATCGATTGTGAAATAATCATTTGCTTCCGCAACTCAGCACTATCCATTCGTTTAATATAATCAATTTGTTTCATAAGTATCCCCAATGAGTAATTTTTGCTTTAGTTTTTCCTGCCAGGAATAGTTCATACAAAACGGTGTTTTCTTTTGTACAGGATCCCAGTTTTCCCACAAAAAACCACAATTACTACAACATTGATCAGTAGCAGGAGATAATAATGATGGCGTAAATTCTTTATATAAATGTTTTCTCAAACATTCGGTTTGGTGAATCCAATTTAGTACTTGATTCAACCTTGATTTTTTTGCTTTGTTTCTTTTTTCAATATAGTTGCTAATATATTGATAAGCTTTATTCCAAGTGTCGATATGAAAGTAAATATTGCTTTGCCTTATAATTGCATACCTTTCCAATTGATAACGTATCAATCGCCACTGTTGACTAGAGATACCTAGCTGCTCAGATAATTCTTCTTCCTGTAAAGGCAAATGGTTTTTTTGGTCATGCCATTGCTTTAACTTTTGGAAAACGGCGTCCAATTCATCTATTTCTGGAAGTTCGCGACGAATAATAAACTTAGGTAGATGTATATCTTTCCTGCAGTAAAGCAAAACACTCACACTTGCTTTCCCATCTCTTCCTGCTCTACCAATCTCCTGAATATAACTTTCCAATTGTGTTGTTAAGTGATAATGGATAATTAACCGGATGTCTGCCTTATTAATACCCATACCGAAAGCACTCGTACAACAAACCACGTCAATTTGATCGTTCATAAACTGTTGCTGAATAGAAATACGGTCATATTGCTCCATTCCCCCATGATACACTGCAACACGCCGGTTAATTCTTTCAGCCAACAATACAGCTATTTCTTCCGCTTTTTGACGGCTTGAGAAATAAATTAAAGCAGGTACATGGTATTTCTTGAAAATAGCCGTTAATACTGTCATTTTATCATGTTCATCGTCTACTTTTTGAATGCAAAGGGCAATATTGCTCCG
The DNA here is from genome assembly GCF_900166595.1 of Virgibacillus dokdonensis. Classification (NCBI taxonomy): domain Bacteria; kingdom Bacillati; phylum Bacillota; class Bacilli; order Caryophanales; family Bacillaceae; genus Virgibacillus; species Virgibacillus dokdonensis. The sequence goes on along the minus strand of NZ_LT745763.1, from coordinate 2,018,885 downwards.
ATCTATGGGATAAACATGTTTTTTAAAAGGTGAATTTCCTAACGACTGAATAATATCAGTTTGTACTTTAGCTGTTGCTGTAGCACTGAGCGCTAGTATAGGTGGATAGTTACAGTATGTAATAATGTGCTGTAAACGCATATAATCAGGCCTGAATTCATGTCCCCACTGTGAGATACAATGAGCTTCATCAATAACAAACAAGCTTACTTTCAATGTTTTTAATTTATTTTGTAACATTTCCTGTTGTAGAAGCTCTGGGGATACATAAATTAAACGATACGTATGTAATGTTTGTAATACTTGTTCTCGTTCTTTTCGATCCATAAAACTGTTTATTGCTGCTACTTGCTTCCAATGCTTTGCTTTTAATTGCTTTACTTGATCCATCATTAATGAAATAAGTGGTGATACAACAATAGTTATCCCATCTTGCAACATTGCAGGCAATTGATAACAGATTGATTTTCCTGATCCAGTTGGCAACACACCAATTACATTTTTTCCTGCTATAACATCTTCTATTATTTCTCGTTGTCCACGACGAAAGGACGTATAACCAAAAAATTGGTTTAAATTTTGTTCCAAATAATCTACAGGCTGCTCCACTCTAATCACCTACCTTCTGCGTGTTGGTTACCATTGTTAAAACTAAACGAATTTGAAAATAGGTAATATGCTCTGGTACTTTTTGCTTTATTAGCTTAAGTTTGTAGACCTCCACTTCGTTATATGCCCGAATGATAATTTCTTGATCACACTTTGATACATAATTATCTATTGGGAACGCAGAATCATGCAGTGCAATTTCTACTACGTGGTCATAGATCGTATTCATCCTTAATTTTCTCCTCTTGGCAATCTCCTCAATGGAAAAACCTCCACGCAAATGTTGATAGGTAGTTATAGCTGTATTTGACAAACGACGAGGTTCCGTTGTTTGTATGATATCATTCAATAATGAGTAAGTTTGTTTATATGACTGAATGATATCAAGGATTCGGTGCATAGCTGCTGTTAAAGTTAATTCTAAATCGATTGTAGTTAAATGATGACTACTAGCTAGCTGATGAACGCTTTTTCCATAATTTTTAAAGCTTGTGAGTCGATCTACAAAAATTTCTGCCATATAAGTAGGAAGATTTTGTAAAACCTGCAGTAATTCTTCGTATAATTGTTGTAAAAACGACGAAGTGTCAAGCTTAATTCGTTGATAATAAAGCTTTACCCAAGCTTCAATTGCTTTATCTTCGACAACTGGTATAAAATGAAATTCATTTTTATGTACGTTCGTAATTGTTTGAATCAGTAATTTTAATCGTGGCCAAAATACACGACTACTTTCTCCATTTTGCATCCCAGAGTAATAAGAAAGGGGTAATATTAATTTATGATCTTCTAACCACTGAAGCCCTATAGACGAAAGTATATAAGTTTCTTCATTACCATCTGTAATTTGAATCAATTGTTCTTTTTTCAACTCATAAATTACTTTATCAAAATAAGATTTTATGAGCTTTGGATATATTGAATAAAATTGCTTTAACCCATACATATGTATATCTTGTACCGTTTGAATCGATTTTCTACCTGCTATAATATAGTAAGTTGCTGATGTGGATCGTTCTCCTTTTAATCTATGGATACTACTTAGCATAATCCCTTTCAATATCAATCGTTCTCAGCCCCATCTACTCTTTAGTTTTTAATTTCAAGCTAAGATATAAACTGTGAAATTTATATTATTACGTTCAGCTAGAACACATAGTAACTAATGCAAAAACTATTTATTATATTATAGCATTTGAAGCACATTACAGCATTGAATTTTCATTTTTTTAAGTATAAACTTATATAGGTGGATTTATAAGTTACATGAATATTCTAAGAATGTACTACTATGCTCTTAAAGGAGACTTGAAAAATGTGTTATTATACCAAAGTTGATAGAGAAACATGTATTGCCTGTGGAGCTTGTGGTATTTCAGCACCAGATTTATATGATTATGACGATGATTGTATTGCTTATTTTTTAAAAGATAACAATCTAGGAGTTACACCTGTTGAAGATGATCTAGTTGATGCAATGTTTGATGCATACGAAGAGTGCCCCACAGGTTCTGTGAAAGTTTCTAAACAGCCATTTTAGTGATTACTTATGCTATCAACGTTAAGTTTTTTATACATTCCTATAGCATAAAAAAACTTGTAGAAAATCAAAAGATTCTCTACAAGTTATTATGTGCGCCCTGCATGGGCGAAAACTTGGTGGTGAAAGTCCACTACAGGCATGGCAGTAGGAACTGTTAGCGAAAGACAAGGTGGCTATCGCGAGGTAGTGGCTGAAGGAAGTCGGACGCAAACTCCTGAACTGACGAACAGAAACTAGATAGAAGGCTGAATTAGGTCGGATAAGGTTGCCTAACAAACTGAAGTCCAATACTGCCCGAAACCTATACAGTAAATCTAGCAGTTACATGGGAGGAAAGTTTTCGCTCTTACCGGGGGAGGTCTTGTGAGGGTGCAGTGGGAGTTGAATGATAACAAACCAGCACAACCAAGACGATGACGTCTTGGTGAATCACAAGAAGTCAGCAGAGGTCATAGTAATGTTACTTGACGAAACATGAAGGACCGAACAATAGTCGTTTTGAAAGCTCTAGGAGGTGTGTAAGGTGCGACAACTGCAGAAAACAGGAGAATCTGGCTATCGGCAGAGAGATAGTGTGGAACATGAAGGGTATGTCGAAGCGCATAGTGGCTTACATGGTGAAAAGAACAATCAAAATGGTGTATCCAATCTGTTTGAAAGAATCCTGTCAAGGAACAATCTCAATCAAGCTTACCTTCAAGTCGTCAGAAATAAGGGGGCAGCCGGTGTAGACGGTATGACGTGCGACCAACTACTTCCATACTTGAAGGAACATAAAGAGGAACTATTACTCCAGTTATATCAAGAAAAATACAAACCGCAACCCGTCCTGCGGGTTGAAATCCCGAAACCAGACGGTGGAAAGAGAAAACTGGGGATTCCGACAGTCATCGACCGGATGCTTCAACAAGCGATTAACCAAGTGCTCCAACCAATATTTGAACCAAAGTTCTCCGATAATAGTTTTGGGTTTCGTCCAAAACGTAGTGCACATCAAGCCATCATACGGGCAAAGTCATACTACGAACAAGGGTACAAATATGTGGTGGATTTGGATATGAAATCCTACTTCGATACGGTAAATCATGACAAACTGATGTATTTCGTGGAAAAACAGATAGATGATAAGCGCGTGCTTCGCTTGGTAAGACAGTATTTATTGAGTGGAATTATGATAAACGGTATCTTTGAGAAATCGGAAGAAGGAACGCCGCAAGGTGGAAACTTATCGCCGTTACTCAGTAATATTTATCTGAATGAATTAGACCAACGATTAGAAAAGCGTGGTCACAGATTCGTCCGCTATGCGGACGACTGTAATATCTATGTGAAAAGCAGGAGAGCAGGATATCGGGTAATGGATAATATAACGAACTTTCTTGAGAAGGATCTGAGTTTAACTGTTAACCGAGAAAAGAGTGCGGTTGGAAGTCCTTTGAAACGTAAGTTTCTTGGCTTCTGCTTATTAGCTACGAAGAAGGGTGTCAAAATTCGTCCGCATAATAAAGCGAAAGTGACCGTCAAAAGGAAACTCAAGCGGATCACCAAACGCAATCGTGGACGACATCTCGAAGTGATTCTTAAAGAAATCCAACAACTTATGACAGGTTGGATAAACTACTATGGCATAGGGGAAATGAAAGGATTTATAAAGAATCTCAATGGATGGTTGAAGCGAAGAATTAGACAATATCTCTGGAAGCAGTGGAAAAACCCACGCACAAAAAGGAAAAATCTAATTCGCTTAGGTATCGATAAACATAAAGCTTATGAATGGTCGAATACAAGAAAGGGCTACTGGGTTATATCCAGTAGTTATGTACTCCATCGTTCATTAACAGATAAAGAACTGGCATCGAGAGGATATAAAGACATCGCTCTACAATACCAGTTCGTACACTCAAACTATTGAACCGCCGTATACCGAACGGTACGTACGGTGGTGTGAGAGGGGCGTAAAGTTACTTAACTTTTCCCTCTACTCGATTCCAGTCAGTATCTTTTACTGTAAAACGGTGTAACGCATATTTTTCCATTAAATATGCGATAAGAGGATAAAAGAGCACTAAAAAAACAGCGTTGCCAATAGCATGATTTGTATCAAATGGTAATCCACTTATGTAATATGGCCAAAATGCACCAGTCATTTGATATGTAGTCAGCGAGATAATAAAGCCATAAAAATAACCGCTAAAAACAGTAAAGATTAACAACAGCAAAAACGGTGGTCGTGAAAAAAATTTACCTATCCAACCACTGATAATGCCTATCACTCCCCATGAGATGGCTTGCCAAACCGCCCATATTCCCATGCCAAGTAGCATATTGGATACAAAGACAACAATAACTGTTAACAATAATGCGCTCCCCGACCCTAAGATTACCCCTGTAATAATAATTATTGCCGTAACTGGTTGCACATTTGGTAAAAAAGCAAACCAATACCTTCCAACAACTGCAAGTGCCGCTAGTAACGCAATAAGCGTTAATTTATAGGTGTTCATTTATATGCTCATTCCCAAGCTTGAAAATCAAAAACTACTTTATCACCTGGCTTTAATTCATATTCTGCAGCACCAACATTTGGCATCTCACCATTCACGGTATAAATCCACCCTTTTTTCTCACCTTCTTTTGCTGATAAACGTTCAATCGAGGTAATAAATTCTCCATTCTGTTCCGTTTCAACATAAAAATTTTCTTCCATTACATCCATTAAAGTATCGCCTTGTTCAATGGGTATCTCTTTTTCATGTAAGTATTCCGCACCATCGTCTTTAGATATTGTAATCAATACTGTTTCTGCTGCTTGTTCTTCCTGTGTAACTTGATTTTCAGAAGGTTGATTGCTTGATGGGGCAGTAGTTCCTGAATCATCGTTTCCACACCCTACTAATAGAGCAATAGCGACCAGAAATGAACCAAATCGAAATAACCATTGTTTCATAAAGTAACATCCTTTCTAATTCCAATTTTTCATTTATGATATCATAAATACTTGTTTAAAACAGTGGGATAAAATCGTACGATTAATATAAAGTGAAACTTCAATCCCTCTAATTCTTAAAGTGGTAGCTTACAGCACGTTTCATCCAGGATATAACATGCTACTTGCAATCTTATAGCCTTGGTATACGGAGATAAAACGCTGTCCCTTGATTCAACTTACTATTTACATTGATCGTACCTTGATGAGCGTCAATAATATTTTTAGCAATGGCAAGTCCTAGTCCAGTACCTTTTTTCTTTTTATCTCTTGTCCTTGACTTATCAGCTTTGTAAAAGCGTTCAAAGACAAATGGAAGGTCTTCTTCTGGGATTCCACTTCCACTATCTTGTATTTCTACTTGGAAAGCCTCACTATCATTGATCACTCTTATATTTACATAACCTTCTTTACTAGTATGACGAATAGCGTTGTCAATGAGATTTGTAAACACTTGTTCAATTCGATCTGGATCGAATACGGCAGTCGCTTCGTAAATCGACTTATCTAGATGTAAAGATATTTTATTCTCATTAGCCAGCCCTTGAAATTTTTTATAAATTCGTTCTACATATGGTCCAACCTTCACTTCTTCTGTATTCAGGTGAATATGGCCTGCTTCCATTCTAGCTAAGTCTAATAATTCGTTGACTAGTCGCCCCATACGAAGCGATTCTTCATGAATAATCTGGGCTAATTCATTTTTGTCTTCCTTGGTCTCTGCAATATCATCGACAATTGCTTCACTATAACCTTGGAGCATGGAAATTGGTGTTCTTAATTCATGAGAAACATTAGCAATAAAATCTTGACGTAGCTTATCCATTCTTCTTTCCTCTGTCATATCTCTAATGACCGCAACTGCTCCGCGAACGTAGGCTTGATCATATAAAGGTGTCATCACCATCACCCAATTTCTACCTTGTAGGCTAAGTTCATGCATAGCTTCCGTCTCGCCATCAATGACTTCTTGTAAAATGGTTTTTAATTCATGTGGTAATTTTCGATCTTCAGCACGGTATGGAAGATTATTCTCATAATACCAATCTTCAATAAATCGATCTGCTGGGGCATTGGTAACAATCATGTCTCCTGAACGATTTAAAGTTATTACACCATCTGCCATTGAACTAACAATACTAGATAGTTGCTCTTTTTCCTGTCTTAGTGCATTTAAATGAAATTTCAATTGTCTTCCCATACGATTAAACGCTAAAGCTAGTTCTCCTATTTCATCATGGGTTAAAATAGGCACTTTCGTATTAAATTCACCTCTAGCTAAATCGAAAGCAGCTTCCCTCATTTTAATAAGTGGAGAGGTGATACGCGTGGATAGAAAAAACGCAAATATTGTAGTCAAAACAATAGCAATACCTGCAGCAAGAAAAATAATTTTAGTCGTTTCTGCTTTTGTTTGATCAATAACATTCAGTGACTGATACACATAAATAGCTCCATCTTGATGGTTCATAGGAACGCCTACAATCATCGCCTCTCGTTCAGTACCAGGTAACTTCATTTGCTTACGTACTTGAACATTGTTAGTAAGAACAGAAGAGAGTTCCTCTTGCTTTAGCCAGTCTAATTCTAGCTTGGATAATTGATCATCCTCGCTATTAGAAACCCATAAATCACCATCACCTGAAACAATGGCTACTCGGCTAGCTGGGTCTTTAACGCGCTCAGTTGTTTCTTCAATAATTTCATTTTCATCATGAGTATCCACAAGCATTGAAATTTTTTCAGCTGTTTGTAACATATCCTGCTCTGCTTCCTGAATATGGAAATCTTCAAAAAACTGTAAAAGTAAAATAGTTAAGATAAATAACACGAAAGAAACTAGCAATAGAATCGTTATTGCTAGTTTACCTACTACACTCCGCCAAAACATTAGTCTTCATCCACCTCGAACTTATAGCCAACGCCCCAAACAGTGACAATCATTTTCGCAGCTTCTTGAGATACTTGGTTCAACTTTTCACGAAGCCTTTTAACATGTGTATCCACCGTTCGCAAATCTCCAAAAAATTCATATTGCCATACTTCTTTTAACAAATGCTCGCGGTTAAACACTTTATCCGGTGATTTTGCTAAAAAACATAATAATTCATATTCTTTTGGTGTTAAGCTCACTTCTTCTCCATCCGCAGTAACACGGTGCGCGTCATGATCAATGGTTAAATGAGGAAAAACCAAAACATTCTTCGCAGTTGTATCCGTTTCCTGAAATGTTGCACTTGAAACACGGCGAAGCAAGGCTTTAACTCGCAACACTACTTCTCTAGGACTAAAGGGCTTCACGATGTAATCATCTACACCAATTTCAAAACCTTGTACACGATTAGCTTCTTCACCTTTTGCTGTTAACATAATAACAGGCGTATCTTTTTCTTTTCGTAATTCTTGACAAACCTCAACGCCATCCATCTCTGGCATCATAATATCAAGTAAAATTACATCGTAATGGTTATCAAGAGCAAGCTTTAAAGCATCTGCTCCATTCTCTGCTTCTTCAACGAGAAAACCGTCTCGTTCCATATACATACGTAGTAGTCTTCGAATTCTTTCTTCATCATCGACTACTAACACTTTTGACTCTTTGTCCATTTTTGTTCCCCCTTGTATCCTATCTTGCTAATAAGAGTATAAACTAAGTTGTTTGAAATGTATAAAGAAAACTTGGATAATAAAAAGGCTAGACAAACTGTAGTATTTCCTTACATAACACTATACTAAAAACCATCTAATAATAACATAAATAAAGAAAAGGCACCACTATGACCATAATGATGCCTTGCGATTAGTTACTTAAGCATAGGAATGTAAACCAGCTAAAACAAGGTTTACAACAATTAAATTAAACATAATTATCGCAAAACCGACCGCAGCGAGCCAAGCAGATTTTTCGCCATGCCAACCTCTTGACAAACGTAGATGTAGAAAGGCAGCATAGAAAAACCATGTAATTAGTGCCCAAACTTCTTTAGGATCCCAGCCCCAAAATCTTCCCCAGGCTTCTTCTGCCCAAATAGCAGCAAATATAAGACCTCCCAAGGTAAATAAAGGAAAACCAATCGCTACGGAACGATACGTAATTTCATCTAATAAATCAGGATTCGTTTTCTGAAGTAATGGCTGAATCGTAGCACCCAGTCTCTTTCTGAATACGAGCCTTAACAGTATATAAAGGCCAGTACCAAAAATAAATGACCATAATAATGTATTAAATTTTCGTCCAGCATCTGCGCCATGCATCCATTCCGGAATTTCAAACCAAGGATTCATAACTTTATCTGTTAGTAATGTTCCGTCTGTTGGTGCAGCAATTGCTGGCATATGATATTCTGTTTCTATCGTGCCAGTTCCGGCATTATTAGGATACTCAAAAACAGCTTGATAATTCATGACATTGAATAAAGTTGTTGCTAGTATAAATCCAACAAAGAGAATTAACGAATAAAGTGTTATTTCCAACCAAGTCGTTCGTTTTGTTGTCTTTGATTGGTCTATTTGCCGAATTAAATAGATTAATCCAGCGACAAAGCTAATGGTTAAAATTCCTTGTGATAGAGACACTGTAGTAACATGAATGTATAACCAATGACTTTGCAACGATGGGACTAGAGGGGATACCTCAGTTGGAAACATACTTGCATAAGCAATAATAATTAAAGCGACTGGCAATGCAAATAATCCCAGTACCGTTATTTTATAAATAAAATACAAGATAATGAATCCCAATACTGTTGCCATACCAAAGAATGTCATATATTCAAATAAGTTACTGACAGGAGCATGCCCACTCCCTATCCACCTTGTTATAAAGTAGCCTAGTTGGGTGGAAAAACCAATGATAGCCAATGTAATTCCTATTTTAGCAGCTTTGCCATCTGATTTTCTCTTACTCCCTATTGTAAATGAAAAAAATAAAGTTGCAACTAAATAGAGAAAGAAAGCAGTGTATAGAAGTGTACTACTTAATTCAATTAAGTTATTCATGAAACCCCTCCTAATGAAATGAAAACGTGAACCAACAGATGTCTTCCATTTAAATCTTTGCCCTGAACAAATGGGATGTAGTGTAAGGAACATTTCGTCCAGCATTATACTCTATAAGTCTATTGTACTAATGTTGCCGGACTTAGAAGCTTAACATAATAAATTATACTTTTATTTATCCAGCTCTTGTTGATCGATTACCATTTGAATATGTGTCCCATCAACGATTTTTTCAATATCCTTTTTCACACCATACCAGTTTTTATTCGTATGAGCGGCTAATAGAATTCCACCATTTTGAGGACGAACCCAAATTCTTCTATGGTGCCAATACATTCCCTGAATAACACCGATCATAAAGATAATAGCGCCAACGATAAAGTATGGTAAAGAGTAATCGCGACGTATACTTAACCCGCTAACATCACGAAGTTCAAAGTTTGTAATTCCTATATTATAGTCATTTTCTCCAGTCGCATCTATGTTTTTGCCAATTCCTAAAAAGCTCACTTCTGGTTCACTTCCATCTGGCGGATAAATCATCATCACGAACGCTGGATTTCTAGGGTAATCTGTCTCTGAAGCAGGCTCTCCATTATCATCCAAAAAATAATCCGGATAATAATTGTTAATTTCTACTTTAAATCCACTATCAAGCTCATACTCCGATTTAGGAGAAGTTAAATCAACAGTAAAATCTCCTAATGATTTTTCTTCCCGATCATTTGTTTCATGAATTTTAAATGACATGCTAGAAAATTCATTTTGCTGATACCCCATTTGATACACTGCATAGTCGTCAAAATTTAATGGTTCGTTTAACCGAATATTGCCTTCTTCAATTTTCTTTAATTCTGGTTCTGCACCAGTTACTTCTGGTTCCATCGCTTTATAAATAACCGCATTGGTTTGGTAATTACTTGCAACAGGCGCACCTTCTTGTTCTAAAGCATCTTTGTACAACTCATCTTCCGGGTCATAATTTTCCAAGACAAAATCTTTATTTTCAATGTAGTACTGTTGTTCCGTACCGGGGATCACTTTTTGCTCCCCTTCACGAATCCAGATATATTCATCCATATAAAAAACCGAAGTTTGCCTTAATAAAGCGGCAAGCAAAATAATAATCAACCCAATATGGTTTACATAAGGCCCCCATCTTGAAAATCTACCCTTTTCAGCAAGGATATGCCCATCTTGCTCTTTAATATTATATCTTAATTTTTTTAACCTTTGCTTTATAATATCGATATCTTCTTCATCAACTTGGTCTGTTTGACTAAACAGACGTTGCCTTTGCAAAAATGTTGCATGTCGCTTTGCTTTTTGATTCCGTAATGCACGAAAAAGTGGCACAAAGCGATCAAGGCTACAAATAACGAGTGATATACCTATCAAAGCAATTAAAACCATATACCACCATGAACTATATAAATTATGGAAGCCTAATTGATAAAAAATTTGTCCTAATATTCCATAACGTTCTTCATAAAAAATAGCCGGATCTCTAGAGACTGCATCTGCAGGTATGTATTGTTCTTGCGGAAAGATGGATCCAACTGCAGAAGCTATAAGCGCGATGACAATAAGCCAAATTCCCACTTTAACGGAAGAAAAAAAGCTCCAAACCTTATCAACAATCGATTTATTATATGTTTGGGAGCGTCGTGCAGTACCATCATATCGCATATTTAACAATTTCTTCTTGTCGTTGCCATCAATATGTTGATTTTCTTCTATCGGTTTACCACAAGATTCACAAAGGACGGTACCTTCTGGATTAACATGCCCGCACTCACATTTTATTTTATTCATTTCATTCCCCTTCCCCATTACAAAAAGACATTTACTTAGGCGTTATTTCTTGTAGATAACCATCTAATCTTTCTAAGCTTAATGCTCCATTTACTACCTCTACAATTTTACCTTGTGGGTCAATAAATACAGTGCTTGGAATAGGGCCCACTTTATATAAGTCTCTCACTTGACTATCTTTGTCGTGAGGAATAGGAAAAGTTAAGTCATATTCATCGACGAAACGATGAACAACGAGTTCTGTAGAATCAAGACTAACTGCAACTATTTCGACCCCTTTTTCTTTATATTGTGGGTACAATTTTTGCATGTAAGGCATTTCTTCTTCACAAGGCTTACACCAAGTTCCCCAAAAATTAAGCATTACCCCTTTTCCTTCTAAATCGCTAAGTCGAACTGTTTCTCGTTCGTTGTATTTGTTTATTTGCTCCAGTTGAAAATCAGGGGCATTGTCGCCAACATTGTAAATAATCTTATCATCTTGCAGATTTTGGACGACTGCAAATACAACTGCCCCAACTAGTATAAGTAAAATAACAGATCGAAATATAAAGCGATTTCTTTTTTTATTCTTTTTCTTCTGTTTTATTTCATCTAAACTCATCATGAATCAACTCCCAACAACCATTATAGCATTTTGGAAGAATTTAAATTTTGAATATTATTCAACAATTTTGTTCTGCCAAATGTCGCATTTGCTTTACTTCTTTCGGGGTTAATGGTCGATATTCTCCTGGTTTTAGACCATCAAGAGTTAAAAAACCATATTTTTCACGCTTTAACTTTAAAACTGGATAACCTAATGCTTCCATCATTCGACGCACGTGTCTATTCTTTCCTTCTCTTAAAGTTAGTTGTAAAATAGTATGATTTTTCTTTTTGTCCGTTTCAAGAATACGATATTGTACTGCTTTTAATATATCCTGCTCCGATCGAACTCCTTTTCTCAACCTTGCCAAGTCAGCTTTTTCTGGAATTCCTTTTATTTTTGTAACATACTCTTTATCTATTTGGTATCGGGGATGCATGAGCAAATTAGCAAATGCGCCATCATTTGTTACAATCAATATACCAGATGTATCATAGTCTAATCGACCGACAGGGAAAACACGTTCGTCTACTTCACCTAGTAGATCGGTAATTACTTTTCTACCTTTATCGTCTTTTAAACTGGATATTACACCACGAGGTTTGTACAACAAATAGTAAACAGGAGCCTCTTTTTCCAAAGGAACACCGTCTACTTCAATAAAATCATCATGTTTTACTTTCGTACCAAGTGTTGTAACTACTTGTTGGTTTACCTTTACCTTTCCACCTAAAATTAATTGTTCTGCTTTTCTTCTTGATGTTACACCACTTTGGGCAATCACTTTTTGCAGTCTCTCTTGCGTGTTTGTCATTTTATCACCATTACCTTTATATGTGCAATATATGTTAAGCCTTCATCACGGTTATGAAAAATTTAAAGCTCGATTAAATGAGGCTTCTACACCTAAATTATTTTACCCTTTGTATTCGATTCTTACAAATGAATATCAATTATACTATACGAATAAATAGCTTAGATAACAAATCTTACGCCTTTATTTTATTTGATATCCTCATCTCGCATCTAATTCATTATAAACATGCAAACAAATTAGTACAGGAACGGTAAAATTCCACCCCAATTAAGAAACTTGGCTTATCGCCAAGTTTTCATGACAAGCTTATCTTTTTTTATAAGATAAAGCAACTTTTTCTCTTTCTTCTAGTCTCAAAGAACCCCTAGATATTTAAGCTAAAAAATACAATTGTCATTACTAGTGTTACCCGAACAGAATGGATACAATGATAATGGAAGCAATAATTCCGATTAAATCGGCCAATAAACCAACTTTTAAAGCATATCTCATCTTCTTAATGCCAATGGCCCCAAAATATATTGTTAAAATATAGAGTGTCGTATCTGTACTACCTTGCATGACAGATGCTAGCCTACCTATAAATGAATCTGGACCATGCGTGTGTATTAACTCGGTTGTCATCCCGAGTGCTGCTGTACCTGATATCGGTCTAACCAATGCTAGTGGAATTATATCTGGCGGCACTCCGATCGCTGTTAAAATTGGCGCCAATAAATCAATAAACGCCTCTAATGCTCCAGAACTTCGCAATATAGCTATTGCTACAATCATACCGACTAAAAAAGGAAGCAAGGAAAAAGCCATTTTTACTCCTTCCTTCCCGCCTTCCACAAATACTTCATAAGCTGGCACTTTTTTAATTGTTGCAGTAGCTAAAACAATTAAAATGAAGCAAGGAACTAGCCATGCGCTCACTATTGTTACCAGTTCCATTAAGATGCTGCCTCCCATTTACTTTTGTGATAAAAAATCCGATCAATTATTATGGCGCCCAATGATGATATGAACGTCGCTAAAATAGTTGCCCCAACAATTTCAGTTGGAGATGCAGAGTTATATTGCATGCGTATAGCAATAACCGTTGTTGGGATAACCGTTAGACTTGATGTATTTAAAGCTAAGAAAGTAATCATAGATCTAGAAGCAGCGTCATTTCCACTTAACTGCTTCATTTGCTCCATAGCTTTAATCCCCATAGGTGTTGCTGCATTACCTAGTCCAAAAATATTTGCAGTGACATTGGACAGGATGTAACCAATAGCTGGATGATCTTTTGGAATATCTGGAAATAATCTAACAATAAGCGGTCGAAAGAGTTTCGCCAAAACAGATAGAATCCCAGCTTTTTCAGCAACCTTCATAATTCCGAGCCAAAATACGAGCACACTAATTAGTCCAATAGATAAAGTAACAGCTTCACTTGCGCTAGAGAAAATAGCTTCATTAACCTGATCCATTGTACCGTTTAACATAGCATAAATAATGCCAATGGCTGCCATAGATACCCAAATTATGTTTACCATAACACATCAACTCCGGAAATATACTTAAATAATTGATAAATATTGCTGGAAAATAGTTTCTTATTAACAGATTTCGGTGCTTCATTTAAAACGTTTGTCGTTGCAATGGCTTTGCCATTTAAATAAAATATGTTTTTTCCAATTATGTTGTTATCAGAAATGGTCTCATCAATGAACAGCTGGTTAGATACTTTACTTTTTTCTTGCTTCGTTAATGGGTATTGAATTGCTTTATCTATATAAGCGGTATAGACTTCATTACTTTCAGGTAATCGATAAGCAAGTCTTTTTGGTTTAGTCAATGTTTCTATATTGTATTCTTCAAAACCCCACTCAAACATCGTAATATGATCTCTCCAATCATCTGGAGCATTTAACGTTACTGCTATTAAATTCATATCATCTTTTTCAGCAGTAGAAACCAATGTTCTTCCAGTTTGTTTCGTATATCCCGTCTTTCCTCCAGTACTATGGTCATAATATTGGGTTAATAATTTGTTTTTATTTTGCCAAGAATATATACGCGTTTCGGCTAAATAAGATGTTGCGCCTGTTACCTTTTGAAATGTAGGGTTTTTCATAGCATAGCGCATTAGTGTCGCCATATCATATGCGGTTGAATAGTGACCTTCTTCATCCAAACCATGTGGGTTAGCAAAGTTTGTATCGTTCATACCTAGCCAACTAGCTTTTTCGTTCATTAAGTAAACAAAACCAGCTTCACTCCCTCCAACATGCTCACTAATTGCTACAGCTGCATCGTTTCCCGAGCGCAACATTAATCCATATACTAGATCTTTTAAACGCATCTTTTCCCCTTCCTCTAAGTAAATCGATGAGCCTTCTGTATAAATAGCTTTTCGACTCGCTTTTGCTTTTTCATGCATCTTACCAGACTCAATCGCAATAATAGCAGTCATTATTTTTGTAATACTTGCAATGTTAGCCTTTGAGTAAGCTTGTTTTTCAAACAATACACGACCTGTGCTTTGTTCCATTAAAACTGCATGATTTGCAGATACTTGTGGTGCAGCATGTCCTTTTACGGGAAATAAAGTAGTCAACAAAATTATTGAGCAAATGGCAACTAAAACAAATCGCATACGCTTGGTTCCTCCCAATCTTGGTCTCTTTACAATCTATGCATGTCCTAAAAAGTTATGCAAACACTATAGGAGACCCTAAAAAGATTGCCATATGTTCACTAGTTTATAAGAAACATTTTGTATGCAAAAACCACTCGCTCTATTATTTTTCTTATACTATAAACCTTTAAAATTTTACTTTTTTATATTGCAAAAAAGTTGGCATTTAGCCAACTTCCATTATGAATGGTCTTCATTTATTTGTTCATTAAAACGCTCAAAAAATAAATCTGCTTCTGTTTCTAATTCTTCATCATTTGCATCTGGTAGAGGTGGTAAATCTTGTAATGATGTTAAACCAAAATAAGTAAGAAACTCTTTTGTAGTAGCAAACAAGATCGGTTTACCTACCGTATCTTTCCTCCCAACTTCCTCAATTAAAAGCCTAGAAAGGAGGGTTTGTACTGGTCGATCACTCTTTACACCTCGTACTTCCTCAATTTCAGTTCGTGTTATCGGTTGATTATAAGCAATAATAGCTAACGTTTCTAACGCTGCTTGAGACATCCTTGTTGTTTGAGGTGTCTCTAGTAATTTCTTGTAATAATGACTATGCTCTGGTCTAGTTGTTAAATGAAACACTTCATGCGCTTGCATCATTCGTATACCGCGATCTGTGCTTTCATATTCCTGCTTTAATTCGTCTAAAACAAGTTCAATCGTTGCTTCTGTTATTTCCAAAACATCTGACAATTGCTTTATTGTTATTCCTTCATTCCCTGAAGCAAACAACAAACCTTCTACAATTGCTTTTAATTTATTTATTTCCACCTTTATTCCTCCATACTAAACACGTATAATTCGGATAACTGCTTCTCTTGTTTACAATAAACTTGATTTTTTTTCATTAATTCCAAGAGGGCAATAAATGTTACAACAATATGAGGGCGAGTTTGTATTGTAAATAAGCGATCAAACAAAATCCCTTCTTTCGCTGATTTTACTGTCTGTAGTACTTCCTCCATTCTCTGTTCAATCGGTATGTCTGATTTTTCAACTTTAGTTTCTAGCGGTGCATCCCATTTTTTTCGTTCAAACATTTGACGTAATGCTTCCAACATATCATAAACCGATGTTTCACCTTGTACGATTTCTGAATGTTTAGATATGCTTTCATCGAACAATAAAGGTGGTCTCGTATAGATTTGATTTGCCTCTTTTTCTATAACCTGCAATTGCAAAGCAGCTTCTTTATACTTTCGATACTCAATTAATCGTTGCATAAGATCTTCTCGTGGATCTTCCATATATTCTTCGGCATCTTCATCTAATTCAGGTTTTGGTAAAAGCATTTGACTTTTTATTTCTATTAGAGTCGCTGCCATAACTAAGTACTCACTAGCAATGTTTAACTCTAGCCGTTTCATAGTATGGATGTATTGCATATACTGTTCCGTAATTTGCGCAACGGGTATGTCATAAATATCAATTTCATATTGATTAATTAAATGAAGTAATAAATCAAGTGGACCTTCAAAAGCATCCAATTTCACCTTGTAAGCTTGCAATTTATTACCTCCTTCCCGAAAAATTATATCATTAATTACAAACGCCTATACACGATTTTGATTTCTAACATACGTTATTACTGTAAGATAAATGTTATTCGAAACATTTAAGGCTAAGTACAAAAAAGGAGGTATATTATTATGAGTGGCGGATATGGTTACGGTGGAGGATTCGCGTTAATCGTCGTACTATTCATACTATTAATTATTGTTGGTGCTGCATGGCTCTAAATCAATATCTTCTACATGGCTAAGCAGCAAACGAAAATAAAAGCCGGCCCTTTTAGGCTGGCTTTTTTTCTAAACATTTCATTCAAAATCATTTGTTTCATCGCACCTTTGATAAAACTCCTGGATTTCTTTTGTCGTAGATACTGTATACTTATTACGGTAAAGTTTATCAACCTCAATAACCATTCTTCTTCCTATCCCTTGATTACGATGTGAAGGATTAACCGAAACATGCTGAATGATAGCATTGCTTTCGTTTTCAATCCGCAAACCAATTGCTCCTAGAACGTCATCTTCTTCCTTCCATAAATACAAATGCCAATCTAGGTTAGCTTCATATTCTCTGATGGTTTGCTGTAGCTTCTTAACATCTTTTTCTTCAGGCATAAAAGAAAGCAAACCCATGGCTATTTTTTCTAGATTTTTCTTAAAGCGAATTAACATAGATACCCCTCATTAACAAAATAGCTTGTATGTGAAATTTATTCAATAGGAGTTTTTCATTTCAAACTAGATGTTTGTATTTGTATCTCCTTAATCAACTTATCTCCCTGTTGTGGATGTTTAAAACGCCCTACAGCAGGATAAAACAATACACAATTAAGCTATTGGTTTTAAGCGGACAATTTAATTATTAACTATATAATATAGAATTTTAAACTAAATGCTCGTAATTATATTTATACACGTTTCCCTTGTTTTGTCAAATATGTACGTAAGAAAAAAAGCTCAACTGCACGGATAGATTACCATAAGGCATTTATTTTTCTTTACAATTCATAACAGTTGACTAATTAATTTAAATTGCATCATAATTACACTTTATATATGTGTTCAGATTTACCCAATAAACTAGCATTGAAAAGATACGGTTTTGGCAAGTA
Organism: Virgibacillus dokdonensis; assembly: GCF_900166595.1. NCBI lineage: Bacteria > Bacillati > Bacillota > Bacilli > Caryophanales > Bacillaceae > Virgibacillus > Virgibacillus dokdonensis. Next base: position 2,001,233 of record NZ_LT745763.1, on the reverse strand, counting down.
TTTAAGATAGTTTTCTAGATATTTTTATTTCGTAGGAGTTGCATAATAATATGTCCATCTGTTTTCTTTCCTTTCCACTTAAAAGGAATTAAATTTACGATCCCTACCCAAAGGTTGAACCAAACAAACAGATGAAAAGAAAACGCGATAGTCATGACATCTATTTTCCAAAATATAAAAGCCATGAAAACACTGAATAAAGGGCCAGAAATAGTTATAATTATTTTTTCCAATCTGCTATAGTCGGGTTGCCGATAACTTGTTGCTAAACCCCCAATAAAAAACAACGGAGCAATAGAAATACGAAACCTACCTACGTGCATTAATGTTTTTACAGTTCCTGCGCCGATTGATATATCCACTTTTTCGGCTTGTAAAAACCAAGCAACTATAGCATGTCCAAATTCATGAAAAAAAATACTAATTGGTGCTACGAAAACGAGGAGGTAAAAAAGCAGTAAAACATCCATACTTCCACCTCAGTTTCATGTGAATCCTTGATTAGCAGGCTTCTCTCCTACACTAGTTTGTGCCCGTACTGACTAATTATTAAAAACGAATGGTAAAAAGAAGGTGCCGCTCTTCCTTCTTGCATAACTATACTTTGAAGCAAGCGTCTTACGGTTTGGCATGGCACCCTTATACAATTACAATTTCTCCGTTTTTACTATTTGTACATTAACTCAGAAAATCTAGTAAATTTATTAACTGGTTTCGGGCTCTTACTATAAAGTTTACAACTTCTGTCACCCCTATGATATCTGACTACATACCAATGAAAATTAAGCCGTATAAACTTTAACTTCCTTCATCACATCTCCGTTTTGCATTGTTTTTGCAAATTGAATTCCTGAAGTTACTTGTCCAAATATAGTGTGAACGCCATTTAAATGTGGTTGAGGTTCATGGACAATAAAAAATTGACAACTTCCTGTATCTTTTCCAGCATGAGCCATTGAAAGAGATCCTTCTTGATGTTTATGCGGATTCCCTTCTGTTTCACATTTAATCGTATAACCTGCTGATCCTGTTCCGTTACCTACTGGACAACCACCTTGACTAACAAAGCCAGGAATAACACGGTGAAATGTTAATCCATTATAAAAGCCATCATTGGCAAGCTTTTCAAAGTTTGCCACTGTATTTGGTGCTGCTTCTTCATATAAATCAAACTCAATTTTATTATCATTTTCCAATAAAATATACCCTTTTTTAGCCATTCTATAAATCTCCTTTTTGTAATAGAACTAAGCTCCATTTTATCATGTAATGAAGTCTGTGCAAAGAATTTACTTATTCAAAACTAAGGTCATGGCGGGTCACATCTTTATATGTCTCACGTCTGACAACGAGTTTATCCTTGCCATTTTCCACAAAAACCACTGCGGGTTTTGCAAATCGATTGTAATGGTTTGCCATAGAATAACCATAAGCCCCCGTTGAAAAAACGGCCAAAATGTCATTCTGTGAAACGGCAGGCAAAGGTAGATCCCATATAAGCATATCCCCTGATTCGCAACATTTACCAGCAATAGATACATTTTTTTCTACTAGCCAATCTGCTTTATTTGCTAACACCGCTTCATATTTTGCTTGATATAACGAGGGACGTAGATTATCTGTCATACCCCCGTCAACCGCTATATAATTTCGAATTCCTGGAATTTCTTTCATCGAACCTATAGTATATAAAGTAATTCCAGCATTGCCAGCAATTGCTCTACCAGGTTCTATCCAAATTTCTGGCATTGAAATCGCTAAAGATTCTGCTTGTTTTTGCACTTCATAAACTAATTCTTCTATAAATGGGGCGTAAGATATAGGAGCATCCTCCTTTGTGTAACGAATTCCATAGCCTCCACCCAAATTTAACACATTAGGTACATAATTATACTGTTGCTTCCACATTTTTAATGCTTGAAATAACATATTTGTAGCTAATATAAATCGGTCTGTTTCAAATATTTGTGAACCTATATGGCAATGCAATCCTTGAAAACAAATATATGGGTCATCGATCATCTTTAAAAGTGCATCCTCCGCTTGTCCGTTTTGCAAGTTAAACCCAAACTTAGAATCTTCATGTCCTGTCATAATATACTGATGTGTTTTAGATTCTACCCCTGGTGTTACTCGCATTAAAACGTCCATTTGTTTATTGTAATCTTTAAGCAAGGAACGAATATGTTGTATTTCTTGAAAGTTATCTACCACAATACATCCAATATTATTTTCAATTGCCATCCTAATCTCTGCAATACTTTTATTATTTCCATGAAGGTGAATTTTCTCAGTTGGAAAACCAGCTTGTAATGCTGTGTATAATTCTCCTTCCGATACCACATCCAAATACATTCCCTCTTGCTTCATGACTTGTAACATAGCAATTGATGAAAATGCCTTGCTAGCATAAGCTACTTTCGCAGGAATATCCATTTTTTTAAACGTATTTACAAAAGCGCGACAGTTGTTTCGAATCATTTGCACATCATAAACATATAAAGGTGTTCCATATTTTTTTGCCAATGATACACTATCTATACCGCCAATTTCTAAATGTCCTTGTTTATTTACTGTAAATGGATGATTATCAATTATCATAGCATTAAAAACCTCCGCAACCCTTTCAACATTAAAAAACTTAGCTTATACTATAACCTTAAAATTTTATACTTTTCTAGAGCGCAAGTTATAATTAAAAACTTTACCACATCAACGTATAAATGAAAAGAGACTTATTTAAAAATTCAGGTCTTATCTTATACATCTAACTGTAGTTATACGGCTGATTGTAATATTTTTCTACAACATTTAAAACGTATTATAACTGGTAACTTCAGATTTCTAACAAATCATTACGGTTATAATAGTACGTATTCAGCAGGAGACACGCTTAACTCCTACTGAATAATACCATCATTTTTCAGGCTGACGATAATTGTTTTTAGGGTGAACAATGCTTGGTCTACTATTTGTATATGGTACAGGGATACGAATTAAAGTGTGCAACATAGCCCGTGGATTAAAAGGAATAAATGGCCATAAATAAGGTGTTCGTAAAGATTTAAGGTGAATTAAAAATAAGAGGTGAGCTAAAAATATGGTAATAAAACCAACTAATCCAAATAACCCAGTAACCACCACGAATATAATGTTCACTATTTTATTAGACACGCTTAACTCATAACTGGGAGTAACATAGCCACCTATAGCACTAACAGAGACATACAAAATGACTTCAGGGCTAAACATCCCAACATCGATGGCAATTTGCCCAATTAAAACCGCTGCAATTAAACCCATTGCGGTTGATAAAGGTGTCGGTGTGTGAATTGCGGCCATTCTAAGGAATTCAATACCAATGACAGCCATTACTATCTGGACAGGAATTGAGATATTTCCTTCTTCATTCGGACCAATAAAAGCCAGTTCTTTAGGCAATAAATCCGGTTCCATGACAAATAATAGCCATAATGGTAGTAAATACATGGATGCAAAGATAGCCAAAAATCGAATCCAACGAATAAAAGTACCAATTGCTGGTGTTTGACGGTATTCTTCTGCGTGCTGTAAATGGTGAAAAAATGTGGTCGGTAAAATAATGACACTAGGTGAAGTATCCACAATGATTAAAACATGTCCTTCTAATAAATGATTTGCCGCAACATCTGGACGCTCTGTATAACGTACTAGTGGATAAGGGTACCACTTCCGATCGATAATAAATTCATCAACTGTCTTATCAGCCATTGAAATACCATCAACTTCAATATCTTGAATTCTATCTTTAATTAATTGAATCAACCCTTCATCCGCAACATCATCAATATAGCTTAAGCAAACATCCGTTTTGGATCGTTCTCCTACTTTCAGCATTTCATTACGCAATCTCGGATCTCTTATTCTTCTTCTTGTCAAAGCTGTATTTTCAATAATATTTTCAGTATACCCATCTCTAGAACCACGAACCACTCGTTCAATATCTGGTTCTTCAGGTGTTCTACCTGGATAATTTCGTACATCTATGACGTAAGCAAATCGCTCTCCGTCGATAAATAAAACAATTAAACCCGATAGCATCTGATCTACAGCCTCATCCATTGTTTTTACTTGTTCAACTTGTTGATGTATAAGGCGGTTTTTAATGATTTCTGGAAGCTTTTTACTATTTGCTTCATGATCATTTAAATTAACGAGCTCTTTTAATAAGTCTTGGATGATAATTGAATCGCATAATCCTGTCACATAATAAATTTGAATATCTCGTTTTAATAGTACAAGCTCGCGAAACCCTAAATCAAAGGAAACACCAATTCCTAATCTTGTTTTCATATAGTTTTCAGTATGTCTTATTCTAGGATTCACAGGTATTTTTTGATCATGTTGTACCATATGTACGGCCCCCTTTTAGATTACAATAATAATTATGCTGATGGAATGTTTCTCAGGAAATAGCTACAGGGAGCTTGGTTAGAAAAACGGAATATAAAAACAGGTAACAGAACTTACTTGCACATTTAACTTTGCTAGGAAATCCAAATGAAATGGGAATAGCAACTTACATAAAATGCGGTAAGCATTTAATGCTTCACAAAATATAACCACTGGAATAAAGAACCTGCTATTTTTCCAAAGACAATTGCCATAAGCAGCCATAACAAATATTTTTCAATACCAATCCGTTTATATAATATTGGAAATACATTTAGCACTTCTGCTAATGCAGCTGCAAGCATTCCATTAAAAATACCTTGTAATAGCCCCCATACAGCTATAAAAAATACTGAATTGTTCCAAACTACAGACGTAAATGATAAGTAGGTTCCGAATAAGCTTCCCACAAGAATACATGCTGTATAAATAGGTAGAAACATTTCTGTTTTACTTAATTGTATAAGCCTAGGAACAATTCCTAAAATGGTAATAAACGCTACATAACCAGCTCCTACAGCAAGCCCTGCACTAAATCCAATCAAAACTTCAAGAAGATGAGTGAGGATGGTCAGCATCGTTGTGCGCATTTTCATATTGAATTACGTAATCATCTAAATCTTGCTGGTAATTATAAATTTCTACTTCTAATGGGCTCGGCTCTTCATTAAAGCGTTTATTAAACCAATGATTAAAGAATAACAGCATACCAATTCCTAATCCTAAAGAATAGGGGATTTGCAACCATAACGGATATTCTTTTTTCTCTCCAGTTAACAGAAAATGAACTTTTTGATGTACTTCCTGCATACTTACATCATAATGAAAATTCATAATTGTCATTGCTGTTCCAACAAAAATTAATAACCAAACACTAAGAGCAATAAGAACTGAAGGAGACTTTCTGCGCTTATTAATCCGAATTATTGTTTGATTTGGGCCAATTAATTGAAAATCCAGATCTGGAAAATTACGATTCAAATGTTCAATAACTAAAAAACTGTCAATTACAACAATATTTTTATCTTTTTTACCCAATCGATATATTGGTGCATATTCAATTTCCTTTTTCTTTGTATCATTTGTGGATATCACTGCAATATCTTTTAGTTGTAACAATTGATATTCAGTTAATTCCATGTTTTTTTTCATTCTTACATAAACTTGGTTGGGCACTCTTCTCCCTCCAAACGCTTCGGATACTTGTACCATTAGTATTTACTAAAACCTTAAGATTTACACAGGTTATTTATAATGAAAGATTTTCTATCATTTAATCTGCTATAAAAACTTGAGAAATCACCGTCTTTTTTGCTTGTACTATTTTCTTTAGCCCAAAGGTTCGTAATAGGCTATATTTCCCCCGAAAACTAATCCAACTCGCATCTACCAATTCTTGCAACAGTAGCACGCTTATAATTCGGAAAAAACCTTCATTCATATTTTCCTATAGTACAAAAATGATCCCATCTACCGCATTTGGCAAATGAGATCATCTTACTACTAGTTTTATTTAAACATCAATGTATAGTTTCATCTCTTCTAATATTTTCTTCTCTAATCGAGATACTTGAACTTGCGATATACCTAAACGTTTAGCTACTTCAGATTGTGTTTGATCTTTGTAATAACGCAAATAAACAATGAGTCTTTCTCTTTCACTTAGGTCGCGAATAGCCTCTTGTAAAGTGATCCTTTCAAACCATTTTGTATCTTGATCGGAAATTTGATCTAATAACGTAATCGGGTCACCATCGTTTTCAAATACCGTTTCATGAATAGATTGTGGCGATCTACTTGCTTCTTGTGCATGGATAACTTCTTCTGGTGAGATTTCCAATGCCTCTGATAATTCATTTACTGTTGGTGATCTACCGTTTTTTTTCGTTAATTCATCTTTTTTCTTTCGAATCCGGTTCCCAGTTTCTTTTAATGACCGACTAACTTTCACAGTTCCATCATCCCGAATAAAACGTTGAATTTCACCAATAATCATTGGCACAGCATACGTGGAAAAACGGACATCATAGGATAAATCAAACTTATCAATGGATTTAATGAGACCAATACTTCCAATTTGAAACAAATCGTCTGGGTCATATCCTCTGTTTATAAACCGTTGTACAACCGACCATACAAGGCGGATATTTTTTTCCACTAATTTATCTCTTGCTACTTTATCCCCTTGCTGACTTTTTTCAATTAGTGTTTTTACTTCCTGATCAGATAATGAATCGCTCCTATTATCCCCTTGTACATTAACATTCATCGCTAAGGCCTTTCACGATGAGCACATCGTTTTTGCGTTGGTTAATTGTTTGGTCATGTGTACAGTTGTTCCTTGTTCAGGATTAGATATAACCTCGACAGTATCCATAAAGTTCTCAATAATTGTAAAACCCATACCAGATCGCTCTAACTCAGGTTTGGAAGTATATAGTGGCTGGCGTGCTTCGTCAATATCATCAATCCCAATTCCGTTATCCTTGATAATTAATTCCACTTGTTCATCTATTAACGCACAGGTTATTGTTACCTCATGATGAGGTTCATTATTATAAGCATGAATAATGCAATTGGTTACAGCTTCTGATACTACTGTTTTAATTTCTGTAAGCTCGTCCATTGTCGGATCGAGCTTACTTACAAAAGCAGCTACGGTTACTCTAGCAAATGATTCATTTTCACTAACACTTGAAAAGGTAACTGTCATTTCATTTTTCACGATGCCACCCCCAACGTCTCTAAAGCAAATTGTTCGTTCTCCTCTAATCGAACAATCTTAAATAATCCCGACATTTCAAACAACCTTCTTACTGGAGGGGAGACAGAACAAACAACCATCTCTCCTCCTAACTGTAATACTTCTTTATACCTTCCCAACACTACTCCTAGTCCAGAACTATCCATAAAATCCATAGCTTCTAAATTTAAAACTACATGTTTAATGTCATGCTCACACATTACTTCTTTCCATTCTTTACGTAGTTGTTCTGCTTCATGGTGATCTAATTCCCCAGAAAGGCGAACAACTAATACATTCTCTTTAACAGCAAATGTTGAATGAAGTCCCATTGCCTTTGTCTCCTCCTTCTTTCATACTGCCATACTTTTATAGTTCGAGAATCTAGAATATAAATCCTGCTTGTTGACAAAAGAAGAAATAGTTCTGCCAAAATAGAAATAATTAATCATTTTTCGCCATATTTTGCCATACACGCTTCCAAAGAGTACCGAAAGTCGCTTCATGAATAGTATCTTTAACAGTCAAATTACTTCTAGATAAAATGTTATCTTTATCTTTTACAATAAGCTCACCTACAGAATCTCCTTTTTGAACAGGAAGTTGAATATCTTCTTTCATAACCACTTCTGTAGTAATATTGTCAATAGAATCTCCCCGCTCAAATAATGTACTAATAGATTCTGCAGCAACTACATCAGTTTGTTTGTTTTCAGCTTTAGTTAGGTTTAATTCGGTTATTTTATCGCCTTTTTCAAATAATTTTTGCGTTTGATAATGGTTAAATGCATAATCAAGCATTTTAGAAACTTGTTCATTTCTTTCTTTAGAAGAACTTGCTCCCATAACTACTGCAATAACTCGCATTTCTTCTTTTTCCGCTGTAGCTGACAAACAATATTTTGCTTCACTTGTATAGCCTGTTTTTAGCCCATCAACACCTGCATAAAACTTTACTAGCCGATTTGTATTCACAAGCCAAAATTCATTATCTTCTCCTTTACGTAAATAATCCTCATAAATGGAGGTATAGTTAGTAATATCTTCATATTTTAGCAACTCTTTCGACATCACAGCCATATCATGAGCTGTACTGTACTGCTCATCAGCAGGAAGCCCTGTTACATTTTGAAATTTTGTGTTTTTTAATCCAAGTTCTTTTACTTTTTGGTTCATTTTCTCTACAAAAGCATCTTCACTTCCAGCTATTCGTTCTGCTAAAGCTACACTAGCATCATTACCGGAAGCTATAGAAATTCCTTTTAACAAGTCATCAACACTCATCTCTTCTCCGGCTTCTAAGAATATTTGCGACCCTCCCATAGAAGCAGCATGCTCGCTTACCCTTACTTGTTCGTTTATTTTTAAATTTTCTTCATCTAATGCTTCCATGATTAATAACAGCGTCATAATTTTCGTCATACTTGCTGGTGGTAGTTTTTCATGCTCATTTTTATGGAATAATATCTTTCCTGTATCACGCTCCATCAAAAGAGCTGATTTAGCATCTTCAGCTAACTTTTGATTGTTATTTTTTTTCACTTCTTCAGCACTTACGAAAGTTACCGCGTTTCCCATGAGAATACAGACAAGGCTGATGATGCATAGAGTTTTTTTCATTCTTTTCCCTCCAATATTCCTATGTAGCTTATCCATTTTTAACCGTTATAGATCCTTTAGTTCCTATTCAGACGTCATATATATAGGCTAACCAAATTAGATATTTTTTATACCAAAATATTGGAGATAAGTTTACTTTATAATGCTTACTTTATGGGGATAAAACGTCGTCGTTTTACCTATACTATAAACCTAAAAATCTTATGCGTTCCTATAGCACAAAAATAAATGGCTCACATTGAGCGAGCCATCACCTATCTTGACATAGTTTCCTAACTTAAGGAAAGTTGTTAAACTAGTTTTTCGTCAAAATGTATAAAATTTCACCTGTTTTATATCTAGAATTAAACGAAAGCTTTTACCATTCTCTAGAGACTAAAGATCATGATTGCAAAATAGCACTCTTGCATATAAGCATAACTTCAAACCGGTTAAGGTGAAAGAAAACCACTGAAGAAATCTACTTTTATGATTCTGTAATCATACCATGAATTAATGTTGGTGCTTTTATTTCATTTGTAGAAATAGTAATACTATTGTAAAGCTTCTCTTTAACATCGTTAACGTCTTCTGTATTTGCATAGATTGTAAGTAAAGATTCTCCTTCTAGCACACTGTCTCCAATCTTCTTATTTAAAACAAGACCAACTGCTAAATCAATAACTGCATCTTTCGTTGCCCTGCCAGCGCCTAGCATCATCGCTGCCGTTCCAATGTCATCAGCTACAATTTCAGATATTTTTCCTGAACTTTTAGCTGGCAGTTCTATTTTATAAGATGCTTGGGGTAAAGTTTCAGAATGATCGACTACAGAAGCATCTCCACCTTGAGATTCAAGAAAAACCTTAAATTGCTGTAATGCCTTGCCATTATGCAGGTTTGCTTCTAATTTCTTGCGCGCCTCATCAATTGTGTCAGCCTCCTCTGCTAAGACGACCATTTGGCTTCCTAATGTTAAGCAAAGCTCCGTTAAATCTTCCGGCCCTTTCCCTTGCAATGTTTCAATAGCCTCTTTCACTTCTAAGGCGTTTCCAATTGCTCGACCCAGTGGTTGGCTCATATCAGAAATAACCGCCATCGTATTTCTTCCTACTTTATTTCCTATTGTAACCATAGCCGTTGCAAGTTCCTTAGCATCATCCAAATCTTTCATAAAAGCCCCAGCGCCCGTTTTCACATCAAGAACGATAGCATCTGCACCTGAAGCAATCTTTTTACTCATAATAGAACTAGCAATCAGCGGTATTGAATTTACTGTTGCCGTAACATCTCTCAAACCATAAATTTTCTTATCAGCTGGAGTAAGATTGCCTGACTGACCTACGACTGCTACTTTGTTTTTATTAACTAATTCTATAAATTCATCATTGGATATTTCAACATGAAAGCCCGGCACAGACTCTAATTTATCAATTGTACCACCTGTATGGCCTAGACCTCTTCCACTCATTTTAGCTACCGGTACACCTACAGAAGCAACGAGTGGCGCAAGGATTAACGTTGTTGTATCACCAACGCCTCCAGTAGAATGCTTATCTACTTTTATTCCTTCAATAGCAGATAATTCAATCTGATCCCCTGATTCGACCATAGCTTGGGTCAACTCAGCACGTTCTTGATCATTCATATCTTGAAAATAAATTGCCATTAATAGAGCACTAACTTGATAATCAGGAATTTCTTCATTCGTATAACCTTGAATAAAAAATTGAATTTCGTCTTTTGTTAAAGCTTGATTGTCTCGTTTTTTTTCAATAATGTCATACATGCGCATGTTTATCAACCTAACCTTTCCGGAATTTTTTCAATTACTTGCTTAACAAATTGCAGAAATGATTCTTTCACTCGTTCTGTAGTTTCAATTACTTCATCATGGGTTAATGGCTGATCAAGAATACCTGCTGCCATATTTGAAATGCAAGAAATACCAAGGACTTCCATACCAGCATGTGCTGCAACAATAACTTCAGGAACCGTCGACATTCCAACAGCATCGCCGCCTAACGTTCGAAGCATACGAACTTCAGCAGGTGTTTCATATGAAGGGCCTGTATTGCCAACATACACCCCTTTTTGAATTGGTAAACCAATGTCTTTAGCGCAAGATTCAGCATGTGCAATTAATTTTTTACTATACACTTCCGACAGATCGGGAAATCTTACTCCTAATTGATTATCATTCTTGCCAATTAACGGATTGGCCCCCATGTTATTGATATGATCTGTAATAAGCATAAGATCTCCAGGGTGAAATTGTTCATTTACGCCACCAGCCGCATTGGTAACAAGAAGAGTCTCCATTCCAAGATCTTTGAAAACACGAACAGGAAAGGTAACCTGTTGCATTGGGTATCCTTCATAATAATGAAAACGTCCTTGCATCGCAATAACTGGTTTTCCTTTTAATATTCCTGAGACTAATTGCCCTTTATGACCTGATACCGTTGATACTGGAAAATGTGGTATCTCGTTATATGGAATAACTACTGCATCTTCAATTTCATCCGCTAACACGCCTAACCCTGATCCTAGAATTAAACCTATTTTAGGTTGATGTTTTATTTTTTGTTGTATATATGTGCTTGCTTGCTTTATTGCTTCTGGCTTCATACGCGATTCCCCCCTACTATTTTTAAATGCTATTTAAGAAGCTTGTCCCATGTTTTGGCATTGAAACTTCAAAATTTTCAGCAATGGTTGCACCAATATCAGCAAAAGTTTCACGAATTGGTAACTCTTTTCCTTCTTGTATACCATTATGATAAACAAGTAGTGGAACAAACTCTCTAGTGTGGTCTGTACCATGGTGAGTTGGATCATTACCGTGATCAGCGGTTATAATTAATAAATCTTTATCCTGTAGTTTCTCTAGTACTTCTGGAAGTCGAACGTCATAAGCTTCCAAAGCTTCGGCATAACCATCAGGATCACGACGATGTCCGTACTTTGCATCGAAGTCAACTAAATTTAAAAAGCTGATTCCATTAAAGTCTTCTTCCATAGACTCGACTAATTTTGTCATTCCGTCATCATTATCTTTTGTACGTACTGCTAACGTAACCCCTTCCCCATCATAAATATCAGAGATTTTTCCTAAAGCAATAACATCGTATTGATTATCCTTTAGTTCATTCATAACGGTTCTTCCAAAAGGCTTTAAAGCATAGTCATGGCGATTTGAAGTTCGTTCAAAGGCATCTGGTTTACCAATAAACGGCCGAGCTATCACACGACCAACCATATACTTTTCATCTAATGTTAGCTTTCGTGCTATCTCACAAATACGATACTGTTCATCAATTGGAATGATTTCTTCATGTGCAGCGATCTGCAAAACAGAATCTGCCGAAGTATATACAATTAACGCACCTGTTTCCATATGTTCTTCGCCAAGTTCTTCAATAATTTTCGTACCAGACGCTGGTTTATTTCCAATTACTTTATGACCGGTTTGTTGCTCCAGTTCTTGAATAAGTTCAGCTGGAAATCCCTCTGGAAAAGTGCGAAACGGCTGTTCAATATGAAGCCCCATTATTTCCCAATGACCTGTCATCGTATCTTTTCCATTCGAAGCTTCTTTCATTTTTGTATAATGCGCTTTTGGAGAATCCGCTTTCTCAATTCCTTGAATTTCTCTAATATTACTTAAGCCTAAACTCCCCATATACGGCATATGAAGTCCATTCCGATGTGCTGCAATATGTCCTAAGGTGTCAGCCCCCTTATCATTAAACATTTCAGCGTCTGGCGCCTCTCCAATACCTACAGAATCCATTACTACAAGAAAAATACGTTTAAATTTTTGCAATGACATTCCCTCCTTCTATTAGTTATGTTCCCGAAAATAAGAGAAACTATGTTTACATTCCATGTTGTAGGATGTCAGACAACTAAGTAAAAATTAAGCTCTGGGATGATAACTTGTATAAACATCCTTTAGCCTAGTTTTTGTTACATGAGTATATATTTGTGTTGTGGAAATATCTACATGTCCCAGCATTTCTTGAACAAGTCGTAAATCTGCCCCATTCTCTAATAAATGTGTAGCAAAAGAGTGCCGTAATGTATGGGGCGTAATTGTTTTGTTTATACCGGCTTCCAACGCTCTTTTCTTTAAAACTTTCCAAAAACCTTGTCGTGACAATGGTTTACCATGTTGATTTACAAATAGAGTATCTGTCTTAGGATGACGTTTAATTAACTTCTTTCTTCCTTGTTGCAAATAGTTCTCCACTGCATGGATAGCTGTATTACCTAATGGAACAATACGCTCTTTCGACCCTTTGCCTACACACTGCACAAATCCCATGGTGAGATGTAAGTCAGAAACTCTTAAAGTAATCATTTCAGTTACACGTAATCCTGTTGCGTAGAGAAGTTCAAACATCGCTTTATTTCTTACCTGTAATGGGCTTGTCCCTGGAATGTTTAAAAGCGCATCCATTTCTTTGACAGATAAAACATCTGGTAGTTTGCGCTCTTTCTTTGGTGTTTCAATATGCAAACTTGCATCATGGGTCACAATTTGCTCACGAACTAAAAATTGATGAAACGCTCGCAGTGAAGAAATATGACGAGATATCGTAGCTGACGACTTATTATCGTCTTTCAAGCTGTATAAAAACTTGGTCATATCTGTTCGTGTAACTTCTTCCCAATTCTTTCTTCCTACAATTGTTTTTAAGTATTGAATATATTGGTTAATATCTCTTTGGTAGGATGTAAGTGTATTATCTGACAACCCTCGCTCAATTCGCAGATACTGAAAAAAATCTTTTGCACTATCATGTAACATAATTTTACTCCCCTAAACGGAAAAATAAATGAATGCGTTCAAAAAAACTATGCTCTTCTGAATATACTTTCACAGCAGGGCCTTCAGGTGGGGCGTAGCGATGAAAGTGCTCATATTCAGCATGCATAACACGTAAACCATAGTAAAATAATAAGGTGAACGCAACAAACAAAAAAAACACTTTTACAATATCCATTAGAATTGTTCTCATACATTTTGCTCCTCTAAAAATACCTTTATAAAAAAGATATGCAGAAATAGAGGTGCAATATACGTATTAAAGTAAAACTTCATATAACAATAGTTTCCTAACTTAACCATAGCAGTTTGTTCCGTCGTACTTGGTTTCTGTACTAACATTGAAACTCTTAACCTAATAAGGTACGACCGTCACTTGCAGGGTTAAAATAAAAAACTAGCAAAGAGTCTTATCTTTAATGTACAGCTTTTATCACCATTTGTAAATGATTTTCCATATGTAAGTTATTATTTTTTTAGTTCGTTTCCTATCGATTTAAGCGAATACAAATTTTCTAGGTCCCATTATCCAATGAAATAAACGATTTAATAAAGATACGTGCTTCTAGTATAATAGCATGAAACTTAACTAGAAGCACTTACTGTTACAGCTTGGCATTGCTTACAAACACCATGGAATGTGAGTCGGTGATCCTTTACTTGAAATCCCCATTCATTTTGAACTATTTTTTCAACCTCTTCAAGTAAATCTTCCTCAATTTCTTCAACTGCACCACATTCGGAACAAACGAGGTGGTGATGCGAATGTTTTGCACCTTCTTTTCGTAAATCGTAACGAGAAACACCATCACCAAAATTTATTTTATCAACAATTTTCAATTCCGATAATAATTCCAATGTACGATATACAGTTGCCAAACCTATTTCTGGGGCTTTTTCTTTTACTAATAAATAAACATCTTCCGCACTCAAATGGTCTTCTTCCCTTTCCAATAAAACACGGACAGTAGCCTCGCGCTGCGGTGTTAACTTATAACTTTGGGCATGGAGTTGTTTTTTAATCCGGTCAATTCGATGTTCCATTGGGCTATTACCTCCCTCATATCCCATCTTTATTATATGCGTGGATGAAAATTGTGTCAAAGCAAAATCATATCACATTGTATTTATAATAATTATAATATAATATGAATTATTAGTAAAATGACCGAACAACCCATTGCATTGCCTCATTTGCAATAAATGTTTCCAAAAGAGCAGCAACACTAGCAAAAAAAGCCAACAATGAAAATAATATGACGTATCTTCCAAAAGGTTGAAAAACTGGTTGTGATATTTTATTAGTAAATAATTTACTCAATAATGTTAAAGAAAAAATCATTGCCAAGCTACCTGCTATAATATATACAGGTATAATAAGAAAGTTCTGTGGGGCGATGGATAAAGTAGCGATCAACAAGCCATTCATTCCTAGCTGATTAACCATAAAACCAACAGAGAACCCGATTACCAAACCTTTAAGAAAAATTAGGATCCAAACTAATGGCAAACCGATAACAGATAGTCCCAACACAAATAAAAGCAATAAATACTTAATATGATAAAAAAAACTATTTTTGAAAATTTCATCGTAATTCGCTAGTTCATTATCTGTTATCTGTTTAAAAAATCGTTCTAAATAGAAGAATAAATCTTGTTTCTGAACAAAATTCATACTATTAACGAGGATTGCGCCAAATATAACACCGGTTAAAAATAGAATGACCATAAATAAATAGATTGTTGCATGTTCTTTAACGTGATTAATGAGAAGCATTTTATTTTTCTGCATTGGAATCCTCCATTCAAATACTGCTATATTAAAATCTATGAAGGTAACCAAGCAAAAATACCATGTTTCTATTAACTTTCTATCAAAAACTATACATTTACATATGCTTTTCCTATTTGTAATAACTTAATAAGAGATAGTTGATGTCGTGTTATATTACATAATAAATCCTATTCGCAGAGTGAAGGTTTATCAATTCTATTAGCAATTCACTTAATAAAACCATATTTACCTCCGCCTCCTTCTTGAACATGTAATTTCCCATTTCTCATATCAATAATTGCTTGTGCTATTTGTTCTGATACTACAAGAGCAAGTTTCTCCCTAGTAGTTTGATGTATAATATGCATCTCTGTTCCAAAGCTTTTCAAAAGTTTTTCATATGTTTTCTTCCCTATACCCGGCAAGTATTCCAATGGAACTTGATACGTATAGTCAGGTCGAGAGCTACAATGTTCATCCGCCTCCTTTAAAGCTGCAATTCGGTCTGCTACGCCTTTAATATGTTTTTTAGAATGGCAATTAGGGCAAACAGATTTTTCTACCGCTAAATAAGTTAAGCATTCACTGCATACCGTTCTATAGTATTTACCTAATTTCGGGTTCATTCCGTAATTATTCTGTATTTTCCTGCCATTTTTGTTCGCTAATACGAATTGAAACTCTTTAAATGAAGGATGTTTCATTTGCATATGCTGATACTCTCGTGCGATCTTCCCTAAAGAATGTGCATCAGAGTTAGTTAGATATGTGAAAGAATGCAGTTCCTCTATCTGATCGGCCATCTGCGTATCAGCACTTAGACCTAGCTCCATTCCATCAATTAAATCTGGAGATAGTATTTCTGATAAAGTTCGTAAAACACCCTTACCATACAAACTTTTAAAGGGAGTAAATATGTGCGCGGGAATAAACACACCTTGTAAGTCTTTTACTTTCCATTGTAATTCTTTAGCAGATCCATAAAAACGTTGCGAGCTTAAGGAAATATTTTTCATCCGATGGCTAAGCCATTCAGAAAATAACTCCATTTGGTGGATTTGGGGAAAATAGCAAAGAACATGAATCGGTCCTTGCCCCTTGGCATCATTCACCTCAATTTCTGATCCTAATAGAAGCGTCACCGAGTCAAATCGAATACCACCTTCTTGTAACTCTTTAGCATCCCCTTGAACTATCAACTGTTTTAACTCCCTTAACACAGCAGGCACTTGACAGTCTACCACACCTACCATATCAATTCCTTTATTTCTACTTGCTTCTTTTAAAATCGCCGGTAATGTCAGACGGTTAGAAGCCGTTATTTTCACAGGGTCATTGTACATGTCACGACCAATATGGATGTGTAAGTCAGCCGTATACGAGGATAGCATTTAGCTCAATCCTAATGCGTGTAAATAGAGAATAGCATAATTTGTTTTTGCATCGTGAATTCGTTCTGCTTCTACGTATTGTTTGGCTTCTTCTAATGATAATTCGACGATTTCAATAAACTCATCCTCATCTCCGTCAACGCTTTCGTCTAACGGCTCCAACTGATCCGTAATATATATATACATTAATTCGTTCGCAAACCCTGGCGAAGAATAAAATGAAGTTACAAATGATAATTCTTCCGTCGTATATCCTGTCTCTTCTTCTAATTCACGAATTGCTGTAGTCTCAGGATCTTCACCTGGCTCCAATTTGCCAGCAGGAATTTCCAAAATAGATTTTTCTAAAGGTTTTCGGAATTGTTCCACTAGTACAATTTTATTATCTTTCGTTATAGGAATGATTCCTACTGCTCCCGGGTGTTTAATAATCTCTCTTTTCGCCTCTTTACCATTTGGAAGTTTTACATCATCTACTTGTAAATGTACGATGTTTCCTGTAAATATTTGCTTGGAACGTATCGTTTTCTCTTCAAATTTGTTCATTGATATCACCCTTGTTATTGATTCGTTTTTCCTTATTTTATCATAAAATCACACGTATGGTTTGTTTTAACGGTTATGAGTAGATAAAATAGAGTTACTAGGCAAGGTTATAACGTCCAATATGAAGTTGGGAAGTTAATGGCTTACTACACATCATTTCTAACATAGTCGACAGCTACACTGCTGCTTCCATAATTTTATAAAACATACCTAATTATAAACTTTATAGTAAGTGGTAAAAAGGTAACAGCAAAGGAGAAGAAAGATGAATTTAAACCAACTTGGAAAATCATCCATTTACATTTCAGAATTAACATTAGGCTGCATGTCGTTAGGAACAGATTTACAAAAAGCCAAGTATATTATTGACTATGCGCTTGATAATGGTATCAATCATTTAGACACAGCTGATTTATATGATTTTGGTGAGAATGAAAAAGTTGTTGGAGAAGCGATCAAACAGAAGAGAAGCCAAGTAATTATTACTTCAAAAGTAGGCAATCATTTTGATAAAGTAAAACAAACTTGGTTTTGGGACCCTTCTAAGAAACATATCCTCAATGGTCTAAAAGCAAGCCTTCAACGCCTACAAACAGATTATATTGACTTTTATATGCTACATGGTGGCACCATTGAAGACCCAATTGACGAAACTATTGAAGCCTTTGAAGAGCTGAAACAGGAAGGACTCATTCGAGCTTATGGCATATCCTCGATACGACCTAATATTATTAAAGAATTTGTAAAAAAATCATCTATAGACGGTGTTATGATGCAATATAGTTTGTTCGACCGACGACCTGAAGAAGAAACACTTGACCTTTTACTACAAAATCAAATTAGTGTTTTAGCAAGAGGTCCTTTAGCAAAAGGGATTTTAACTGCACAGGGGATTCATCAGATTGATAAAAAAGGAAAAGATGGTTTTCTTGGATATTCAAAAGAAGAGCTTCACCAAACTTATAAACAACTTACTTCTATCGATAACTCAGCGAAAATAAATGAGCTTGCAATACAATATGTCTTGAAACATCCAGCTGTTGCTAGTGCGGTATTTGGCGCAAGTTCTATTGACCAAATAAAAGAATCGGTTACAAAAAATATTACCCATTCTTTACCCGAACATATCTATGAAAGATTAAAAGTAATAACCAAAGCTCTTGTTTACGAGGCACATCGTTAAAATTTTTAAGCTTTCCATAATACACTCTTAAAATTGCTAACTGTTATTATGTGAAAGAAACAGCAGCAGTTGCATTTTGAAAGAGCGGACATTTAGGTTAATTGTTCAGTGATTGCATAGTGCGTGCAAACTTGTGCACTTAATTATTAAGCACGGCTTTTTTTAGCGAATTCTTACTTAAACAGTCCCTTCTTTGGACACTCAACGATGAATATTTATTCTATGAAAGAAGTTAATTGTTTTCTAGAAATAAAAGGATTCAAAATCTCCTCAGGGCTGTTTAGACGAAATAAACCTTGATTGTAATCCAGAGTTAATTGTTCTGCAAAAAATATTTCTTGTTGTTCTTCAATATAAGTCGGTATTTGCATATTTAATACTTGCTTATAGTTTGATGGCAATTGTTTTGTTAAACAAATTGTTGGTATGCCGTTCACCCCACAGCCGCAACCTTCCGTATCATACCACAAAAATAAATACGGATAACATTCTAGCGGTAATCCTTGTAGCTCTTCCCAAGCTTTATTCGTAATTTTTAGTTCCATTGGAATTCCCTCTATTTTTTCATGAATTGGCTTTTAAATAGCTTTTCGCATATTGCTGGAAACAATTGATAGATTCGGCTGCCAATTTCCATCCAAAATGGCAAATTTATTTCTCTTTTTGGAATAAATAATTGTTGTACAATTTTTTTTGCAACATCATCTGGATCCAACATGTAACGCGCAACATTTTTCTCATACCTACCTGTTGGATCAGCTGTATGAAGAAAACTCGTTTTTACAGGCCCTAAATTTACTGCTGTCACATAAATATTACTACTCGCAGTCAACTCCAGGCGCAGTCCATTTGTAAAGCCAAGTACTGCATGTTTGGTTGCTGCATATACGCAAGCTTTTGGTGTGGCTATTTTCCCTGCTTGAGATGCGATATTAACGATATGTGCTAAGGATTGTTTTTGAAAATATGGCAAGAGCTGCTTGGTTATACCAATTAAAGAAGCTACATTTAATTGAATCATAGACTCGATATCACCTTCATTCATTGCACTCAATTCTGCAAACATTCCTATACCAGCATTATTAATGAGACCATGCACTGGATCGTGGTTTTCTATGATTTCATTTATCACCTTTTTTGTCTCCTGCTTATTTAACAAATCAACAATATAAATAGGACTATCAATATGGAATGAGTAAAGAATAGCCGCTTTTAAATGCTCCAATTTATCTGGTGAGCGAGCTAATATTATAGGGACACCTCTCTCCTTAGCAACATACCATGCCACTTTCTCTCCAATACCGCTTGATGCACCTGTAATAATTATTTTTTTATTCACTAATGAAGTTCGCTTCATAAACGATGATTCCGTCCTTTTTTCTTTTTATAATTCGCCTTAAAGATTCTAAATAATCTAATTGTCCGAATGTTTCAGACATAGTTAGGTCAATTTGTTTTTTATATTGGTGTGGGAATAACTTTTTACAAATTTCAAATGGCGTTAACATTACGCTTTGCTGTAAAAATTCATAAACTATATTTGCTCTCTCCTCCTGCTTTGTTAAACGTGAGAGAATCAACTGTTGTGGATTCTCTACGATCTTGCCGTGACCAGGTAACACTTTGTTCACGTTTATATCAACGCATTTTTGCAGATTCTTCCGATATTGTATCATCGGCTTTGGTCTATCTTCTATCGTTTTGCCTATTTTCGGTGGCTCTATTATTGGATTGGACGAGATATGTTCCAAAAGATGATCCCCGCCAATTAAAAGGTGATCACGGTCACGCAAAAAAGACAGATGGCTTTGCGCATGCCCTTTCGTTTCAATTACTTCCCATTCTGGATGTCCAGGTAATCGATCACCTTCTACTAGCGGTGTCGTAACTTCTCCTCTCCCTGCAAAATCCATGGTTGCCTCAAGCTTATCCAAAGCCTGATAAAATATTTTAGGGATGCCACTAGCCACGAAGTATTGTTCAAAAAAACGCCTATAATGTTCCAAATATTCCTGATCTCTTGTGAGCCAAGTGTTCACACTTGGCTCAGCGGCAATATATTGTGCATTTGGAAACTGTTCTGTTAAACCGATATGATCAGGATGATGATGGGTCAAAATAATCTGCTCTATATCTGATGGTCGATAACCTATTTGCTTTAATTGCGTTGTCAATGCTTCCCATGCCTGTCTCGTTTTCACACCAGCATCCACAATAGATAAAATATCTCCTTTTAAAACGTATACATGCACATCACCGACCGCAAAAGGAGTGGGCAATGTTAGCTGACTAATCGTATGTTCAATTACTTTCATATTTGATTCCTCCAACTGAATCATCATTCATTTTTATTTCAAATATAAAATGCCATAAGTTTTTCTCTTTAATAAATAGAAAGAAAAAACGGCACCTCCATTCTGAATCCATTCAAATGTGATTAGGTGAAACCACTGCAACACTAATAAACATAATGAGTTTACTTCATATATTGTACTTCCTTTCTACTATATTGTCGATTGTTTTATATTGTATCTAATGCACTGTTAGGCGACCGGTTCAATAGAAAAAGACAAACTTTAAATGCTCTTTAATGTAGGAAACTTGGATCATTCACATAAACACTTCTTCCCACATAAGCTATTGTTCCATATCATTCATTTTATTAGGATATGCTAAGCTTATCACTAAGCTTCTATGCGGAAAGCTGTAGTTCTATCATTTCTATAATGCTGAAATGAAATGTAACTAGTTGCATACGTTAAGTAACTATTAATGAACAATTCACATTTGACCCTATTACGTTAGAAACTTTATCATAGTATTACACCTATCATGTATTTTATGTTAAACATAAACGTATAAGGTAATGAGGAAGTAAAATAATGGTAGCATGTTACTAAAAACATTTGAATAATCCTTATTCAAATGTAAAAATGTTTTAATACATGCATTTCGAGGTGAATCAGAGTGAAACCAACCCTATATGCTCATCGAGGGGCAAGTTATTATGCTCCCGAAAATACGATGCCAGCCTTTGAATTAGCATTTCAAATGCAAGCGGATGGAATTGAAACAGATGTTCAATTAACAAAAGACCAAGTGCCAGTTCTTATTCATGACGAGAACGTAAAACGAACAACAAACAGCAGCGGTTATATTAAAGATTATACTTACCATGAACTATGTCAGCTAGACGCAGGGAGTTGGTTTTCGCCTAATTATGCCCATACTCCTATTCCAACTTTAGAAGACTTTTTAACATGGGCGAAGCATAAGCCTTTGTATTTAAATATTGAACTAAAAAATAATAAAGTGGCATACCATCATATAGAGGCAATCGTTTATGAGTATATTTCTGCTTATCAACTAACGAATAGAACAACCATATCGACTTTCAATACGAATAGCGTGGTTAAACTGTTAAATTATAGAAAAAACATTGAAATAGCGCTATTAACATCGCGGCGATATCGCTATCCTATACATGTTGCAAAGGAATTAGGTGCTAGTGCATTACACCTAAAATATAAGTTGATCACACCAAAAATCGTAGCCTCCGCTTATGAACAAAACGTAAAACTAAGACTTTATACTGTAAACCGCCCGGCCCACATTATTCGATCTATTCAATATGGTGTGGACGGAATGTTTACAGACGTACCTGATCAGGCATTCTACTATCGTGATTTGTTGTACAATCGTTAATCCTTTATAGTTGCAAACGACGCTTCAAAAGCTCGTGAATATAACAACGAGTGTATAATGGCTATACAATCCAGATGCCTTGAATACGCATACAAATTAATTTACTGTTAATTACAGAAGAGACAAGGTATTAACTTTCCACTCAGTTCTCATTCAAGTCCGATAGCTTTAAAAAATATCTTGATATTCTTTCCTACTGCATGATGAAGAAAAAAATGCTATT
This sequence comes from Virgibacillus dokdonensis, assembly GCF_900166595.1. Taxonomy (NCBI): domain Bacteria; kingdom Bacillati; phylum Bacillota; class Bacilli; order Caryophanales; family Bacillaceae; genus Virgibacillus; species Virgibacillus dokdonensis. The sequence goes on along the minus strand of NZ_LT745763.1, from coordinate 1,978,804 downwards.
CTAGACAAAAGCTATTATAAATGCAGTATAATATCTATAGTGGGTCATTTAAGGAATATGGAGGAATAATAATGGAAGTAGTTTTTCTAGGTACTGGAGCTGGCGTTCCCTCCAAAGAAAGAAATGTTTCTGCTATCGCGTTATCATTACTACAAGAACAGAATAGTGTTTGGTTATTTGATTGTGGAGAAGCAACACAACACCAGATCTTGCAAACGAATATCAAGCCACGCAAAGTTAATAAGATATTTATTACGCATATGCATGGCGATCACATTTATGGTTTACCAGGTTTTTTAAGTAGCCGTTCTTTTCAAGGGGGAAACAATCCTGTAACTGTCTATGGCCCAAAAGGTTTAAAACAATATATTGAAACAAGTCTAACCTTGAGTGAGACACACTTGTCTTATCCGTTATCATTCGTGGAAGTAACGGATCAAATGATCATTGAAACAGAGCATTTTCAAATATATGTTCAGTCATTAGATCATGGTATACCATGCTTTGGTTATCGAGTTGTTGAAAGAGATAAGCCAGGTGAGTTACTTGTTCACAAACTAAAGAAAATGGGTATTGAACCTGGTCCTATCTATAAGGAAATTAAAAAAAATGAGTACGTAATAGTACCCGATATTGGAACTATTTATCGTAAGGATGTGGTTGGTGAACCAAAACGAGGAAGGATTATATCTGTAATCGGTGATACAAGGTTTTCTAAGCTTCACAGAAAGCTTGCTAATCATGCAGATTTACTTATTCATGAAGCGACATTTGGCAAAGACAAGCAAAACCTTGCCCACCGTTACTATCATTCCACAACGTTACAGGCTGCTCAATTAGCCAAGGAAAGCAATTGTAAACGTCTAATAATTACACATATTTCGTCAAGGTATCAACAAAAAGAAAACGAGCAACTTTTACAGGAAGCCCGAGAAATATTTCCTAATACAGAATTGGCTAATGATTTTTCAAAGTTTACCATTACATAAAGGAGTGCTTTCATTGATCGACATACCACAGCTTGTTGCTGATCAACGTACGTTTTTTTTAAATGGAAACACGATGGATTATAGCGTTCGTAAGCAACAATTACAAAAAGTAAAATCAATGTTAAAGGAAAATGAAGCAAGTATCTATCAAGCATTAAAAGCAGACTTAAATAAATCCAAACATGAAACATTAACAACTGAATTAGGCTTTTTATATATGGAGATTGATCATACTCTAAAACAATTACAAAATTGGATGGAACCAATTAAAGTAGCTGCACCAATTACGCATAAAGGTACAAAAAATTATATATTGAAGGAGCCATTCGGTGTTTGTTTAGTAATTTCACCTTGGAATTATCCATTACAACTAGCTCTGGCTCCTGCAATCGGTGCTTTAGCCGCAGGAAACTGTGTCATCATTAAGCCTTCGGAAGAAGCAAAAGCAACATCAGCATTATTAAGAAAAATGATTGATAATTATTTTGACCCTTCTTTCTTAACAGTTGTAGAAGGTGAAAAGGAGACTGCTCAAGAATTATTGCAACAACGCTTTGATTACATTTTTTTCACAGGAAGTACCGCTATCGGTAGAATTATAATGCAGAAAGCGAGTAAGCATCTAACACCTGTTACATTAGAACTTGGTGGTAAAAGCCCTGTCATTGTTGATAAAGACGCAAATATTAACCTAGCAGCTAAAAGAATTGCATGGGGGAAATTTACCAACGCAGGACAAACTTGTGTAGCTCCAGATTATTTGTATGTACATGAGAAAGTAAAATTTAAATTAATTAAATCCATGAAAAAATATATTCGCAGTTTCTATGGACGGACCCCATTAAATAATAAAGACTATATCCGAATAATTAATGAAAAACATTTTAATCGCCTATCTAAATTCCTTGCTAACGGTTCCATTTTACACGGCGGTGCGACGGATCCGCTAACATTAAAAATAGAACCAACCCTTCTAGATAAAATCACGTGGGAAGATTCTGTGATGCAAGAAGAGATTTTTGGCCCTATTTTGCCTATATTAACGTTTGAAGAAATTGAAGAGGCAGTGAGCGTCATACGTAAACAAGAAAAACCATTAGCTTTATATTATTTTGGAGAAAATGGGCACACACAGCAGCAAATCATGCAATACTTATCTTTTGGTGGTGGTAGTATTAATGATACCGTTCTGCATTTGGCGAATCCACATCTTCCTTTTGGTGGCGTTGGTGAGAGCGGAATGGGAGCTTATCACGGTAAGTTCAGTTTTGATACATTTTCTCATAAAAAAAGCATTATGAAACAATCCACCAAATTTGATGTACCGTTTCGTTATCCAGGCGGAAAAATATCCGATAGCATTTTGAAAAAAATCATGAAATAAGCGTATAAAATTAGATTTTCATTGTGCAAGTGAATAAACACTCCAACAATCCTCATGTTTATTTATGAGGGATTGATTTCATGTAGTGAACTTGTATTCAGGAGGGGTGCTTCTCCTCCCCTGAATGATCTTCAGTCTTATTTGTTTACATAATATTAATATCGTAAATTAATATTGGTTTACGAATAGTTTGCAATATCATGCAATTTAGGAACTTCATTACCATACCAAGAGTAAGTGATTTGATAGTTTGCTTTCTCCTTTATTAAATCCCATGTTGATTTGCTTTCTACTATTATATCAATGATTTGATTCTCTTCTATTTCAACCGAAATAAAATAGTTATTGTTTTTGACGTATTTGTCTACCACTTCCGCAGATGAATGTGAGCTAGTATGTATTAAATAATAAGAACCGATAAAGTAAATAAGCATAAGCCCGATAACGGAAAGTGTAAAATAGGTCAACACGCTCCACTTTTTATTCACTTTTCCTCTCCCCCTCTCGAATTCGAAATACAATAAGTTAATGAAACACTCTTTTCTTATATAGAATATTTTTATCGCAATTACCTTTCAAAAGAGGAGGGATGCCCTCCTTGAACATATATCTTTTTTAATATGGCTATCACTATTAATTTCTGTCGTTTTTATAATCGTCTAGAAAATCTTTTTGAAAGCTTGTTGTTGGTTGCTGTGCATCTATGGAGTCAATATCTTCTATATGAATAAACGGGTTTTTACCGTATTTACTGGTCAAATAATCAATTGCATCGTATAATTTCTCTTTTCCTGCCTCATTTTGATACGTAAATAAATCCAACTGTTTTGCAATTTGTTGCCCTTCTTCTAAGTCAGCTATCGTTATTCCTAGCAAACGAATAGGTTCCATATTCCAATGTTTTTGTAGCAGGTCATATACCTCTGTTAAAATATCTTTTGCACCATGTACATAATAACGTAGCTTTTTACTACGAGTAATCGTGCGCCGATCATGATAACGAATCGTTAACTGTACACTCTTTCCTACGGTTTTTTTTCGTTTCATTCTCTGTTCTACTTTATTCGCTAATTCTTTTAGTAAAGTATATATTTCTTCGTCATCCGTAGTGTCAGAAGGAAGTGTTTTAGAGTTACCGATACTTTTAAAATCATATATTGCATTTGGATCGACAGGACGCTTATCTACACCATTTGCCCTGTTTTGTAATCGCTCACCATTTATTCCAAGGAATTGTTTTAAATGATATACATCCTTTTTTGCTAAATCTCCAATAGTATAAATGCCTGCTTTATTTAACTTAGTAGCAGTTTTTTCGCCAACCCCATACATTTCTCCAACTGGCATCGGCCACAATTTAGTAGGTAATTCGCGCTTTCTTAGCACGGTTAAACCTAAAGGTTTTTTCATATCTGAAGCCATTTTAGCTAGAAATTTATTAGGCGCAATGCCAATACTACTTGGTAAATCAAGTTCCCTCAATATTCGTTGTTGTATTTCTTGAGCTAGATCAACAGCGTGAATATCCTTTGCAATTTCTGTAACATCCATAAAACCTTCATCAATAGATACAGGCTGTACGATTGTAGTATACTCAGAAAATATTTTAAATACCGCCTTAGAAGCTGCTCGATACCGTGAAAAATTAGGTCGCATTACAAGCAAATCAGGACATAATTTTTTTGCTTGCCATACGTTCATTGTTGTTTTAACTCCTTTGGCTCGAGCTTCATAACTACTCGTCACCACGATCCCTTTTCTTTCCTCAGGATTACCAGCAATAGCTAACGGCTTTCCTTTAAGGCTAGGATCATAAGCCATCTCCACGGAAGCATAAAAGCTATTCATATCGACATGGAAAATAATTCTTCTTTGTTTCTCGGTACCCTTATTCATTCTGATTACTCCCTTATGAAGTAAATACTATACTATTATCCCCTCCAAGTATAGTTCTTAGAGGGGAGTTCGCTTTAATTTTTAGCTGCTTCCTGAATAATTGCTATCACGAGTTCTGTAACTTTCACCAAGTCTTCTACTTTCATCCGTTCATTCGTCGTATGAATTTCTTCATATCCGACAGCTAAATTAACTGTTGGTATACCATACCCTGAAATGACATTGGCATCGCTACCTCCACCACTTTGAAGTAATTGACTTTCGATTCCAAGCGTTTGAGCAGCTTTTCTAGCTACTTCTACCACTTTATCTCCAGCTTTTTGCTTAAAACCAGGGTACATCACTTTAACAATAACTTCTGCTTCTCCACCAAGTTCTTTTGCCGTTTGTTCAAAAGCTTCTTTCATTTTCTGAACTTGCGCTTCCATCTTTTCTGGAACGAGAGATCTAGCCTCTGCTAAAATTTCTACATGGTCTACTACAATATTTGTTTGCTTTCCGCCTTCAAAACGACCTATGTTTGCAGTTGTTTCCTCATCAATTCTTCCTAATGGCATTTTAGCAATTGCTTTTGCCGCTAACGTAATTGCAGATATCCCTTTTTCTGGTGCTACACCCGCATGAGCTGTTTTACCTTTTATAGTTGCATGGAGCTTCGCTTGCGTTGGTGCAGCCACTATAATATCTCCCACATTACCGTTACTGTCTAATGCATATCCATAATTTGCTTGTAATAAAGAGGTATTTAAAGCTTTTGCTCCTACTAATCCAGATTCTTCGCCAACTGTTATTATAAATTGAATGTCACCATGACTTATTTTTTGTTCATTAAAGACGCGAACTGTTTCAAGAATCGCAGCCAAACCAACTTTATCATCAGCACCTAAAATAGTTGTGCCATCTGAAGTAATCCATCCTTCTTTGATGACTGGTTTAATCTTTTCACCAGGTACAACTGTATCCATATGAGAAGTAAAGTAAATGGTCTCAGCGTTAGCAATATCCCCTTTCCAATTACAGATTAGGTTTCCTGCACCATGACCTGTCGTAGATTTGCTATCATCTTCCATGACTTCAATACCTAGTGCTTCAAATTTACTTTTTAAAACAGATGCAATTTTTCCTTCGTTGCCTGTTTCTGAATCAGTTTGTACAAGTTCTAAAAATTCTTCAACTAAACGCTTCTCATTCACCATTTTAATCATCCTTTTTATTTGTCTCTTCATAGTGGGATATTTCCATGTTTTTAACTGGAAATGATTCTTGCTTATGTTTAGTATCTCCAAAGCTTGAATAATTTTACTTTGGGTTTCTCTTGGGTCAATCACATCATCTACTAAACCTACTTCTGCCGCTTCATAAGGTGTCGCAAATCTTTTTTTGTATGTAGAGATTTTTTCGTTCATAAGTGACAATGGGTCTTTACTTTGTGCAAGTTCCTTAGCATATAAGATAGACACCGCACCTTCTGCACCCATCACTGCTATTTCAGCATTTGGCTATGCATAGACCATATCTGCACCAAAAGATTTACTATTTAAAGCAACATATGTGCCCCATAAGTTTTCCGTATACTAACAGTGATTTTGGGTACTGTTGCTTCGGCATAATTATGATAATTTTGCCCCATGTCTAATACTACCATCATGCTCTTGTTTTACTCCAGGAAAAAAACAGTTTCATCTACAAATGTCACAAGCGAAATTTGGAATGCATCATAAAAACGAATAAACCGAGCAGCTTTATTGCTGGTATCTAAATCCAGACTTCTAGCTACATATTTAGGTTGATTGGCAACGAGGCCAACCTTTATTCCTGCAATAGTCGTAAAACTAACTACGATGTTTCTAAAAAAATATGCATGTACTTCCAAAAAACTAGTTTCATCTACAATTGTTTCATACCGTAAGGCGTTTTGATGTGACCAGAGCCTAATTTTATTAAATCACTTTCTTTACCTAATTCATAGTAATACGGTGTCTTAGGATCGTCATCATCTGTAGGAAGATAAAAAAAGAGTTGGCGTACTATATTCAATGCTTCTTTTTTGGTTTTAGCAAGGAAGTTTGCACTCCTACTTTTGGAATTGTAAATATATGCTCCACCAAGTTGTTATTGAGTAACCTTTTCTCCCGTAACTTGCTCCATAATTTTCGGTCCTGTAATAAACAATGTGATGTACCTTGCACCATAATAACAAAATCTGTTATTGCTGGTGAATAGACAGTTCTACCTGCGCTTGGGCCTAAGATGACGGAATTTTGTGGAATAACACCTGAATATCGAACATTTCTACAAAAAACTTGACCATAACCATTTAAAGCAGCTACACCTTCTTGAATGTACGCTCCCCCTGATTCAATTAAACCAAGGATTGGATCATTTTGACCAGCTAATTCTAACAGGGCAGCAATTTTTTACCATGCATCTCCCCAAGTGTTCCATCCATTACAGTAAAATGTTGTGCATAAATGTAAACAGGCTCTCTATTTATTTTACCATAACCTGTTACTACTCCGTCACCATATACACTTTCTTAGTCTGCATGGACGTCGCACATTGTTTTTTGAACAGATATAATTCAACAAATAAGCAATATGTTCACGGGCTGCTAGTTTTCCTTTTTCATGTTGTTTGTTTCCCACCCCTAATTTCATCTGGCGTCGTTTTTCAACAACTCGTTCAACTTATCATACATATCCTTTTGTGGTTGTCCTCCTTTCACAAAGTTCAAACAAAACGCCGTTTGCTGCTTTAGGGTGTATAAATGCGACGTAGTTATCCCACGCTCCCTTCCTTGGGTAATCATCCACTAAAGGAATGTGGTGCTGTTTGCATTTTTGTATACGATTAGATAGTTGGTTAACACCCAATGCCACATGATGAACGCCTTCACCATATCTCTCAATAAACTGAAAAATAGTAGACTTTTGACTCAATGGTTCCATCAATTCTAAGTAGCTTTCTCCAATAGGTAAAAAGGCAATGGAAACGAGCTCCCTTTCTAATAATTCACGCCTTGTAACTTGTAATCCTAATATTTGTGTATAAAAAGGTAATACATTGTTAATTGAACGTACAGCAATGCCAATATGCGCAATTTGTTTTGGCTTAGATAAATATTCAGACATGATCTTCCTCCTCTAATTTTTCGTTTCTATCATGCATATTTATCATTTTCCTTATACAGACCACGTTTTTAATTCCACTATTGAAAAATACAAATTTTAGGGTTACCGTACTTTTGACTATTTCCTAAAATACTCAAAAAGATTTACTTTATAATACATGCTTAGGAAAAACAAATGATTAACAGAAAGCAGGGATAATATTTTCAGTATGACACATTGTAGAAAATTATTTTACAATACTTGTCCAAACATCTATTTCAAGGTAAAATAAAGTAAATAAACATGAAAATTATAATATGGACACCTATTATAGTAAATAAGTTTGTTTCCATTGTTGAATGGATTTATTTAAATCCACTGTATTTTAGAAATATTGAAAATTTTGTAGTGGAAATCTTACGGAACCTTATGTTCAGTATAAATAGAATTTCAAATTGTAAGGAGGATCACAAATGTCCCGACAATCTAAGCGTCAACGCAGAACAAAAATTGTTGTCTATATTATGATTATAGCGATGCTTCTCTCCACTATAACAACAGGACTTATGATGTTTATATAAGATTCTATTAATTAATATACAAAGACCCCCTCTGTAAAGGAGGTCTTTGTTATTTTTCATTATATTTCTTCCTTTCTTAGCTAAAAATAGAGACTAAATCTAATAAGGAGTTGCACATAAGACATTCAAAGTATCGTTTACCATGAAGTGTGAACATTCGTTAATGCTTTCTGTAAGATATTAAAATCAAAAATTGTAAACGATATTATAACACTTGCTGCTATTAAACCTTAAGTTTCCAATTGCTTCTTTTTTTTAACAACATCACTTTCTTTATATTTCATCTTCACAATCAAATAATCTTCAATATCATGCAACAAACGGAAGAGGTTTGCCCTTGTCTCAAATTCCTCTTTGGAACAAGGAAGTTCTTCCTCATCAAACTCTTTGCGTAGATTTTCTAATCGTTCTAGATAGATAATTGCTGTGTTTCCAGGATGGACAGCCTTTGACAAATCCTCAAAAAAATCAGCTATTTTTTCCGAAATAGTGTCCTTTTTTGGTAGCCTTGTAACTAATGGTAGCATCCTTTGTAATAATTCAAATTGACGTGTGCGCATTTTGAAATAGTCTCGATAAATATGTTTGCTTCGTAATAGATGATTTTCCTTATCCCGTTCGACTAAATCGTTTGTCTCGTCCAGAATTTCTCCGATTCTCTTAATTTCTTTTCCATCCCAATCAATATTTTTATTCCGTACATAGAGAGCAATTTCATATAAAACAAATTGAAAATTTTCCTCTAAGTCTTGTTGTTTCTCCTTTAATTTCCGGTCTAAACTTGGCATATATAGATTCATTACGAGCCCAGTTCCAATGCCTATAACAATTAATAGAAATTGATCCACTAAAAAGTTTATATCTAAATAATTTGCTCCATATAAATTTAAGATGATAACGGAGCTGGTAGCTATACCTTGCGTAATATTAAAAATTACAGTTATTGGAATAAAAATCAAAAACAATAGTCCAAGAACTAATGGGTGATAACCAATATAATAAAAGAAAATGATGGAAAAAACAGATGCGATAATACAAGCCAAGAATCTGTTCCATGCACTTAAGAAGGATTGTTTTCTTGATGGCTGAATACATAAAATGGTTAAAATACCAGCGGAAACAAAGTTTGTTACACCTAACAATTGCGCAACCCATATAGCAATTGGAGTTCCGATAGCTGTTTTAATTGTTCGATACCCAATCTTCAAACGTCATTCTCCTTTAAAATTAATTCCTTTCTAAGTAAGAGTTTTACTTCATTGAGGAAAGAACAAGAACGAAACTATTTTGAAGGATACGAAAAAATGGGCTGACCTATTATATAGCGACAGCCCTTTTTCTCATAATTTCGTTTAAACTTCTTCACAATGTTGTTCAAAAATTTGTTGCAAGTTGCCAATTACATCAATAGCATTATGACCTTCAATATCATGACGCTCCAACATCGTTACTATTTTCCCATCCTTCAGGAACGCAAAGGAAGGAGAAGATGGTGAATATCCTTCAAAATATGTTCTTGCCCTTTCCGTAGCTTCTTTATCCTGACCTGCAAATACGGTTACTAAATGGTCAGGTCGTTTATCATAATGAACTGCATTTGCAGCCGCAGGTCTAGCAATACCTCCTGCACAACCGCATACGGAATTAACCATAACGAGGGTTGTTCCTTTTCGAGACAACGCCTCATCAACAGCCTCTGGTGTTGTGAGCTCTTCATACCCTGCTTCTCTTATATCTTCTCTTGCAGCATTTACAACATCATTCATAAATATATTAAAATCCATTACCAATCAAACCCCTTATTATAATGATACTTAACCTTGTTGTTAGAATAACAGCATTAAAGGAATATTTCAATAAAACACATTTGAACGTATGCTATACCAAGATATAGTTATAATTGCCATCCTGTTACATACAGTTAAATATTGCTTTATCCCGCATATAACAAGACCCCTACTTCAGTAAGAGGAGAGCAAGATAACAGCACCTAATTCCCTTTTTCGTAAGAGGTCTTGGGCCTACCTATGGATGATTAACCTTTTTTGAGGGACCAAAGCCCCATTGATTGAAGAAAAATTATACGAAATGCCTTTATAGGCTTTAAGTTTTGCGCTAATAGACATTCATAGTATGTTCGTTCATTTGTTCTAATATAGCTTTTACTCGAGCTAAAAATTGACCGCAAATCAATCCATCTAATATCCTATGATCCAGAGATAAAGATAAATTCACCATGTTTCTAGCAGCAAACATATCATTAACAATTACTGGACGTTTTACTATGGACTCCACTTGTAAAATAGCTGCTTGTGGATGGTTAATTACACCCATAGAATGAATGGAACCAAATGACCCCGTATTATTAACAGTAAAAGTCCCACCTTTCATATCATCAGCAGTTAGTTTTCCCGTTCGCGCCTTAACAGCTAATTCGTGAATTTGTTTTGCAATGCCTTTAATGCTTTTATCATCAGCATGATGGATCACTGGAACAAACAATTCTTGCTCTTTTGCTACAGCGATCGAAATATTAACATCCTTACGTTGAATAATCTTATCTTCCGCCCACGTACTATTTAATTGCGGGAATTCTTTTAAAGCTTGAGCTACAGCTTTGACAAAAAAGGCGAAAAAAGTTAGTCCGTAACCTTCTCTTGTTTTAAACGTGTCTTTAACCTTGTTTCTGTAAGTTACTAAATCCGTCACATCTACTTCCACCGTCATCCAAGCATGCGGTATTTCTTGTGTAGAACGTACCATATTTTGTGCAATTACTTTGCGTACTCCAGTAACAGGAATTTCTACATCGCCAGGATAAGTTCCAGATACCGATTTATTCAATGGTTTAACTTCCTTTGGTGACACTTGTTCTTCCGTTTGAAATGCAACTTTACTTGGTTCAGGAATTTTACCAGACGCAATAATCTTCTCCACATCTTTTCTAGTGATTCTTCCTGCTTTCCCTGAACCTGTCACTTGTTCCAAATCAATATCGTGTTCTTGAGCTAAACGTAGCACAGCAGGAGAATAGCGTTTTTTCATAGATTGATCTGAACTAGCTTCCGTTTCTTTATGTTCAACAGCTTCAGTAGGTGAACTACTACGCTGTTCCTGTTTTGATCCTGGTTCATCACCAGTGTCGATATAACACATTAGTTCTCCAACTTCAATTGTGTCGCCTTCTTGAGCAACTATTTCTTTAATCTTTCCACTATAAGAAGATGGGACTTCAGCATTTACTTTATCTGTTAGAACCTCAGCAATCGGATCATATTTGTTTACTTCATCCCCAGCCTGTACGAGCCAAGAACTGATGGTGCCTTCCGTTACACTCTCACCTAACTGGGGCATATTAATTTTTTCTATTGCCATTATTTATCCTCCTATCAGCTATTTAAAATTCCGCTAATTCACGCATGGCTTTTTCTACTTTATCAGGATTTATCATAAAGAACTTTTCCATCGTCGGTGCATATGGCATGGATGGAACGTCAGGACCTGCTAGCCGTTGTACAGGAGCATCTAAATCAAATAAACAATTTTCAGCAATGATCGCTGCAACTTCACCAATAATACTGCCTTCTTTATTGTCTTCTGTAATTAATAGCACTTTACCAGTTTTCTTTGCAGCTTCAATAATAGCCGCTTGATCCAAAGGATATACGGTTCGTAAATCTAACACATGTGCACTAATTCCATCTTCTGCTATTTTTTCTGCTGCTTGTAAAGCAAAATGGACACAAAGACCGTATGTAATGACGGTAATGTCAGACCCCTCCCTCTTAATATCTGCTTTTCCAATAGGAAGTACATAATCGTCTTCTGGTACCTCCTCTTTTAATAAGCGGTATGCGCGTTTATGTTCAAAAAAGAGCACTGGATCATTATCGCGTATTGCTGACTTAAGTAATCCCTTCACATCATAAGGTGTGGATGGCATAACAATTTTCAAGCCTGGTTGATTAGCAAATACAGCCTCTACGGATTGGGAGTGATATAAAGCGCCATGGACTCCACCACCATACGGAGCGCGAATCGTTATTGGCGCATGCCAATCATTATTAGAGCGATAGCGTATTTTAGCTGCTTCAGAAATAATTTGATTTACTGCTGGCATAATGAAGTCTGCAAACTGCATTTCTGCTACAGGGCGTATGCCATACATCGCTGCTCCTATGCCAACTCCGGCAATAGCTGATTCTGCAAGTGGCGTATCCAAAACTCGAGCTTCTCCAAATGTTTCATACAGTCCATCCGTGGCACGAAAAACTCCGCCTTTTTTTCCAACATCTTCTCCTAAGACAAACACGTTTTCATCTCGTTGCATTTCTTCTCGTAAAGCAGTGGTTATTGCTTGAATATAGGACATTACTGGCATTGTATTTCCCCCTCCTTACTCTTCATATACAAATTTTAATGTTTCTTCTGGTTTTGCGTAAGCAGCATTTTCTGCGTAATCTGTAGCATCATTTACTTCTTGTTGAATGACTTCATTCATTTCTTTCTCAATTTCATCTGTTAATACGCCAACATCCTTTAAATACTTCGCAAATGTAATAATCGCATCTTTTTTCTTTGCTTCCTCTACTTCATCACTTTCTCGATATAGTCGATCATCATCATCACTAGAGTGAGCAGTTAACCGATAAGAAACAGCTTCTATTAATGTTGGTCCTTCTCCCTGCAACGCTCGTTCATGCGCTTGTTTGACAGCATCATAAACTGCTAAGGGATCATTCCCATCCACAGTAATTCCCGGCATTCCGTATGATTGTGCTCGTTCAGCTACGGTCTTACTCGCAATTTGCTTTTCCAGTGGGACGGAGATGGCATATTTATTATTTTCTACCATTGTAATAACAGGAAGCTTATGTACACCTGCAAAATTCAACCCTTCATGGAAGTCACCTTGGTTGGATGAACCTTCTCCTAATGTTACAAACGAAACAACGGGGTCATGCTTCATTTTTGCAGCAAGTGCAACGCCAACTGCATGTGGAAGTTGTGTCGTTACAGGTGAAGAACCCGTTAGTATACGATTTTTCTTTTGACCAAAATGCCCAGGCATTTGTCTTCCACCAGAATTTGGATCTTCCGCTTTAGCAAAACCAGATAGCATTAAATCCGTTGTTGTCATACCAAACGCCAACACCACTCCCATGTCTCGATAATATGGAGCCACATAATCTTTTTCCCGGTTTAAGGCAAAAGCGGCTCCAACTTGGGCTGCCTCCTGTCCTTGACAAGAAATAACAAAAGGAATTTTCCCAGCGCGATTAAGTAACCACATTCTTTCATCTATTTTTCGAGCAAGCAACATGGTGCGATAAATATCTAAAACTTGCTCTTCAGTAAGCCCTAAAGCTTTATAGTCTTTTTTTGACATACAACGTCCCCTCCTTTAAAATCCTTATCCGTGTATTTGTTTTCCATCTACCGCAAGCGCAGCCTCACCAATAACTTCCGACAAAGTAGGGTGTGGATGAATAGCATGAGCAATTTCCCAAGGAGTAGCATCCAGCACTTTAGCTAACCCCGCTTCAGAAATCATATCGGTCACATGTGGGCCAACCATATGAACCCCTAATAAATCATCATTTTGTTTATCAGCAACTATTTTTACAAATCCATCTGTTTCTCCGTAAACGAGCGCTTTACCAACTGCCTGAAAAGGAAACGTACCAACCTTCACGTCATACCCTTTTTCTATTGCTTGTTGCTCTGTTAAGCCAACACGAGCTACTTCAGGATTGGAGTAAATACAAGTAGGAACTTGCAAATAATTAATTGGCAATGGCGATTGGTCTGCCATATGTTCTACAGCAACCATTCCTTCATGTGAAGCAACATGAGCTAATTGCATGCCACCAATTACGTCACCAATTGCATATATATGCGATTCTTTCGTTTGATAAAATGCATTTGTTTGAATAACATCTTCGTCCACAACAATATCGGTATTTTCTAAACCAATATTTGTTATATTCGCTTTACGTCCAACAGAGACAAGTATTTTCTCTGCTTGAAATGACTGCTTTTCCCCATTAATTTCAGCTTCTAAACGAACTAGCTCTCCTTTATCAACGGTATCTGCCAATACTTTTGCTTCTGTTACAAAGGTTACGCCTTTTTTCTTTAATAATTTTTGTACTTCTTTAGCAACTGCTTCATCTTCTGTAGGTAATATTTGCTTCGCGTATTCAATAACGGTAACATTTACATCAAAATCCGCCAACATCGATGCCCATTCAATACCAATTACACCTCCGCCAACAATAAGGATCGAATTGGGCAATTCTGTTAAATTCAACGCTTCATCAGAAGTCATTACAAACGAGTGGTCTACTTTTAACCCCGGTAAAGTTTTCGGTTCCGAACCTGTAGCAACTAACACATTTTTAGGAATTAGCATGGTATTTTCTTGCCCGTCCCCATGTTCAATCGATATCGTTCCAGCCATAGGTGAAAAAATACTTGGTCCTAAAATACGACCATGGCCATAATACGTATCAATTTTCCCTTTCTTCATTAATCCCTTGACACCTTGATGCAACTGGTCAACGATTTTTTGTTTTCGTTCTTGTACTAAAGGAAACTTCAATGTAGCTGCTTCGGTTTCTATTCCATAAAAAGCTGCCTGTTTCGTTTGTCTATATACTTCAGCACTTCGTAAAAATGATTTTGAAGGAATACAACCACGATGTAAACAAGTGCCACCTAGTTCTCGCTTTTCTACAACAGCTACTTTCATTCCAAGTTGGGAAGCGCGAATAGCTGCTACATAACCGCCAGTTCCTCCTCCAAGTACAACTAAATCATATTCTGTTGCCAATCCATTCACTCCTTTTATCCAGTTTTATTATCATAAATCTTTGCTTGTTCTTCTCCACGTAAAACACGCAACGCCCCTTCGTTTAATGCCTGTAATTCATCCTCACCAGGATAAACAATTGTATCGGCTATCCAGTCTACACGCTCCACAATCATATCTGTAAAGGTCTTACCATGAGCAAGGCCACCTGTTAATACAATGGCATCTACATTCCCTTTTAATACAGCACTTAAAGCAGCAATTTCTTTAGCGACTTGATAAGCCATTGCTTCATATACTTTTTTAGCATACGAATCTCCCTGAGAAATTCGTCGTTCAACTTCCATTGCATCACTTGTTAGTAAATAGCCCATTAACCCGCCGTTACCAACAATTTTACGCATGATTTCTTCTAAGTAATATTGGCCTGAAAAGCACATCGATACTAAGTCACCAACAGGAACAGTACCTGCTCTCTCTGGAGAAAAAGGACCTTCTCCATGTAAACCATTGTTAACATCAATTACTCTACCATGATGATGGGAACCTACCGTAATACCGCCACCCATATGTGTCACAATAAAATTCATTTTCTCGTATACGCCACCAAGTTGTTTAGCTACTCGTCTAGCAACGGCTTTTTGATTAAGTGCGTGAAAAATACTTTTTCTAGGAAGTTCAGGTATACCAGAAAAACGGGCTATTTCAGCAAGTTCGTCTACTACGACGGGATCTACAATATATGCTGGTATATGAAGGGAAGAAGCAATTTCATTTGCGATGATACCACCTAAGTTGGAGGCATGATGCCCGTTATACCCTCTTTCTAAATCAATAATCATCGCTCCATTTACTTCATATGTTCCGCCTGCAATTGGTCGAATTAATCCACCTCTTGCACAAACAGCATCCAATTTAGAAACACTAATCCCTTCATAATCAAGTTGTTCTAATATTACATTTTTACGAAAGGATTTTTGTTCACTAATAGATATAAACCCCTGTAATTCATCAACAGAATGGCGAATAGTTGTTTCAAAAACGCATCCCTCATTATCAAACACACCTATCTTCGTTGATGTAGAACCTGGATTGATAACAAGCGTTCTAAAGATTTCTTGCAATACATATCCCCCTCCACAATTTGTGGTTTGCAAATAGCTTTTTACTTTGTAGCCATCCGTGCAAAAGCAAACACGAATGGCTTCTATTTATCTTCTACTTAAAATATGATGACCATTTAACAAAAATTGACTCCTAGAACGATTTTCAGATTTAATTCTTTCTTCAGCCATTCGATTTGCAGCTAAGTAAGTAGGTATATTATCTCGTCTAGCGATGGCAAATACTTTTAGCAAGCTGTCATATATAGTTTCTACCTTCTTCATAGCCCGATCGTAATTATATCCTTGTAATTCATCAGCAACATTAATAACTCCGCCAGAGTTAATGACATAGTCTGGTGCATAAACAACCCCTTGCTTGTGAATCATATCACCATGTCGTGACTCTTTCAATTGATTATTAGCTGATCCAGCAATAACTTTTGCTTTTATTCTTGGAATAGTGTCATCATTTATCGTGGCTCCAAGTGCACAAGGTGCATAAATATCACAATCCACATCATAAATTGCATCCGGTTTAACTGCTTTTGCATTGAAAGCTTCTACTGCTCTTTGCACAGCTTGTTCATTAATATCTGTTACTACTAAATTAGCTCCTTCTTTATGTAGATGTTCACAAAGAGCATAAGCGACATTACCTATACCTTGAACTGCAACTGTCTTTCCTGTTAAAGAATCATCACCAAATGCTTCTTTAACAGCAGCTTTCATGCCTTTATATACACCATAACCAGTTACTGGAGAAGGGTTTCCGGAAGACCCTGATTCAGGTGAGATGCCCGTCACAAAATCGGTTTCCATATGGATGGTATCCATATCTTGCACGGTTGTACCTACATCCTCTGCTGTAATATACCTTCCATTCAAACCTTGGATATAACGACCAAAAGCACGAAACATTTCAGGGTTTTTATCTTGTTTCGGATCACCAATGATAACCGTTTTCCCGCCACCTAAGTTTAGTCCGGCTGCAGCATTCTTATAAGTCATTCCTTTAGCTAAACGAAGCGCATCTTCAAGAGCATCCGCTTCTGTTTCATAGGTCCACATTCTTGTTCCACCTAAAGCAGGGCCTAAAGTTGTATCGTGGATGACAATAATTGCTTTCAACCCAGAATTCTTATCTTGACAAAAAACGACTTGTTCATAATCATCTTGTTCCA
Organism: Virgibacillus dokdonensis; assembly: GCF_900166595.1. NCBI lineage: Bacteria > Bacillati > Bacillota > Bacilli > Caryophanales > Bacillaceae > Virgibacillus > Virgibacillus dokdonensis. Next base: position 1,961,743 of record NZ_LT745763.1, on the reverse strand, counting down.
TGTAGCGAAATAGTTCCATTAAGATCTCCTCCTATTTGGATTAGTTGTCATAATCGCTAGTGATAGCGAATATAATTTGTTTTCAACAGTATCTGCTCGTGACGTTAAAATAATCGGTGCTTTAGCTCCGCAAATAAGGGCAGCTACTTTTGCTTGTGCATAATAAATAAATGATTTATATAAAGCATTGCCCACTTCAATGGAGGGGGCGAGAAGAATATCTGCATTTCCTGCAACTTCTGATGAAATACCTTTTTGAGCTGCTGCTCGCTCTGAAACAGCATTATCAAATGCTAAAGGTCCATCAATAAAACAGTTTTTTATTTGCCCTCTTCGTTGCATTTGCGTGAGTATAGCAGCATCCATCGTAGACTGCATGCTAAGATTCACTTTCTCTACCGGCGCTAGAGCAGCTACTTTTGGTACCTCTATCCCAATACTTTGTGCAACTTGTACTGCATTTTCAATAATAGTCACTTTTTGTTGCATATCTGGAGCAATATTCATTGCTGCATCTGTTAATATCACAAGTTTTTCTTGACTTGGAACTTCAAAGACTGCAGTGTGTGATAAAATTTTTCCAGTTCGCAATCCATACTCTTTATCAAGAACTGCTTGCAAAACATCTTTTGTTGAGATGTTTCCTTTCATTAATATATCCGCTTGCTTTCGGCTTACTGCTTTAACGCTTAAATGTGCAATCGCAATTAAATCGGCTGCATGTTGAATAGAGACTTTTTCTTTATAATTGGATAAATGTAGCCCTATTCGTTTTGCTTTTTCCTTGATTTTCTCTTCATCTCCAACAAGTAAAAATTGGCAAAGATTTTCTTCAAGAGCTATTTTTACAACTTGTAATATACCTTCATCTTCAGCATTTGCAATGGAAACAATATTTCCTTCTTTATTTTTAGCTGCGATTTTTAATTGGTTTAAACTGCCCATATTTCCCTCCTATCTTCTCTGCCATAGTTATTCTGCAAATACTATGCCAAAAGAATAATCGTTGTAAGCGCTTCACTTAAATACTACTCACCTGCAATTTGTTGCGCACACCTGCAATCTATTGCAGGTCAGGCTTTGCAATTTGATGTTTTTCCATTTTATAGTAAAGGTTTCGAATTGAAATTTGCAACGACTTGGCCGTTTTTGTTTTATTATAGTCATTTTGCTCATATACTTGAGTAATATAATTTCTTTCATATTCTTCCATTGCCTGTGGTAAAGATGGAGAGCTTGTTTGAAGTGCTGGTGAAAAACTTGACTTCCATTCCTGATTTCCTAAATGAGGCAGATGGGATTGTTGTATTGTTTTTTCTTGTATCCCCATATAAATCATAGCTCTTCCTATCACATTTTCTAGTTCACGAATGTTTCCTGGCCAATGATAATAATTTAAATGAGTTATAGCATCCTCAGAAATTTTTTGCACGTCTCTTCCGTAATCTTGATTAATTTTTGTAATGATATGCTTCGTAAGTAATGGAAGGTCAGAAAGTCTCTCCTTTAAAGATGGAATAAATATAGGTAAACGGTTCAATCGATAGTATAGGTCTTCACGAAATGTTTTTGCCATAATTGCTTTTTCGAGATTTACATTGGTTGCTGCAATCACACGCACATCAATCGTAATTGGCGTCGTTCCTCCAACACGTACAATTTCATTTTCTTGTAACACTCGTAATAATTTTGCTTGCATGTGTAAAGACAATTCACCAATCTCATCTAAAAATATACTCCCGTTATTTGCTTCTTCAAAGAAACCTTTTTTTCCACCTCTTTTAGCACCAGAAAAAGCTCCTTCTTCATAGCCAAACAACTCACTTTCTAATATCGTTTCAGCAATAGCTGCGCAATTAACCCTTATAAATTTATAGTGTTTACGGTCACTTTCATTATGAATGGCGTGAGCAAATAATTCTTTTCCAGTACCAGATGCGCCTCGAAGCAAAACAGTAGCAGGTGTCCTCGCGCCTACTTTCGCTTGCTCTAAAGCAATTTTCATTTCTGGAGAAGTACCAATAATATCCTTAAATGTATACTTTGCTTCCAAATTACGTATAATCTGTCTTGCACGCTTTAGTTCATTGGTTAATGACTGCACTTCGGAAATGTCGTGAAGTACACCGACACTGCCTTTTAATTTACCATCTACAATTACAGGAGCAACGTTGACATATACTTCTTTCTTATTTGGGCCAACTTTCATTAATACTCCTCTTATGGGTCTTCTCGTTTGTAAGACCCTCATATGTACACTCTCTCCCTCAGAAATATCCGTAGTTGCTGGTTTGCCAATTACATCAGAGGCAGCTAATCCAGTGATTTTAGTATAGGCAGGATTTATCATTAACCCAAGACCTTGTTCGTCTACAACACTGATTGCTTCATCAGAAGAATGAATAATTGCTTCTAGCATCGTTTTAATCTCTTTTAAGTCTGTGTTTTCTTCTGCTAAATGTACGACTTCCGTAATATCTTTAAAAACAGCAAACGCACCTAGTAGACTATTGTCTGACCGTATAATTGGAATCCTTGTTGCAATAATCTGTTTCCCGTTTTCTAAAGTTAATTTTTGATTAATTTCCTTTCTACGGTTTTTTAACACTTCAGTAAGACGTGTACGATAAATGACTTTTTCTATATGTTCTCCTTCAAGTAGTCTGTGCTTTGAGGTATTAATAATCTTTTCTGCACTTTTATTAACAAAAGTGATAAACCCATTAGTATCGACGACAATCATGCCATCACGTATATTGTTTAATATCAACTCTTGATTTAGCATTTGTAGTTCTATTTCTTCTAACAGCTCTTGTTTTTCATCAAATAGCTCAGAAATGATATAAGCAACTGTCCCTGGAATAATTACTGTCCTTCGATTACGTCGCTGTAATAGTGCTTCTAATACAAATTCATTACCAGTTGCTTCAATGATAATATCAATATTTTCATCAATCCATTTTTTCCACGAACGCCCTATAGGAATGTCCCATTTTTCTGCCGCTACTAGACCGGGAGCAGACGTATTCGTGTCCACGATAGCTACGACTTTCATAGTTTGAGTAGCATGGAGAATTTTTAATATTGCACTCCCACCTTTACCAGCACCAACAATAAGAACGCGTTTCATTCCATCCCACCTTGCATTTTTTTGCATACTTTTATCTTACGTTAGTCTGCAAAGTAATGCAATATGTGTATTTCATTTATTTCTATAGTCAATCTTGAAGTGGTGTTTTCCTTTATTCCTTTTTCTATCCTTTTTTGCTATACTATACTTGACAATAATGAAGGAGAATTTTCAATGATCCGAATCATAGCCATACTTATTATGTTTATCCCGGGTTTAATAGCTGCTATTGGCATTAAGTTAATGAGAGACACATTATTTGCTACTTTCTATCCAATATTTTTACATAGTAGTATTCAGTTCATTATTGGGCTTATACTATTCTTGGCTGGACTTGCTTTCATAGGTGGTTTCATTATACACCGTGATCGAAAACGACAAAAAAATCAGCAACAAAAAAGGAATTGTTATACAAATGGGGACTAAGTCTCCATTTTTTTAATTGTAGACATTCAACATTACCTTCTACATGCTTCCCTTCACTTAAAGTAAGTACATTCATTTTTATTCTTTATAATGTGAAAATAAACAGAATTTATGATATGATGAAAAATAAAAAATCAGCGGGAGGAATTCACACGTGAAAGTTGCAAAATTTGGAGGGAGCTCTGTAGCTAGTGCCGAACAAATAAAGAAAGTTGCCAACATTATAAAGAAGGACCTCCAAAAAAAATTTATTGTCGTTTCTGCTCCAGGTAAACAACATAAATCAGACCAAAAAATGACGGACATGTTCATTCAATTATGGAAAGCAAGCCAACAGGAAACTTCTTTAGAGCCATATATTGATCCAATCATTAAAAGATTTACTGAAATTGTAGAACAGTTAGGCTTGTCTTTCATTATTGTGGGGGAAATTAAAGAGTCCATTAATAAGCTATTACATATGGAGGAAGCACCCATTAGCAAATTAGATGCTTTAAAAGCAATTGGTGAGGATAGTTCAGCTAAAATTCTTAGCGCTTATCTTACTTCAATTGGTTTAGAAGCACGTTACGTAAACCCTCGCGAAGCTGGTATAATGGTCAGTGATGAACCAGGTAATGGAAAAATATTGCCAGAAAGTTTTGAGATGATATATAATTTACGCTCTACAAAAGGTATTTCAGTTATTCCTGGTTTTTTTGGATATACAAATGCTGGAAAATTAATTACATTTTCACGTGGTGGTTCTGATATTACCGGATCCATTATAGCCGCTGGAGTTAAAGCGGATCTATATGAAAATTATACAGACGTTGACTCTGTTTACGCAGTTAATCCTTCCATCGTAGACAACCCTAAAAAAATAACAACACTTACGTATAAAGAGATGCGTGAATTGTCTTATGCAGGATTTTCCGTGTTTCATGATGAAGCATTAATTCCTGCATATCGTGAAAAAATACCAGTATGCATTAAAAATACAAATAATCCGCAAGCAACTGGCACATTCATTGTTTCTGAGAAAAAACCAAGCGAAAAATGTGTTGTTGGCATTGCCAGTGACACTGGTTTTTGTAGTATCTATATTAGTAAATACTTGATGAACAGAGAAATTGGTTTTGGACGTAAAGTGCTCTCTATTTTAGAAGAGGAAGGTATTTCCTTTGAACATGCTCCTTCAGGTATTGATGATTTATCAATTATTATTCGGGAAAAACATTTACCCCTAGAAAAAGAAAAGCAAGTTTTAAAACGTATTCAAAAGGTGTTATGCCCTGATTTAATCTCTATTCATCGTAATCTCGCTATGATTATGATTGTGGGAGAAGGACTTGTGCGTACAATTGGCGTCGCTCAAAAAGCAACGTCCGCCATTTCTAGTGCGAATGTAAATATTGAAATGATTAATCAGGGGTCATCAGAAGTTTCTATGATGTTTGGCATTATAGCTGACGATCTAGAAAAAGCTGTTCAATCATTATACAATGCTTTTTTTGTCAATTAAAATCTTTTTCATTCAAATAAAAAACATATCCCTTATATTTTTGAGGGATATGTTTTTTATTTGAAAACTTTTCAACTCGCTTTATGCTCTAACCGTAAATGGTCAGCCACCATCGCAATGAATTCTGAATTTGTTGGTTTTGCTTTTGAAATGCTGATTGTATATCCAAATAAAGCAGAAATAGAATCAATATTCCCTCTACTCCACGCTACTTCAATAGCATGACGAATGGCACGTTCAACACGTGAAGCAGTAGTATTGTATTTCTTAGCTATATCTGGATATAAAACCTTTGTGATAGAACCAAGCAGCTCAATATCATTAAATACCATCGTAATGGCTTCTCGTAAATACATATAACCTTTAATATGCGCAGGAACTCCTATTTCATGAATAATGTTGGTGATACTTGCTTCTAAATCTTGTTTTTTCCTTTCTTTTCGCTGAACTTTTGAAACACCAACAGAGTAAGAGGAACTGCCCTGTACTTGCCTTATTTGCTCAGCTAAGTTATCTAAATCAAAAGGCTTCAAAATAAAATAAGCGGCACCTAGATCTACTGCTTTTTTCATCACTTCTTCTTGCCCAAAAGCTGTAAGCATAATGACGTGTGGAGGATTCTCTTTCGAAGAACGTAGTGTATTTAGAACAGCAAGCCCATCCACATGTGGCATAATGATATCTAGAATTAAGACATCTGGTTCTAAATCATCCAGCATGGTCAAGCAATCTCTTCCATTAAACGCCGTACCAATAACTTCAATATCCGATTGTTCTTCAAAATAATCTTCCATAAGCTTAATCAATTCCCGATTATCATCTACTAAACAAATTTCAATCTTTTCCACAAAAGCTCCTCCTTTTATGTAGTACATTACTTCTCTTTATTCTACATATTCTACATAAATGTAAATTATCCTTTTTTTATTTAAAAAACATTGGTTTTTTTGAGATTTGCTTTATTTTACTCAATATTTCTAAAATAAACGACTACATTCGATAAATAAAGATAGATATTTGTCGAATAATATTTGTAGATTTTACAGAAATAAGGTTAAAAGCGCTATAGAAACAGTACATGAAATCGTCAATCGCTTTTCAGCATATGCCTCTCAGAGAAAACTTTTTTTACTTTAAATAAGTATACCACAATTACTTCAAATTCTTAGCTTTGTCCAATTTAACTTTTCTCACATCGTAAAAAAGACTTGAATTGGAAAAAATCCAACCAAGCCTTTCATTTAACTTACTTTTTTTGGTGATGAAGTAGCTGTATTAATACCAGCTTCCTCTAGCATAAACTTAATGTGGACGCCATACCCTGATGTAGGATCATTTACAAATACGTGAGTGACCGCCCCAATAATTTTTCCATTTTGTATAATAGGACTTCCACTCATCCCTTGTACAATTCCTCCTGTTTTATTGAGCAATTCCTTATCTTTTATTTGAATAACCATTCCTTTTGTTGCTGCATTTTTCTGAGGTACACTGCTAACAACTTCGACATCGTATTCTTTTATCTCCTCACCGGCAAGTACTGTCAAAATTTTTGCAGGTCCTTCTTTCACCTCGTTAGGTAGAGCTACAGGTAATGGTTTTTTTAGTTCCTCTAAATTTTGATTTAACTTTCCAAAAATACCAAATGCGGTATTTTTTGTAATAGATCCAATTTTATCTTCAGCTGCTGAAAAAGTTGCTTGTTTTTCTCCTGGTATACCATTATTTCCTTTTTCAATGGAGGTCACAGAAGATCGTACGATAGAGCCATTATTAATTTCTATAGGCTTTTGGGTATCCATGTCGGAAATGACGTGACCTAAAGCTCCATATTTCTTGGAATTTGGATCATAAAAGGTCATCGTGCCTATTCCTGCAGCAGAGTCTCTTATATATAATCCGATTTGATAATTATTTTCTTTTTCATCCAAAGCTGGCTCTAATTCGGTAGAAATTGTTTTCTTTCCTCGCTTTAATTTTATATCCAACACATTTTTTGATTGTCCGGCTTGTTTTACAAACGGTTTTACATCTTTCATCTTTTTAACTTCTTTTCCATCAATTTCTAAAATAACATCGCCGACTTGAATATCTGCTTTTTCCCCAGGTGAAACTCTGCCCGTTTTTCCCTTTACTAAATGATGACCAACAACGAGTACACCCTTGGTTTGTAACTGAACCCCAATGGATTGTCCACCGGGTATAATTTTTATTTCTTCCTTTGATTGTGCTTTTGTTTGTTGAATAGGTAATCCAGTAAATTGATGAAGTGTAGAAGTATCTTCTGGACTCATGCTAGTTGCTGTAGTAGCTGCTTGTGTAATTCGACTTTCCGCTTTAAATAGGCTTGTAATAACAGGAAGCGCAAGTAAGGCAAGCATTGTCATAAAGCATATACCGAAACGTAATATTTTGTTGTGCTTTGTTCGCAAATTCATTCACTCTCCTCTTTTCATACCCAAACCACCTTTTATCTGTACCTTTAATTTAAGCTTTTTGTCGATGATTTAAACTGGTGAAAGATAAGCAAGCTTGCCTAACATTACCTACAGCTTTTTTATTTGTTATGTATATTGTTTTTGAGAAAACAAAACTAATTTTTCATCTTTTTCACATTGATATTAACTTCTCAACTACGACACAACCTAATTTGGCGAATTTATTCTTAGTCATTTTTGACAAAAGAAAAAGCCAGATAGTTTATTTTCTGGCTTTTTACTATAAATTATGCTCTTTTCCTTTAAATTGGATCGCCATTTCTAACATTTCTCTAGCATGATCCACCGCTGTATCTGTAAGCTTTGTTCCTGTAATCATTCGAGCAAGTTCATTGATTTGCAATTTTTGGCTTAATTCATGGACAGTTGTAGATGTCCGTTGATTCATTACTTCTTTTTCAATTAATTTATGTGTATCAGCCATAGCCGCCACTTGCGGAAGATGTGTAATGCATAAAACTTGTGACTTCTGTGAGATGTGATATATCTTTTCAGCAATCGCTTGCGCCACTCTACCACTTACTCCAGTATCTACTTCATCAAAAATGACACTTGTAACACCTTGATGTCTTGCAAATATTTTCTTCAAACTTAACATAATCCTAGATAGCTCTCCTCCAGAAGCTACTTTATTTAAGGGTTTAGGAGGTTCACCTGGATTTGTGGAGATCAAAAATGTCACATCATCCATTCCATTTTTATGCAAATGCTTATCTAGTTCTTTTTGTGGTTCGATATTCTTAGCAAAATCGACCTTAAATTCCGTCTTTCCTAAGTAAAGGTCTTTTAATTCTTCATGAATTTCCTTTGTCAAAGCCTCTGCAGCTTTTATTCGGATATCACGCAATTCTTGAGCTTCCAAAAAAGCATCCTTGGCTTTTTCTTTTATTTGTTGTTCGAGTTTGGATATATGAGAATCTTTATTGCTTATTTCTTCTACTTCTTCTTCTATCTTTGCCATATAAGTTAACATATCCGAAACAGTAGGACCATATTTTCTTTTTAACCGATTAATTTCGTTTAAACGAGCTTCAATTTCATTTAGGCGTTCTGGGTCAAATTGCAACGTTTCAATTTGATTTCCTAAGTCATAGGTCAATTCTTCTAACCCATAGTAATAATTTGCAATATCTTCTGCTTTTTGTGCTAGGGAAGCGTCATAGTTACTATTATCTTGCAACGCTATTTGCGCCTGATTGACCCAATCAAGCCCTTTCTGTTCGCCATAAAGAGAATTGTAAGCAAGTTGTAAGGATGAATAAATACGCTCAAAATTAGCTAAAGTATTCCTTTCTTCTTCCAATTGCTTGTCTTCATTAGGTTGTAATTGGGCTTCTTCTAATTCCCGCAACTGGAATTGCAACAAATCTAATCGTTGAGCTGTTTCTTGTTCATTTTCACTCAATTTACGATAACGATTTTTTAATTTAGATAATTGGTCATATAATTTCAAGTATTCTTTTTTCGCCTTATTAATTAATTCAGGCTGGTATAAATCCAACAAATCTAAATGATGCTCAGGATTCATAAGGGACTGTGTTTCGTGCTGACTATGAATATCAATTAATGTCCTTCCAAATTCGCGTAGGACAGCTAAAGTTACTAATTTGCTATTAACACGACAAATACTTTTCCCATTTGCTGTTATGGTACGTCTAAGTACAAGTTGCTGGTCTTCACTTTCAATGCCATACTGCTCGCAAATAGTATACACAGGATGTGAATCATGATCAATAATAAATAAACCTTCAATATCTGCCTTTTTAGCACCATGACGGACAAATTCAACAGAACCTCTACCTCCAGCGAGCAATTGAACCGCATCAATAATAATTGATTTACCAGCTCCCGTTTCACCTGTTAAAACGGTTAATCCTTCATTAAAAGTAACGGAAAGCTTGTTGATTATCGCAAAATCCTGAATGGACAATTCCGTAAGCACGACATAATTCCCCACTTTCGTTTTACAACATCTCGATAAAACGTTCTTTTATCGTTAAAGCGTCTGCCTCTGTTCTGCATATAATTAAACAAGTATCATCACCACAAATAGTCCCCATTATTTCTTCCCAATCCAGCTGGTCAATTAAAGCACCAACAGCGTGAGCATTTCCCGGGAGTGTTTTGAGTACGATAAAATGGCTTGCATAATCAATTTTAACAAATGCGTCCATGACTAAACGCTTTAATTTATCTAATGGATTAAAGCGTTGGTCTGCAGGCAAACTGTATTTATATGTTCCATTTGCTGTTGCTACTTTTACCAAGTGTAATTCTTTAATATCTCTGGAAACCGTTGCTTGTGTTACATTATAGCCTAAGTTTTTTAATCGATCTACAAGTTCATCTTGCGTTTCAATTTCATTATCCGTAATTAATTCCCTTATCTTTATATGTCGTTGTATTTTGCTCATCAGGTGCCTCCATTTCTTAAAATTACACGATAAGAAAGTATGCAATCTTAAGCATTATAGCAAACATGCTCTTACACTGTGCTAAAATTTTTAAGATTACTTATTGTTTTGTTTTTTTCGAGCTAATGCTTCATGTGCTTCAGAGACTAAGCTTTCAATTTCGTGATCAGAAAAATCTTTAGTCGCTGGTTTATGTTTTTCCCAGCCTAAATGCAACAAAAACTCAATATTTCCATCTCCTCCAGTTATAGGAGAAAAAGTTAAATCTAATATCTGAAATTTTTCTTGCGCTGCAAAGTCAATAATCTGTCTCAAAACAGCTTGGTGCACACGGCTGTCTCGAACAACTCCTTTTTTGCCTACTTGTTCTTTTCCTGCTTCAAATTGTGGTTTAACTAGTGCTACAACATCACTGTTATTTTCCAATAAATGCTTTAAGACTGGCAAAAGTAAGCGTAGTGAAATAAACGAAACATCAATAGAAGCAAAATTTGGTTGACCGTTTTCCAGCATGCCCACCGTAACATAACGAAAATTCGTTCGTTCCATTACAATAACTCGGTCATCATTTCTCAGTTTCCAATCAAGCTGATTATAACCAACATCAATGGCATAACATAAGGATGCACCATTCTGCAATGCACAATCTGTAAAGCCACCAGTAGATGAACCTATGTCCATTACAATTTTATCCGTTACTGTAAGTGAAAAAGTCTTTAGCGCTTTTTCGAGCTTTAAACCTCCACGTCCAACATAAGGTAATAATTTTCCTTTTACCGTCAAATTTATTGATTCATCTACTTGCATTCCTGGCTTGTCTAATCTTTGTTGATCAGCAAACACGAGACCAGCCATAATTAAACGCTTTGCTTTTTCCCTTGTAGCGGCAAGTGATTTTTCTACTAATAACACATCAAGTCTTTTTTTACTCATACAGGCAAATTCCCTTTTATTAATTTTTAGGTAGTACACTTATTTTAAGTTTATTTTCCATAATGGAAATGACTTTTCCTGCAAAAAAAATGATTTTTGTTGAAGCATTAATGGCAAAAAATTTGCCCATTGCTTTTCCACCAACTGTAAGGGCTGCGACAATACTTGTTAGCACTACAGAAATGATAATTTGAACGGAAGAACCCTCGCCATGACCTAAAAGATTAGCCATTTGCAGTACTACAATTGCTGAAGCAGTTCCACTTACAATTCCAGAAATATCACCAATAACATCATTACAAAAACTGGCGAATCGATCGGCATTTCTAATAATAATCACTGCTTCTTTTGCCCCAGTTACTTTTTCTGAAGCCATTGCATGGAATGGAGCCTCATTAGCTGCTGTCGATGCTATACCTAACATATCAAAAACAACACCAACGAAAACGATAACAAATACAATAAAAAGTCCGATAAACCAGGCAACACCACTTAATATTGAAGAAGATATAACTGAAAAAATAGCCGCTAACACAAAAGTGATAACGGCAATAGTTAAACTAAAATTAATCGATCGTTTTACATGTGATTTCATTTCATACCTCATTATTTTAATACTTGTACATTATTTTATACTATGTATAACAGGAATGGTCATTTAAAAGGTAAAAACTGCGGCTTAGGTCCAGTAGGTTTTCCCAAATGGTTACCCCGTGTTGCCACAAAGGCGGTTCCCCTTTAAAACCATCTTAGCTTTGTCACCAAGAGCTAGACTGGATTACCACTTAGTCCACACTATAATCCCTTTTAAATGTCGAATGAACAGTCTAGGAGATTTCCTCAGCAGTTCTTAACCGTCCCCTAGCCTCTTTTGCAGTGCTGATTTCATAGAGATTACAACATAAAATTAGTGGCCACCTAATTTCATGTTTTATTGCCCTAATCCCCTCAGTCACCACTCAAGGCAGGCTACGCTGCATATCAGGTGTCCCTTACCGTCTACTGCAGGTTCATACCCCATTCCATAATGACAACTAGGCTTAGCTGTTACTACAGAGATGGGCCTCCGCGGAAATCGGGTCAACGCCCACATGCCTTTGTGGATCGCCCGATAACCTTAACTCCCAGCACAGACCCAAAGCTGGGCGCCTCAAGCCTGCACAAGGAACTTCATCGATGTGCCCTTTGGCGAATTTTTAGGCTCGCCTTCAGGTGCGGAGAACTGACTAGAATACTGCACCATTCCTTATTCTACATAAATTATATCATATATTTTAGAAAAAAACTATGGGTTAATAATCTCTTTGGCCAAAATAAATGGCTAAATCCATCAGATTAGAATTTTCTACGCCTGCAGCTTGCAGAGATTCTTTTGCTTTAAGAAGATATTGTTCTTTTTTCTCAATAGCACCATTTATACCAAGCAATTTTGGATACGTACTCTTTAAATTAAGCGCATCACTACCTACCGGTTTACCTAGCTTTACTTCATCACCAGTAACATCCAATATATCATCTTGAACTTGAAAAATAAGTCCTAAATAAGAAGCAAAAAGTTGTAATTCGTGCAATTGCTTCTCTGTAGCCCCTCCTAGGTATGCTCCTGCATGGACAGCGTAGCGAAGTAACTCACCTGTTTTTAAAGTATGTACACGTTCAAGCTCTTGTAAAGTAATCGCTCGATCTTCTGCTTCCATATCTAAAATCTGTCCAGCGACCATCCCTTTTGGGCCACTTGCTTCAGCTAATAGCGCTATTAATTCTGCTTTTTGGGCAGCTGTAAGTTTGTCATCTTTACTTATTATTTCAAAGCTGTAAGTCAACAAAGCATCTCCAGCTAATACAGCTGTAGCTTCACTAAAAGCTTTATGATTGGTTAGTTTACCTCTACGATAATCATCATCATCCATTGCGGGTAAATCGTCATGAATTAATGAATAAGTATGAATCATTTCCAGTGCTGCAGCGGAACTTAAAGCTACAGTTATATCCTTTTGAAACGCTTCATAGCTTGCAAGTAATAATATTGGTCTTAATCGTTTACCGCCAGCTTCTACTGAATAAGTCATTGACTGCTTTAATGCAGGAGGAACTTGTAAAGCTTGCATATACTTTTTTAAAGCACTGTCTATGAATTGTTTTTTTTCCTCTAAATACATCTCCATTTTTCGTTCCACGTTTATTCTTCCTCCTGAAGTGGGAATCCTTCTAATTCTCCCTGTTCGTTCATAATTTTGGTCATTTTTTCTTCTACTTGGTTTAACTTATCCGTACAAAGTTTCGACAGCTTCATGCCATCTTGATAGTAGCTGATTGCCTTTTCTAATGGAACGTCTCCTGTTTCCAGCTTTTCTACAACTTCCTCTAACTGTTGCATCGCTTCTTCAAATGATAATTCTTCCTCAGTCATTTTGACTCTCCTCCTTTGTTTCTATAACTTTACACTTTAAAAGTCCATCTGCTAAACGTAAAGAAATCGCATCCTCCCGTTCAACAGCATGCACAGACTTAATAATCTGTCCTGCACTTGTATAAGGAATAGAAAATCCCCTCTTCATTATTGCTAATGGATTAAGCAAGCTTAATTTATCCATTTCATTATGAAGTTTTTTTACCTTGTCTGTATGTAGTTGTTTCATCACCATATATTGTTGTTTCACTAATTGTTGAAGCTGTTGTTTTCCTCTTTCTACTTGTTTTCCAGGATGTTGAACGGTGAACCGAGCCCATAAGTGCTCGTAGGACTTATTACTTGCTTCCTTCGTATGTAACATCGCTTTTTGTAATTGCTCTATTTTCCCATCTAATTCTTGTTCTTTTTGTTTCAGCAACTGATAAGGGTAGCGAAAAGCATATGACTGTTTAAGTCTAAAAAGGTGTTTTTGCTGTTGTTTCCATTTTTCTTGCATATCTTTCGTCGCCATGCGTTTTAGTGTAGCAATCTTATCTTTAAGATCTTGACTCGACGGTACAGCAATTTCTGCAGCAGCCGTAGGGGTTGGGGCTCGTAAATCAGCTACAAAATCACTTATTGTCGTATCCGTCTCGTGCCCAACCGCAGAAATGATAGGAATGTTAGAATGAAAAATAGCTTTCGCCACTATTTCTTCATTAAAACTCCAAAGCTCTTCAATCGATCCGCCGCCTCTTCCAACAATTAACAGGTCAAAGTCTCCCTTTTGATTGGCAATTTCAATGGCCTGTTTAATGGATCGAGCAGCTGCTTCTCCTTGAACTAATGCTGGAATGACCGTTAACTCAACAATAGGATAGCGTCGTTTAATGGTTGTAATAATATCCCTTACAGCTGCTCCTGTTGGCGACGTAATAATACCAATATTTTTTGGTAATGGCGGGATATTTTTTTTGACATAATGATCAAAGTATCCTTGTTTCTCCAACTTCTCTTTTAATTGCTCAAAAGCAACATACAGCGCGCCAATGCCGTCTGGTTCCATTTGTTGAATATATAGTTGATATTGCCCATATGCTTCAAAAACACTAATTTCTCCCTTAATTAAAACATTCATTCCATTTTCAGGTTGGAATTTTAACGAGCGATTATTGCCTGCAAACATTACTGCTTGAATTCGTGATCGATCATCTTTAATTGTTAAATACATATGTCCTCTAGAATGATGTTTAAAGTTCGAAATCTCACCTCGAAGCCATACTTGGCGTAAATGAGGATCCACATCCATCTTGCGTTTAATATATCTAGTTAATGCCGTAACAGTTAGATAATTATCCTTCACGGTTCTCCAACCTTCTTGCTGCTTTAATCGTGTTCTTTAAAAGCATAGTGATCGTCATAGGACCTACTCCACGAGGAACAGGAGTTATAAATGATGCCTTTTCTTGTACAGAGTCAAAATCTACATCACCGGTTAATTTTCCGTTCTCTAAACGATTCATCCCTACATCAATCACGGTAGCCCCTTCTTTAACATAACTAGCATCAATAATATTCGCTTTTCCTACAGCAACAACAAGGATATCAGCGATTCGTGTAAATTGCTTCAGGTTTTCTGTTTTAGAATGACAAGTAGTTACTGTGGCGTTTTCGTTTATCAACAGTTGTGCCACTGGCTTTCCAACAATATTACTCCTTCCTATAACAACCGCGTGTTTTCCTGCTATAGAAATATTTTTTGAGCGAAGCATCGTTATAATTCCGTATGGTGTACATGACAAATATGTATCCATTCCTGTCATCATTCTACCAATGTTAATTGGATGAAAGCCATCTACATCTTTTTCAGGAGATATAGTTTCAATCACCTTTTGTTCATTGATATGAACCGGTAATGGTAACTGAACAAGTATCCCATGTACATTTGCATCATCGTTTAGCCTATGTATTCCCTTCAAAAGATCTGATTCGCTAACTGTTTTTGGTAATTCAATAATATGTGAGCCTATTCCCGTTTCACCACAAGCTTTTTCCTTTCCATTCACATAGGATCTAGATGCAGGGTGATCTCCAACAAGGATAACAGTGAGTTGAGGATGAATACCATCTATCTTCAACGCATCTACTTCCTTTTTCATTTCTTCCTTTAAAGCTAATGACAAATTTTTCCCGTTAATAATTTCTGCAGACAATGCAAGTACCCCCTTCAATTTAAACTTTCATAAAAACCGCTTTATTACTGATCAAACAAGAATAAATTTACGAATCATCTGAACCATTTTCCTACTATAACAAATACTGACCTAATTTTGGGTGTTTATAATACTTGGTGATCATTAATCACTAATGCGTGATAATACACCATTAATAAATTTACCAGATTTTTCATCTCCAAACGTATTTGCTAACTCAATGGCTTCATTAATAGAAACACTTACAGGAATATCTTCTACGTAGCGTATTTCAAAAACTGCAATCCGCAAAATTGCTTTTTCAACAGACGCAATCCTTTCTAAGCTCCAATTCTCTAGTTTCTCACTAATGATTTGATCGATTTCTACCTTATAGTTTATTACTCCGTTTACAAGTAGATTTAAAAAGGCATCCTTTCTTACTTGTTCATCCAAATGTTCCATTTCATGAATGGATTGCATTTCATGAATGTCAATAGAAAATATGATTTGCAATGCCTTCTTTCTAGCTTCATGTCTATTCATTCCTTACTAACTCCTTTAGTTCATCTCTCCCAAAATCATAACACGATTCCAATAGCAACGCTACAATCAACCTTTAATTGCTACATCCAAAATGAATCATACAACAAAACTCTATTGGAAGAGCTAAAATATTGTCAAACATTTGTCTGAAAGTAATTAATCCATCTTCTTGCGAAAAACAGGATTACGTCACTTCTTAACTATATTATTTTTTAAAGATTTTATTTTTTACGAACCAAATATTGGAACACTACGATTAGAAATATCTTGGAGTATCGCCAAGTTTTTCTGGCGAAATTATACTATAAACCTTTTAAATTTTATACTTTCCTATAGCAGAAGAAAAACGCCCTTCATGAGAACATATTTTTTCATGAAGGGCGTTTTAATAAAATTATTGCTACAAAAAAGATTTAACTGTTCGTTTTTTCTGTTGCTTCTTCTGGATAATCCATTTGAATGCCAACAACGTGAACATTGATTTCATCAATTTCTAACGCAGTCATATTTTTCAAAGTTTGTCTAATATTTGTTTGTAACAACTGTGCCACATGTGGAATAGATACACCAAATTGTAAAATGACATACAGATCAATGACAATTCCGTTCTCTGTTAATTCTACTTTTACCCCTTTACTATGCGCCTTTTTACCAAACCGCTCAGCTACGCCAGAGGCAAAATTTCCTCGCATTGCGTAAAGTCCGTCTATTTCTGAAGCAGCTAAACCAGTAATAACTTCAATGACTTCTGGCGCAATCTCGACCTTACCTAAACTGTCATCACTTACGTTTAATAACGGTTGTTCACTCATACACTCAACTCCTTTATTCATCTTCGTCTTGCGTTATAGGGTTTTCTTCAAGAAATTTTGTATTAAAGTCACCATTTATAAAAACGGGATGCTCCATAATTTTATGGTGAAATGGTATTGTCGTATGCACGCCTTCAACAATAAACTCATCCAAAGCTCTTTTCATTCGATGAATTGCTTCTTCTCTAGTTTTACCGTACGTTATCAGTTTCGCAATCATTGAATCATAATAAGGAGGTATTCGATACTCTGGGTAAACAGCAGCATCTACTCGGACCCCTAGACCTCCAGGTGGCAAATACATATCAACCTTTCCAGCTGAAGGCATAAAATTCTTAAAGGGATTTTCAGCATTAATACGACATTCTATAGCCCATCCGTTAAAAGAAATGTCAGACTGAGAATATGCTAATACTTCGTTATCAGCAATCTTGATCTGTTCTTTTATTAAATCAATACCAGTAATTAATTCTGTCACAGGGTGCTCGACTTGTATACGTGTATTCATCTCCATGAAATAAAATTGATGTGTTTTACGATCAAAAATATATTCAATAGTTCCAGCGCCTTCATAGCCTACAGCTTTTGCAGCTTTGACGGAAGCTTCTCCCATTTTTTCCCGGATTTCTGGAGTGATTGCTGGAGATGGCGCTTCTTCTACAAGTTTTTGCAACCTACGTTGAATGGAACAATCTCGTTCACCAAGATGGATAACATTCCCATGTTTATCAGCTAAAACTTGGATTTCCACATGTCGGAAATCCTCAATATACTTTTCGAGATAAACACCCGCATTACCAAAAGAAGTCTCTGCTTCTTTTTGAGTTATCTCTACCCCTTTCGTTAATTCTTCCTCGGTTCGCGCTACTCGTATTCCTTTCCCGCCACCGCCAGCAGTTGCTTTAATGATGATTGGATAACCGATCTGATTAGCAATTTCTTTTGCTTCTTCTACATCATGAATGATTCCATCTGAACCTGGAACAATAGGAACATTAGCGGCTTCCATTGTTTGCCTAGCTACGTCTTTTATTCCCATTTTTTGAATGGCCTCAGGCGTAGGACCAACAAAAGTAATATTACATGCACGGCATATTTCAGCGAAATCGGCATTCTCTGCTAAAAAGCCATAGCCTGGATGAATAGCATCTACACCTGTCAGCGTTGCTATACTCATGATATTGGTAAAATTTAAGTAGCTATCCTTGCTTTGAGTTGGCCCAATACAATAAGCTTCATCAGCCATTTGCACATGAAGAGCTTCACTATCAGCCTGGGAGAATACAGCTACTGTTTCAATACCCATCTCTTTACAAGCTCGAATAATTCGAACAGCAATTTCCCCTCTATTTGCGATCAGCAGTTTTTTTATCACACTTTACATCCCCTTACTTTGTACTAACTCGAAATAGCGGCTGACCATATTCTACCAACTCACCATTTTCTACTAATATTTCGACAATCTCACCTTCAACTTCTGCTTCAATTTCATTAAATAATTTCATTGCTTCAACAATACAAACAACGCTTGACTTATCAACTTTACTACCTATTGAAACAAAGTTTTCTCTCTCTGGGGATGGAGCTGCATAAAATGTTCCTACCATAGGTGAAACAATTTCATGATCATAATCTACTGTGCTTTCTTTTTGGGAAGATGCATCTTGTGTATTTTCTGCACTCGCTTTTTCTGATTCTATCTGTGCTACTGTTTCAGATACATTTTTTTCAGGTATATTTTTAGGTTGTACTTGTCCAGTTGTAGAAGATTTTTTTAATGAAATAGAAGCTCCGCTTGTTTCATACTTAAATTCTTCAATAGACGTTTGATCAATTAACCTTATTAATTCCTGGATTTCTTGTACATTTAACATATATTCAAGGCACCCCTTCATTTTCTAGCTTATTATTAGGTACTAATAACTCCTGTTAATATTTTACGATAAATGATAAACAAACTTCAAGATATATTATGAAGAGATGTCATACAAATAGCTTGTATTTTTATTATAACAAACTGAAAATGGAAAGCGAATGAAAAGCGCGCGTCAGTTCGATTCCTACTCCCTAGGATGGACTCACTACTAGTGCAACTACCTTAACAGAACGTTTTTATATTGAATTTGCTCCTTATTAATAGAAGACACAATTAGTAATAAGAAAATGTGGGTACTTTAGTGACTGTAGCTTTCATATAACTATGACCCTTCATTTTATAGCATAAAAAAATCCGGGCTCCCCCGGATTTCAACCATCTATTCTGTATCTTTTTCCGTTTCTCCTTGAGAAGGCAGAAACGATACATTTACTTTTTTATCTCCTAATTCATCTTTGACCATTTGAATAATGGAAACAGCTTCTGATTTTGGAAGATTTTCTTCAACCTTCACTTGTACGGTTACACTATCATCTTCAGATCGAACAAGTACATCTTTGTAGTTGGCAGAAGCTACAATGGTTTCTTCCAAAATCTTTTCTTTTGATGCCAAGTCTTCAATTGCATCAATTTCTTGTAAAGCTTCATCTTTTTCAGCAGAACTAGCGGAGCTTGAAGCAACGATGTCGGTTAATCTCTCTTTTTCCATGTTACGTTTATCTTGTAACTCCATACGAATTGTCGTAAACAATTCATCTTGCCCTACATTAGAAATCTCCTCTACTTCGGCATCATCATTGGCTTCTGAATCAGTAGGAACCGCTTTTTCTTCCTGCGCATTTTCTTGTCCATCATTGATATAAGCTAAATCTTCACTATCAGGTGAAGTCATATAATAGACGCTTAATAAAATCATTAAACTTAACATAGTTAATAGCCACACTGTTTGTTTTTTTAACATTTAAATTCCTCCCCTAATTCTTTGGCATTACAGACACTCGATGGGTTGGCACATCTAAGACACGGGAAACAGCTTCAACAATCCATTTTTTTACTGTGGCATGATCAGCTCCCTTAGCTACAACAAATACACCTCTAACTTCCGGCTTTTTCGTTTGAATGAGTAAAGGGACTTCCTTTTCACCTTGCCTTACTAACACTGTTTGTGTTTCTTCCGTTCCATCTTCAATTTCTCGCGTTCCCCCATTCGTATCCGTTTCCTCTGTAGTCTGTTGCCCTTTAATTAAGTTTTTCTCATATACTTTAATACTTGTAGATTCCAAATTGACCATGACTTCAGCTTCACTAACGCCTTGGATTTTATTTATCAATGTTTGTAAGTCCTTTGTATAAACAGATTCCAGCTCTTCGATATTTGACGTTGTTGCCTCCTTTGGAGATGCTGTTTCTTTTGAATTCGGTTCACTTGCCTGTTCCGTTGGCTGTTGGATCGGCTCTTCCATATCTGTTTCTGATGAAGTTGAAAAGATATTACCAATAATTAACAACATTACACTGACTAAGGCTAAAATGATCATGTAGCTCAATTTTTTAGGTGGTTTTTTTCCGTCTTTTTGAAAAAATTCTTTTAATTTCTCTATCAAGGTGCCCCTCCCTCCCATTGTAAAATTAGATTTTTTTGCTCCATTTCCCATAGATCGGATAGCTTATTTTCTATGTCCTTCAATTCGTTATTTTCTTTAGATACATCTGGGCTGTCTGAATAAATTACTACATCATCAACGTTTCGCACTGCTCCCTCCCCATTTTTTAATTCATTCACATACACAATGACTTTGTCCAAATTTTCATATGTCTTATCTTTCCCATTTACAAACTGAAATTGGATATCTGTAATTTCTGTTTGAAACGCTTCATGAAGTGGATCTTCTGCTATTTCTTTTAATTGGACAGCCATTTGTTCTAAAATATATGCATCTTGTGTAGCTTCTATTTCATTTTTTTGTGTTTTAATGGAATTATCTAGAGAATTGTTTTGATTCATTTCTTCAAAAACACCTGATAGAGAGCTTTCCACTGCACGTTGGACGTCGATTTGAAAAATATAAAATATAGGCTTTAACAAAATTAATATAAGGATAAGTCCGACAACGAGCTTCATGTATTTTTTCATGGAATTAGCTGGAATAACTAAATCAATGACCGTAGCTAACAAGATAAATAGAATAATTTGTGTGACCCAGTCAATAACTATTTGCAATTCAAGCTCGCCCCCCCTATCTTAAGAGCAAAGTTACATTACTAGCTGCAATAATGATGACAATTGCCAAAAAAAACATAAATGATACTGCTAATAAACACGCAAGAATAAAAACAATATATTTACTAATTGTATTCAATGTAGTAATAACTGGCCCATCCGCAATCGGCTGTAAGATTGCGGCAGCAACTTTATAAATTACTGCAATTGCAAAGATTTTTAATGCCGGAAACAAAGCGATAAACAGTATAATAATTAACCCTACAATTCCAATTGCGTTTTTTAACAATAGGGATGCGCTTAATATCGTATCTGCGGCATCTGTCATCGTACGACCCACAACTGGTATAAAGTTTCCGGTTATAAATTTTGTTGTTTTCATCACTACCCCATCTTGAATGGCACTTGCTGTTCCTTGTACTGACATGATGCTTAGAAAAATGGTAAAGAATACACCTAAGGTGCCAACTGCAATGGATTTAAATAGATTCGCTAAATGCGTTACCTTATAGTGCTCTGTTAAGCTACTGACTATCACTAACAAAGCCGATAAAAACAAGAGCGGCAAAATAAAATTAGCAACGATGAGACCACCTGCATGAATAAGAAAGATAATAATCGGATGAAAAAAAGAAACCGCCACAATATTCCCAAATGAAGCCATTAACCCTAAGACTAAAGGTAAGAGAGCAATCATAAAACTACTCATCGCGTCAATCGCATCTTTGGTGTAGGTCACCGCTGAATAGAAGCTATTTAATGCCAAAAAAATGAGCACGATATATACAACAAAGTAAGCGACTTTACTTACGGTACTTGTCTCAAACGCATTGTGCATCGTCTGTAGCATTGCCGAAAATAAAGTTAACATTAAAAGAGAGCCTAATAACTTCCCATTTAAAATCAGTTCATGAAATAAGAATTCTAAAATACCAATAATGATAGATTGAGGTGACAAAGAATCTTGATTTTTAATAAATTCATATACACTTGTTTTTTCGAGTTCTGGTAAATATCCACCATATTCATTTACTAATTTACCCCAGTATGCTTGTACCCCCTCCAAAGAAATTTCTTCTAGCATGTTATTTTGTACAGTATCTGATTCATTAGATGTCGTTTCTGCTATAGCTTTTTCATAACCCAGAAGGCAAATAACAAAAGTACATATAAGAATGATCCCTATTTGTTTACCATTCATGCACGATAAAAACTCCTTCCTAGGTTTATTTCTCGTACTACAATACTTTTCATACAGTAGGTATAAATTGTAAAATCGCTTCTATTACTGCAGTGATTATTGGTATAGCCAATAACAAAATAAATAATTTTCCTGCAAGTTCAATTTTATTGGCTACGGAAGTTAGTCCTGCATCTTTTGTAATATTCGCTCCCAATTCAGCAATATAAGCGATGCCAATTATTTTTAAAATGGTTTCCAAATACATCCCATCTACTTGTGCTTTTGCACCTAATGCTTGAATCAACTGAAATATATGATTGATTTGTTGTATGATGGACAGGAAAATAACTACCCCTGTAAGTAATACAACAAAAAATGCAAATGTCTGATTAACATTTTTTAAAATGATATAAAGCAAGCTAGCTACTAGACCCAATGTTACAATTTGTAAAATATCCATTGCACACTACCCTTGATAAAGAAAAACAGATTTAATCTGCTGAAAGAGATCTGATAGTCCATCAATGACTAATACAAGAACAATAATAAAGCCAATTAATGTGGCAAACTGGGCGATTTCTTCCTTACCCATCTGCTTTAAAATGGTGTGGATTAAAGCAACAATAATGCCAATTCCAGCAATTTGAAATAAAATCGTCGCGTCTGTAAACATAGGGAAGAACTCCTTTCACACTATAAAAGCAACAATACGATAAACACACCACATAATATACCTAAACTTTTTGTCATTTTCCCGTATCTTTGATACTGTTCATTAGCGGCTTCCAGCTCCCTTTCCAAATGACTGGCTGCCAGCTGAATATGCTTTTGCTGTTGGAGAAAATCATGTTTTCCAAGTGTTTGTCCAAATTGAAGCAATATTTCTTTCTCGTTTTTTCCAAGACACGATATATCCATAAATGTTTCTAAACTATTCTCCCAGACAACTTGAAAATCTTTACTCTCATAGTTCATGTTTTTATACAAGCGGTCAAAAAATGCGTGGATTGGAAATGGTGTCTGCTTTTGGATTGTGTAAAAAGCATCTTGAAGTGGTAAATGGCTATACATCATTTCAGCCTCAAGTATTTGTAAGGCATTTTTCACCTGCCTTATATGCTTAGGACGATTAGCGAGTCGATTACTCCATTCAAACCCAATCCACGTTGTTGTAGCAATAAATAACATCGCTCCTACCCACATCATGTTGCGTACCCCTCCATTTTTGCATACGATAAATTCCTATGATTCGAATCAAAAATTGTATATGTGTAATGCAACGGAGACTTTTGATGAAGAAGAACAAAGCGGTTAAAAATTCCTTTCTCAAGTAATGCTTGCACGCCAGGGCGACGTTTCAATTCTTCTAATGAGTAGCCATGTACGGAACATATCACAACAACACCTGCATGAAGTGCTTCTAACAATGCCTCAACATCTTTTTTACCACCAATTTCGTCGACAATTAAAACTTCAGGTGACATAGATCGAATCATCATCATCATTCCTTCTGCTTTTGGACAAGCATCCATTACATCTGTTCGCAATCCTAAATTGTGTTGCGGTATTCCTTTAATAGAAGCAGCAATTTCGGAACGTTCATCGATAACTCCAACTTTGGATGGTGAAATATGCTTCCATCCACTGGAGATGATCCTTGTTATATCGCGAATAAGCGTAGTTTTTCCAGTTTGTGGGGCACCAATAATTAACGTATTCATATACCCATTATGATATAGGTGCGGCATGAGTTTATTAGCAGCCCCAAGCTTTTGTTTAGCAATTCGAATATTTAAAAACGTAATATACTGGATCGCCTTTACAGATCCGTTTAAAGTGTTTACTCTCCCTGCCAGACCTACTCGATGTCCTCCTTCAATAGTCATATATCCTTCTCGTAATTCTTCTTCCATTCGATATAAAGAGTAGTCACTTAACTGCTGAATAATATGCACAAAATCACGCTTGTCCGGAACTAGAGAAGAAAGGTGCTCATAGGAATGATTAAAAATAAGTTCAATTGGTTGCTGTAACCTTAGTCTAATTTCTTGCAATGTTTCCCATCTATTCGTAAGTGCGCATTCTATCTCTTTTTGTAATCGTTCAGGAAAAAGTCTGCTTATTTCAATCATTAGCCTCTTCCCTCACTTTTTGAATTTCATTTATTAGTAAATGTATGCGCAAATAGATGAAATATGACTTCATTGTAAATGATAAGATAGAGTAAATATTTTAATTTTAAAAAATATGGAATTATAAGATAATTAATAACGTATGAGGAACGACTTACGACAACTTTGCTTAACAGCAAGTTCTGCTAAGACTATATTTATTTTAATAGGGTAAAATTATTTTATTTGTTCTATCTTCAGACAAGAATTATTTTCTGATAGATGTTGGAGCACGTTACCTAAGCGTTAATGGCTTTCTAAACTGTTAGAACTAATTCGCTTATATTATTGTCATCCTACATGAGAAATGCTGAGAATCTGCTACCTCAAGAGTTAGAAGATGTGAGCTAAACAAGTTTAAACTGCCATCCTAGTACCTAAAAGGTATACGAAACAAGGCGCGGAGGTTTTTTCACCCCCCACGCCTTTGAATCTGCCTCTAGCGTAAAAAAACAGCCTACCACAGGCTGTTTTTTTACGCTCTTGATACATATTTTCCGTCTGATGTATTAATAACCAATACGTCTCCTTGATTAATAAAGAAAGGTACTTGTACTGTATGTCCTGTTTCTAAAGTAGCTGGCTTTGAGCCCCCACTTGCTGTATCACCTTTAATACCTGGTTCTGTTTCCACAACTTCTAATTCCACGTTATTTGGAAGCTGCACACCTAGTACTTCACCCTCATAAGTTACAATAGAAACTTCCATATTTTCTTTCATAAATTTTAATTCATGTTCAATTTGGCTGCTGGAAAGCTCTATCTGTTCATACGTATTCGTATCCATAAAAGCATGCGCATCACCAGAAGCATATAAGTATTGCATCTTCTTCGTTTCAATATGCGCTTTACTTACTTTTTCTCCTGCCCGAAATGTTCTTTCTTGTATATTACCATTACGCAGGTTTCGAAGTTTAGAACGAACAAAGGCAGCTCCTTTACCAGGCTTTACATGTTGAAATTCCATTACTTGCCAAACACCATTGTCTACTTCTATTGTTAATCCTGTTTTAAAATCGTTCACTGAAATCATTGTCTGCCTCCTGTTATAACTGAATTAATTCTTTTGGTGCCAAAGTTAGTCGTTCATTTCCTGTTTCAGTTAAGACTACATCATCTTCAATGCGGCATCCACCGACTTCTGGGATGTATATACCTGGTTCTACAGTAACAACCATCCCCTTTTCTAAGGGCTTTTCAGATTTAAATGACAACGAAGGGGCTTCATGAACTTCCATACCTAGTCCATGTCCAGTTGAATGACCGAAAAATTCTCCATATCCGTTTTCTTTTATATAATCCCTCGTTGCTGCATCTGCTTCTTTACCAGTAACCCCAGGTTTAATAGCGGTTACTCCACGTAATTGAGCCTCTAATACAATATGGTAAATGGAATGTAATTGGTCATTAATTTCCCCTACTGCTACTGTACGAGTAATATCAGAACAATAGCCTTGATATAATGCACCATAATCCATTGTCACTAGTTCGCCAGATTGGATTTTTTTATCCGAGGCAACACCATGTGGTAAGGCAGAACGATATCCAGAAGCTACGATAATATCGAAGCTTGATGAAGTCGCACCTTGCTTACGCATAAAAAACTCCAATTCATTAGAAATATCTATTTCTCTTACTCCAGGCTTAATATAAGATTGAATATGGTCAAATGCATCATCTGCTATTTTAGCAGCTTTTTTCATGATGCCTAATTCATCGTTTGTTTTAAAGAGGCGTAAAGATTCAACCATATTATTTACAGGGGTTAGTTCCACTTCAAATGTGTCCTTAAACGTTGTGTACTCACTATATGTAACATGATCTTGTTCAAAACCCAGTTTTTTTATGCCCATACTTTTTAGCTGATGTTTTATTTCTTCTTTTAATCCCTGCTTATGTTCCACTACTGTAAAATCAGCGATTTGTTCATTTGCTTGATTTGTATAACGAAAATCAGTAATAAACCGAGCATCTGTTAAGCTAACTAAAGCAACACCCGCAGTACCAGTAAAACCAGTCATGTAGCGACGGTTTATTCCACTCGAAATCAAGATGCCATCTAATTCTTTCGCTTCTAGCGCCTGTCTTAATTTGGTAAGCTTACTCATTTTCTCATCCCTTCATCTTCTATATTTTTCACAGGAAAATCGACTGTATACAGTTTATCATAAACAACACCATTTGAATAATATAACCTGCTGATAACCAAGCCTATTTCTGCGTCATTTCTGTTTGCGTTGTGTCATCTTTAGCACGTTGCAGATCTTGATAATCATAGGATATGGAATAGCCAATAAATGTTCCATAAAGCACATAGACACAAAGAGTGGAGACGATAGTGTCTAGATTCAATTTTTGTACAGATGGTACGCTTGAAAATATGGGGTTCATGATGATAAAAATAACTCCCCATAGTACCCCCCCAAATGTCACTCCCATCCAAAGCGAATTCACTTTTCGAAACAATAAATAATAAACGAACGCTACTGCTATTGAAATGACGCCTATTGCGAAAATAGTCATGAGCGTGCCCAGCCATGTGTCAATCCATTCCACTTGTAGCCATGAGCTCAATATAAATGATTTTGGAACTATTTTAGAAAAGTTAAAGTAATATAATATTGTCGCAAACGTACTCCAAATTAAACCTCCAATAAAGCCTGTTAACAAGGACCTAGACAATATAGTCATTGGCGTTTCATGTTTATTTTGCTCTAAATGTTTATCTTGTTTATTCAATTTGAACACCTCCTATATGTAGTATTACCGAAACAAAGTAAAGCCATCCCTGAAATATATGGTCATCTAATTAACCTATTTTTCTCTAGTTATTTCCTTGTTAATGCAGTAAAATAAAAGTATAGATATAATTACATTTTTAGTTCGTTTTATTTAAAATAAATGAATATTATATTAAAAAGAAGGAAAGGCTATACATGACAGACTTATTTGATTAATGAGCAGACAGTGTAAATACGTGGCTCATCACCAAGCCTTTGTTTTACTTATACTATAACCCTAAAAAATTTATATTTTATTATAGTGTAAATAAAATGTCATACCTTTCACTTCCAGTGTGACGAATAAGGAAGCCTACATTCAGAAGCTTTTTTAGAATTGTCGCTAGGGATAAAGACGTGCGAAGTTGTATGATAAACATAGATAGGAGGACGCGTAATGAAGCGAAAATCTATTTCCATTGCTGTGTATATGATTATCGGTTTAGCTACTATTGGACTATTAACACAACTATTTACAAAACCTGCGAACTTGATCAATAACATGTTCATTTCCATCGGATTTGGGGTCGTTCTATTTGCGATTATCTATTTTGTGTTTATTCGAAAAAAGAGCTCTTCGAATGAAATGAAGAAATATAAACAAGCTGTCAAGCAGTCTAAAGCAAAATACCACCAACAGAAACCAGCTTACAAAGCAAACGCTACAAAGCAACAACCGACCAGCCCTACACTCCGAAAGAAAAAACATAAGCGGGCAGCTCATTTACGAGTTATTGAAGGTAACAAACATAAAAGGAAAGATCGTGCGTCTTTTTAAAACGCACGATCTTTCCTTTTTCCCAGTTCACCTTTTTATTGTTCACAGTTGGTAATAATATTTATAAGGAACTCGAATCTACTTAGGCCAACGGTCAAGAAACTTTTCTGTATACGCATACCCCGCTTGAATAAGTGATTCTTTGGTGGCTTTATTAATATAAAAATCAGTACTTTCAATATTTTCCACAGAAATAAAAACAATGTTTTTTGCTTCCGATGTAGAAATATATCGCGCATCATGTGCTTCTTTCATTGTAAGAAACAAAGCATGAAACATGTGTAATGCATTTTTTATTTTACGAGGTTTTAATTCTTGGGTTGAGGTAGTAGTTAATTTGACACCGATAATTGGGCGTGTTCGTTTATGAGGGTTTTTTTCAAATATCCAAAGGGGAAAATTACTTAAAAGACCTCCATCAATAATCAAGCTTTTCTCTTGTTTACTGCCTTTCAATTTCTGGGGCATGAAAAAATATGGAAAGCCTGCACTCATTCGAATAGCTTTAGCTACAGGAAATTCCTCTGGAGGTATACCATATATTCTTTCTAAATCATCAGGGATAACAACAAGCTTACCTAAAGATATATCGCTAACAACGACTTTTAAATAACCGGCTTTAATATCTTGAAATGTACAAATTTGCTTTGCTGCTAATTTTTCTGCGATCCATTTTTCTAATTTATTTCCTTTATTAATTCCTAATTGAAAATATAAAAGCAACCATTTTGTAAAAGGAAGCCATTTAGCCAATTTTGGGGGGTCTAAGAAATCATTTAAATCCAACTCTTCCATAAAAGCTTCTATCTCTTTATGCTTGTACTCTGCCACTAATAAAGAAGCAATGATCGCTCCCGCTGAAGTACCTGCAACACGCTCCATCGTAAGACCTTTTTCTTCAATTTTCTTCACTGCACCAATAAAAGCGTAAGCCTTCACTCCACCACCAGAAAAAACACCATCTATTTGCATACGCGCAATCTCCCCTTCAATACTTTTTATAAGCGGTGGTTCAAAAAAGGTAATTAAACGTCACACATTTTTCCATAGATGGTTTTTACGAAAATTCGTGAAGGTATTCTTTAACCACTGATGCAGATGTACATCTTCACGAACGATCTTCATACTCACTTGATAGAAAAACCTGGCTTGTCGTCAAGTCTTATGGCGGAAGCTGTAGATTTTTTCTTATACTATAAACCCTAAAAATTTTATACTTTTCTAACCTCGTTTATGAACACACGCTTTTAGTCTTATAAATAAGCAGTGAAGTGCAAAAATAGAACCTCTTAAAGATTATTTTTTATAAAGGCCTTCCATTTGTAAGTAAAAAACGAATTATGAATTGCTTTCCAATTCTGCTTCATGATGCGTGCGCTTTAATTCTTCTACTCGAGCTTTATCTTCTTTAAAATAATTGACCACATCACCAATTCGATCAATGGAATTCCAGCTCAAATGGTGTTCAATCCCCTCTACATCATTGTAAATATTTTCATGATCTACTCCTATAATTTGCAAAAATTCTTCTAGTAGGTCATGACGGAAAACCAATCTCTCTCCAACTTTTTTTCCTTTAGTTGTTAAAATAAAGCCTCGATATTTCTCATAATTTAAGTAATTATCGCGGTCTAATTTTTGTACCATTTTCGTTACTGAAGATGGGTGTACTTCTAATGCTTCTGCAATATCAGAAACACGTGCATATCCTTTTGATTCCATTAAGTTATAAATCTGCTCTATATAATCTTCCATACTTGGTGTAGGCATATAAGTTCCTCCGTTTCAAGAATAAGTTTTTATCAAAGGCAAAATTGTTTCTATTATAAGAATACATGATTTATGAATAGGAAACAAGCTATAATAACTTATCATATATTGTATTTATTTTCACCTTCCAACCCATTTCAAATCCAAGCCTTCGTATAACTTTTGAAAAATAGCTCTAAACCACCTATAATAGAAACTGCACAAATGTGAAAGACGGGGGAAAAAATAATGGAATTTTTAGCAATACTCATCGTTGTTCTTGCAGCCTTTCTTATATTTCGGTTTTTCAGACAACGTATGTATTTAACAACATTAACTGAAGATCAATTTCGTGAAGGTTATCGTAAAGCGCAGTTAATTGATGTACGAGAGCCACAAGAATTTAAACGTGGACATATTCTAGGAGCAAGGAATATACCAGTTACGCAAATGAAACAAAGACTAGTGGAATTGCGTACAGACAAGCCTGTTTACCTGTATTGTCAAGGTGGTTCAAGAGCTGCTAGAGCTGCGCAGCTTTTGCATAAAAAAGGGTATAAAAACATTAACGTGTTAAAAGGCGGTTTTAAAAAATGGACAGGAAAGATTAAGCAATCTTAACTCTCTAGCAAGACCCACGATACAATAAAACTGCTTTCTCTTTAAGCAAAAAGAAAGAATAGCATCTATTAAACGGCTTTAGCTCTATGGACGATAGAGTTAAAGCCGTTTTATTAGTTATTTCTCAACATAAAATGGCCTATTTATTTCTTTGGATTTAGCAAAAGGCGCAAGCGCTTCAGCAACGTAGCGACTGGAACGAATCAACGAAAGTTTTAGGAATCATGCTCCTGCAACAGGAGTATGCTGGCGCCCTCCGTCAAGCCCGTCTTTAGTCGGCCTTCCTATTTAGAACGAACCGATGATGACTTAGCTTAGGGCAATGGAGTGAAGTCGCCTAGTTGCTGGCGCTGGAGCCGGACGTGGCTAAATAACTTAGTAAGTTTATCCACAGCTGCAAAATTTGATAATTTCCCACTAGCGTTGCATAAAAAGTAATGCTTTAAGTCAAGCGTTAATTTTCCATTTGAGACATAGGTAACAGAATTTTCTGATATATGTTATTTGTACACAATGAAAAAAAGACAACAGGCATGAGAGGTAGCCCTTCATCCATTTTTTGAATAGTATATACTTTTAAACGAATGGATCGTATGTTAAATCATCTAAGTGTAACACGTCTCCTGTCTCATATTGTGCTAGGGTCTCTGCAAAAATTCGCTCATTGTCCCACCTTCGTCGTCCACTGGACTCTCGCTCTGGTTCTTTACGTACTTTCAAAATAAAGGTTGCCATGGATTGATCGTAACCATCCTTTATCCAACGCAACATTTCCAGCAAGGTTCCTTTGAAACCTATTTTATTTTTCATTAGGATGATCAGGCAAAAGGTAATCATTGCAAGATAGACTTGATTATAAACGGCATTTTCACTCTTACCATATAATGTTGTAATGACCAAGTGTTGCTTGATCCATTTGAAAAACAACTCTATTTTCCAGCGGTTTCGGTAGATATCGCTGATTTCTTGCGCACTGCGCTTGGCGTCGTTACACACAATCCGAATAGGCTTGCCATTACTATCTGTTGTCTCTATCAATTGTAATGGATGTTTCATGTTTCCGATTGTCACCATGGCATGGCGTGTGATGGGAGAAGATGGATCCACGAGTAACTCTTCCACGACGTGTACCACTGTATTGGCTTTGATACGCGTTGCAAATTTTATTCCTTTTTCCGAATAGGCATCGAACTTCGCAAAGTTGAAGTACCCGCGATCGAATACATGAAGCACATCTAACTGATAAACAATTAATTCATCCAGCTGTGTCTCATCCGCTGGTCGGGCTGGCGTTAGAATCATCTTATCTAGCGAGAGCGTATCATTGCACAACCTAATTGAAGTGTGCATTTTAATCCCGGCTTTTGTTTCTCGAAAATCAGCCCATTCATAGCCACTAAGACACATGGAAATAGTCGATGAATCAATCAAATGCAGCTGAAGCAATGCCTTTCCTGCTTTCACAGGTCCTAGTGTATACTGTACCTTTTGAATGAGATGACGAAGAATAGCTTCTGGTATTTCATGTGGGATTTGTCTATTCTTACGCGAGAGTTGTGACTTACTGATACTGTCTATACCTACTAATCGCTGCACCGTTTTTTTGCGTGAAACAGACTGACTGATTACTGCAAGATTTTCTGATTTTTTAAGTTGTGCGTAAATAAATAAGCGAATATAGGCAATGGTATCTAGCTTTTTCACATACTTGTCTACCCCTTCCATATCAATCATTTTTTGAATAACTTTTGTATCTAATGGATGAATGTATTCCTTGAATACCATTTTTATGGTATGATTGTCCATGAAAGACTCCTTATAATTTGGGATTTGGACAGGACTACCATACCCTAATTATAAGGTTTTTTTATGCGTTTTTGTATTGATAATTCCTATTATTCTTAGTATTGACACAAGTTGTTTTTTCTTGACTACTTTATAAAAAGTTTATGCAACGCTAGTGATAATTTCCTAGACAATTAGAAAAACCTGGCTTGTTGCCAAGTCTTTATGCCAGTTGAGCGAAGTCGTTTTACTTATATTATAATCCTTAAAATCTTATATTTTTCTTTCATGCAAGAGGATGATCTAAAGACAACGTTTGAAAAGAGTTTAGTTTAGTTATCTCCTGTTTAAGCTTGTCCAGCACACATCCATTCATTCTTGATGGAAATTTCACAGCACTTCATACTCGGTATAAATACTCCCCATAGATAGCGAAAGTTTTAATCTTCTCTTCCTTAAGGGGAGTATTTAAGCAAACCTTTGAATACCTTTAGAAAGTTATCACTTAAGTTTTCCTATTTTTCATACCGTAAAATCGGTTTTCTAGCAGCGGTTGTTTCATCCATCCGTTTAACAATTGTTTCATGAGGCGCTTCTTGTACTAACTCAGGTTCGTCTCTTACTTCAGCAGCAATTTGCTTCATTGCCTTAATAAATCCATCTAACGTTTCTTTTGCTTCTGTTTCTGTTGGCTCCATCATTAAAGCTTCTTCCACATTTAGAGGGAAGTAAATGGTAGGTGGATGATAGCCATAGTCTAACAACCGTTTAGCAATATCCAATGTACGTACACCCTGTTTTTTCTGGCGTCTACCAGAGAGGACAAATTCATGCTTACAATGTTGATCGAACGGTAAATCATACTCTTCTTGTAATTGCCTCATTAAGTAATTTGCATTTATTACCGCATACTCGCTTGCTTTCTTCAAACCTTCTGCACCCATTGTACGAATATACGTATAAGCACGTAAATAAATCCCAAAATTACCGTAATAAGGCTTTACCCGCCCGATTGATTGAGGGAGATCATGATTAAATCGATAAGCTGCTCCTCGTTTTTCCAATATTGGTTTTGGTAAAAATGGTTTTAGCTCTTCTGTCACGCCAACTGGACCAGATCCTGGGCCTCCGCCACCATGAGGACCTGTAAATGTCTTATGAAGATTTAAGTGGACAGCATCAAATCCCATATCACCTGGACGCGCATAACCCATAATGGCATTTAAATTTGCTCCATCATAGTATAACTTTCCACCAGCTTCATGAACAATTTGCGCCATTGCTTCAATTTCTGTTTCAAATAAGCCTAATGTGTTTGGGTTTGTTAGCATTAATGCAGCAGTATCAGGGCCGACTACTCTTTTCAAATCTTCTAAATCAACAAGCCCTTTGTCATTAGATTTCACTGTTACCGATTCAAATCCGGCAACCGTTGCTGAAGCTGGGTTCGTACCGTGAGCTGAGTCAGGAACAATCACTTTTGTGCGATGGAAATCGCCATTTGCTTCATGGAAAGCACGAATCATCATTAAAGCGGTCCATTCGCCTTGAGCACCTGCAGCAGATTGTAAAGAAACTTCATCCATTCCAGTTATCTCTGACAACGCAGTTTGCAAGTCATACATCATTTCCATTGCCCCTTGCACACTGCTTTCAGGTTGATTTGGGTGAATATGACTAAAGCCATCCATCCGTGCAACGTCTTCGTTGATTTTAGGGTTATACTTCATCGTGCAAGATCCTAATGGATAAAAACCAGAATCTACACCATAATTTCTATTCGATAGAGCTGTATAATGACGCATTAAATCGAGTTCGCTAATTTCAGGGAGATCTGGTGCTTCTGTTCGAATATACGATTTTGGCAATTCTGCTTCTAAATCCATATCAGGTACATCTAACTCTGGCAAACTATACCCTGTTCTGCCAGTTTTACTACGTTCAAAAATTAATGGAAAGTCTCGATTAGCCATGAATATCCCTCAATTCTTTAACAAATTGATTTATTTCTTCCATACTTCTGTTTTCCGTAACAGCTATAAGCATATGTCCGTTCATGTCAGGATAATCTTTTGCCAGATCATATCCTCCAATGATCCCTTTTGTAAGTAATTTCTCATTAATTTCTGCAATAGGCTTATCCAATTGAATAATAAACTCGTTAAAAAATGCACCATTTTTAACCGTTGAAAATCCTGATTCCTCCAGTTTTTTCATCGCATAACGTGCTTTTTTCATGTTCAAAGTTGCCATTTTTTTTAGTCCATGTTTTCCAATGGAACTCATCGCAACTGCACTCGCAAGCGCATTTAATGCTTGATTGGAACAAATATTAGAGGTAGCCTTATCTCTACGAATATGCTGCTCTCTTGCCTGTAATGTAAGAACGAACCCTCTAACGCCATCCTCGTCCGTAGTTTGTCCTACTAGTCTACCCGGAACTTTTCGCATAAGCTTTTTTGTAGTTGCAAAATAACCACAATGCGGCCCACCAAATTGCGCAGGAATACCGAAAACTTGTGTATCCCCTACTACAATATCTGCACCGAATGCAGCAGGCGGTGTTAAATAGCCCAAAGCCAATGGATTACTTGATGTTATAAGCATCGTTTTCTTTTGGTTTTCAAGCAACTGTTGCACTTCTTCCATCGGTTCTAATTGACCCAAAAAGTTCGGATACTGCATAACGACACTTGCTGTTTCTTCATCCAACGCTGTTTTTAATTGTTCTACGTCTGTTTTTCCCTCCTTTGTATCAATGTAGACGATCTCCAAGTTTGGACCTTTTGCATACGTTTCAATCACCATACGATACTGAGGGTGTACAGCAGTAGAAACTAATATCTTTTTACGCTTTGTTTGTGCAGCACTTAAATTAACAGCTTCCGCCAGAGCAGTTCCACCATCATACATGGAGGAATTAGCCACATCCATACCTGTTAGTTCACAAATCATCGTTTGAAATTCAAAGATGGCTTGTAGCTCCCCCTGCGAAATTTCTGGTTGGTAGGGTGTATATGCTGTATAAAATTCTGATCTGGAAATAACATGATCGACAACAGATGGAATAAAGTGATCATAAACACCAGCGCCTAAAAAGCTTGTGTATTGCTTTAAATTTGCATTTTTACTTGCTAGTTGTGCCAATTCTTTTTTCAAATCCACTTCATTAGCAGGTTTTTTTAAATCCATTGGTCGATTTAGACGTACATTGCTTGGTATATCGGAAAAAAGCTCCTCTGAGTCTT
Source organism: Virgibacillus dokdonensis (assembly GCF_900166595.1). Lineage (NCBI taxonomy): Bacteria > Bacillati > Bacillota > Bacilli > Caryophanales > Bacillaceae > Virgibacillus > Virgibacillus dokdonensis. Next base: position 1,926,484 of record NZ_LT745763.1, on the reverse strand, counting down.
TGACACCAATACTAGCTAACATGGCTTGTTTATCCTCTTCCGTCATAGGTAAATAGCGAAATTCCATTGATTTATCCCCCTACCTTTCTCGTTTATAAAAAGGTGTTTCTACTATTTTTGCTTTTAATTGGCGCTTTCTTACTTGGACGAAAAGCACCGTTCCAAGTTCTGCAGAAGCAGTGCTTACTAAAGCAAGACCCAAATTCTTTTGAAATGTTGGTGATTGCGTTCCTGAAGTAATTGATCCTACTTTTGTTTCGCCATCATAAACTTCGTAACTCGTTCTTGGAATGCCTTTATCTAGCATTTCTAAACCAACAAGTTGTCTCTTTGCACCTTGTTCCATTTGTTGCTGTAATACTTGTTTACCAATGAAGTCATTTGCTTTATTTACCTTTACTGCAAATGATAATCCAGCTTCTATCGGCGTAATCTCCGGAGATAATTCTTGACCATATAAAGGTAAACCCGCTTCAAATCGTAATGTATCTCTAGCGCCTAACCCGATTGGTTCCACGCCTTTTTCTTTACCAGCGTCTAAAATTGCTTTCCATAGCGCAATTCCACTCGCTGTAGGTATATAGATTTCAAATCCGTCTTCTCCTGTATACCCTGTACGGGATACGAGTGCTCGCTCTTCTACCCCTGTAAACGCGATATCTGTCTCAAATCTAAAGAAGCGGATTGCCGATAAATCTGCTGATGTGAGCGATTGCAATACTTCTTCTGCAAGAGGACCTTGTAAGGCAAGCTGAGCATAACAATTGGAAACATTCTCAATAGCAAGCTCTTCCGCTACATAATCATTATTGTCAAGAAGCCATTGATAGTCTTTATCTGTGTTTGCTGCATTTACAACAAGCAAGTAGTCGTCTTCTTTTAGCTTATAAATTAAAAAATCATCAACGGTTCCGCCATCTTCATAACACATAAACGTATATTGTGCCCGGTTCGGCGTTAGTTTTGCCACATCATTCGTAACCATTCGTTGCAAAAATTCTAAACTTTTCGGCCCTTTAACTTCAATTTCCCCCATATGGGATACATCAAATAGACCAGCTTTCGTCCTCGTCACCTCATGTTCATGTTTAATGCCTTTAAACTGAACAGGTAAGTTCCAACCGCCAAAATCAATAACTTTAGCCCCATATTCTTCATAAATAGGATATAAAGGCGTTTGCTTTAACTCGTTCATCCCGATCACTCCCTTAAATCTTTCTATAGTACAAAAAACAGAGATTTCATTGTTTTTCATGAAATCTCTGTCCTGCTACCAGAAAGTTGCATACCGATAACACTAATAATCGGTACTTGCTTCGTGGGTGGTCTACAGCTAACCGCCGTAAACACTCTCCAGAGTTGCGTCCTACAAGAGTCTGTTTGCCTGAGAGATTCGCTTTCACTTGCTCCTTCGGCGTTACATAGTTTAACACTTTAAAAACAAGCCATCTATGTAAACTCTCCCCTTGTATTCATTCGCTTTTATGAAAAATGTAGTTTTGGTTATACTATGTACTAATTCATCAATGAAACATCCATTTATTGTGTATTATTATATCACATATATAGAAAGATAAAATAGAGAAACAGTTATTATATAGAAAAGGAAGGTTACCATGAAATCAATCTATATAGATAAAGATGATAACTTCATAAACGAACTTGAAGATAAACTTAAAAAAAATACGCAACTTTCTTCTTGGGAATTATTTTCCATGGCTTATGCTGCAGAACAAACTACCATGGTACCTAACTTTACAGGCTTAAGAGCCCTTGAATTTTTACCACATGTTACCTTTTTAGATCATCAAATTCAAACAGCTGAACGAGTTGTTGAGCAAATGAATGGTAGAGCTATTCTAGCCGATGAAGTTGGTTTAGGAAAAACCATTGAAGCAGGGCTTGTATTAAAAGAATATATGATTCGTGGCTTAGTTAAAAAAGCACTCCTTCTCGTACCTGCATCTTTAGTAAACCAATGGGAAAAAGAGTTGAATGAAAAGTTTTATCTTCCAGCTGTAGCTTACAGGAAAAACATGAGCTGGGAGCAGGGTAACATTATCATCTCTTCTTTAGATACAGCGAAAAGGGTACAACACCAAGATACTATTCTTGATTTAGACTATGATTTCGTACTTGTTGATGAAGCACATAAATTAAAAAATCATAAAACAAAGAATTACCAGTTTGTGCGCTCATTAAAAAAGAAATATTGTCTATTATTAACAGCTACACCTGTACAGAATGAACTTCTAGAAATTTTTAATCTTGTATCTATCTTAAAACCAGGGCATTTAGGTAGCTATGATTCTTTTAAAGCAAGTTACGGGAATGATCGAAAAACGATGAAACAAGATCTATACCTAAAACAATTAGTTCAAAAAGTAATGGTTAGAAACACTAGAAAAGATACTGGTTTAAATCAAATTAAGCGTCATATAGAAACCATCTGGACAGAGTTCCCTCGTGAGGAAGCTGAAGTTTATCAAGCATTAGAAGAAAGTACTATGCTACTTCCTTCTTTTTCTAAAATTACCTTTTTGCGAGAATTATGTTCATCAAGGGAAGCATGTTATTTATCACTTAAAAAATTGCTCGAAGAAAACCCAGAACTTGAATCTGTTCAAGGTGTAATAGAAAAAATTGAGCAATTACCTCATCACCAAAAAGCAGGTAAAGTGGTTGAATTAATAAACAGCATAGGAAATGAGAAAGTAATCATCTTTACAGAGTATCGAGCTACGCAATTTTACTTACAATATTACTTGAAACAGCACGGTATCAGTTCTGTACCGTTTCGAGGCGGTTTTAAACGTGGGAAAAAGGATTGGATGCGTCAACTTTTTAAAGATCACGCCCAAGTGTTGATTGCAACAGAGGCTGGAGGTGAAGGGATAAATTTGCAGTTTTGTAATTATATGATCAACTATGACTTGCCATGGAACCCCATGCGTTTAGAGCAACGTATTGGCCGTATTCATCGCTATGGTCAGGAAAAAGATGTGTTTATCTACAATTTCGCCATTAGAAATACAGTGGAAGAGCACATTATGAAATTATTATATGAAAAAATTCATTTATTCGAAAACGTCATTGGAGATTTAGATGCCATTTTAAGTGAGCTTTCGATTCAAAATATGGAACAGGAAATTGAACAAATCTACACAGAATCAGAAACAGCCGGTGAAGCAAAAATTAAATTACAAAATTTATCGGCTATTATTGAGGCAGAACAACAATCAAACTTGGAGGAAAAGCAATATGGTGATACATGATTTGAATGCATTTCTACATGCTTTTTTTAAAGCACACCACTGCCAAATACTGTCCAATGACAATGGCGTATTAAGCATTCAACTAACAGAAGAATTGGATAAGGTACTTATGAATAGGCCATTTTATTGGCATTATATGAAAAAAATGGGCTACACCGGCGATCCCATGAAGCTTACATTAATAACGAACCCAGATAAGCGTCAGGAAAAAGGGGAGTGGATTCATTTTGGTAGCCCTCGTTTGCAACAAATCATTCGCTATTTACAAGATACTAAAAAATATACCAAGCTCTTTCAGCAGTTATCTCCAAATAAAAATACGCCTCTATATCCATGGCTTGTAACGAATATAAAAATAAGCTACCAAGGAAAGCATAAGCGAGACGAGTTGTTTTCAATTGGCTTGAATTTAATAAATGGTGTAATGCATGCAAAAATGATGGATGTATTAAATACTATTTCGCTTGAAAAAACCATTGCGGATTATTGTTACACGTTGTCACCAATGATTAAAATGGAAAGTGGTTTTAAACGTATTGAGTCCGTATTAGATCAATATATAGAAAACCAGGAACATCAATGGGCAGTTGATTCTTTACAAGCTTTAGAAGAAGAAACAAAGCTATTACATCATTTTTACACAGAGGATATGGAAGATGAGATGATGAAAAGGGAATTACAAGAAATTCAAGAACGGTTTCAGCCCAAAATATTATATCAAGTGATTAATGGTGGTTTATTTTATTTAGCAACGGAAACATCCTAACCTTTAACATACAAACAATCTCGAGCAGGCGTTTATTTCGCCTGCTTATTCGACGTGTCACGCAGCATTTTTAAAGCTAGAGGGATGACACCAAACCATTTGTTTGTCATCAAACGCTCTTGTCTTTTTTTGGTTTCTTTACGTTGTCTTCTCTTTTCCTTAGGCATATCTAAATAAGTGACAACTTGTTCAGTTACAAATTGCAGGTAATCCTTTGCCGACATAATTTCCCCTCCTATTTTAGAAAAATTTGACATATCACTACGTATTACTATAAACCAAAAATTTTTCACTCTCTATAGTGTAAAAAATGAACTACTTATAGTTTTTCCAAATGTAAATACTTTATCCCAATAAGAGGTCAGACAATTTTCCGCTGTTCATGAAAGAAAACGTGCTCAAAGGCATAAAGCGCTAGAAGTTAAGATGGGACCTCTCTCCGTAATCTGATTGCTGTTTTCCCTTTGCTTAGATGTACTTTTATTAGAAAGACTGTTGTCACCAAGTCTTATGGCTAAAGCTGTAATTTTTCTTATACCCTAGATTGTAAAATTAAGCGAGACACCAAAAAAGACATGTCATGATATACTCAACGAATAACCAACCAAAGTTAAGGAGAGTGTATCTGACATGTCCTACACCCATCTTACCAAAACAGAACTGGTATTCATAGAGGAATATCATGAATTCGGCCTTTCTGGTCGAAAAATTGCCAATAAATTAAAGCGCGGCCATGAAGCTGTTTATCGTGTTATTAGACAACTGAAAGAAGGACTTACTGCGATAGACGTTTATCTACAATATCAAGCGAATAAAGCGACATGTGGTCGTAAAAAGATTCAATTAACACCTAACGAAAAAGCCTATATTCATGAAAAAGTCCGCGATGGCTGGACGCCTGATGTAATAATCGGACGAAACGAAAAGACTATCTCCTGCAGCATGCGCACGCTTTATCGAAAGTTTTCATCAGGCGAATTTAACCAAAATGATTTACCTATGCAAGGCAAACGCAAACCAAATGGTCACCAGGAAAGAAGAGGAAAACAAAAATTTCGCCGCACCATCCTTGATCGTGATCACGATCACCCAAATTACAAGAAAGAATTTGGTCATCTAGAAGGAGATACCATTGTGGGACGTCATCACAAGAGCGCTGTTATCACGCTTGTTGAGCGTTTAACAAAATGCATCATCGCAATTAAACCAGCTGGTAGACAGGCAACCAATATTGAAACATCGCTCAATCAATGGTTTGAGCGATTACCAAAACACTTATTTAAGTCCATTATCTTTGACTGCGGGAAAGAGTTTTCCAATTGGAAATCCATCAGCAATGAACAAGATGTTGATATTTATTTTGCAGATCCTGGAACGCCATCCCAAAGGGGGCTAAATGAGCATTCCAACGGTCTTCTGAGAAAGAATGGGCTACCAAAAGAAATGGACTTTAATCCTGTGTCACAAGAGTATATTTCTGAGGTTGCACTCCGACGGAATAACATACCAAGGAAATCATTGAAATACAAAACACCAATGGAGTGTTTCATAGATTATGTCGGTCAGGATTTTGATAAAAGCATGTTGTCTCGCTTAATTTGACAAATCAAATACTATAAACCTTTAAATTTTACACTTTCCTATAGAAATAAAAAAATTAAAAAAGAAGGAGTTTGATGTCTTTTGTCGAAATATAGTTGTATAAGGAGGTGAATAAATTATTGAACCCTGCAGAAGTAAAATCTACCCGTTTACTATTGGAAGCAATTGAGCGCGATGCTTCCGACATTCACTTCTCCCCTCTCCCAACTAAAACGGATATCTACCTTCGAATTCAAAGTCAACGCGTTTTCCACAAAAGCATCCCGACTTCATCATACCAGCTCTTGCTTACGTACTATAAGTTTACATCTGCTATGGATATTGGTGAAACAAGGAAACCACAAAATGGAACGATTGCTTTCCAATTAAAAGGTCAAGCTTATGATCTGCGTCTATCCACATTACCTGTGAAACACAATGAAAGCCTAGCTATTCGGATTCTACCTCAGCAAGAATCCCTTCCGCTTCAACAGTTATTTCTTTTTCCACAGCAATTAAAAATTTTATTAGGTTGGTTGAAAAATCGTTCTGGTCTAATTCTTATTAATGGGCCGACAGGAAGTGGAAAAACGACTACCTTATATGCGATTGTAGAGGAGATGTGTAGGCAACACACATTACAAGCCATCACGTTAGAAGATCCAATCGAAAAAGACATAGAGACAATACTCCAAGTACAAATTAACGAAAAAGCTGGAATAACATACCAAGCAGGTTTCAAAGCAGCATTACGTCATGATCCTGACATCATTTTGGTAGGCGAAATTAGAGACTCCGCTACGGCTGCATTTGCTGTCGAGGCTTCTCTATCTGGTCACCTTGTTTTAAGTACTATCCACGCTACTAATGGATTAGGCACCTTGTACCGCTTAAAAAGCCTCGGTTTAAAGATGGACGATTTAAAACAATCGCTAATTGCTATTGCATCCATTCAATTACTTCCATTTGAGATAAGAAAGTATGGAAAACGAAGAGCAGCCATCTTAGAATTACTTGAACCGTCTCAATTAATTCAATACTTTCAAAATGATGCGCAATGGACTATCAATTCATATCATTCATTTACCCACTTACGAAAGAAGGCATTTGCTTATGGATATATTTCTAAAACATCCTTTGAAGAAACATATTAAACTGTCAAATCAACAACAATTGCGGTTTTTAAAACGCTTAAACCATCTTTTAACCAATGGATACCCTCTTATTGAAGCATTAAATAGTATAGCTTGGACAAAACCGTTTAGTAATTTGTCTAAAAAAATTATATTTGAATTAAAAAATGGCGCTTCATTTGATCAAGCTTTACAAAAAAGCGCTTTTCATCCATCTATTACGAATTACCTCTCCTTTTCAATGTCCAATGAAAATTTACAAGGAAATATACAGCGTTGCTACAAAATGTTTGAGCAAAAACTGAAATACAGTAGCAAGTTTAAACAAGCTATCCGCTATCCCATTCTTTTGTTAACGATTTTCTTGCCTATACTGATTCTGCTCAAGCAACTAGTGCTTCCCTCTTTTATTGAACTATACCAAGGAATACCAGGATCTTCGACAATTTTAGTTATAGCCATTTCCCTCATTGATTGGTTACTCCTATTATGCATCATTACATTCATTACAGTTTGTATCCTCGCACTTAGCTGGCAACGTATGAAACGTTCCATATCAATAAAGAGACAAATTAGATTATATACTCGCATTCCGATTTACAGAGCTTTTTTAACCACACAAACTTCTTTTTTATTTGCTACTCAATTTAGTACTTTAATTCAAACAGGCCTTTCCTTTAAAGCAATTCTTCAACAAATGATGTATCAAAAGAAACACCCGCTTATTGCTCACTATGCCAAGCTTATGACAACACAATTGAGAGAAGGGCGACAACTTCCAACTTTGCTAAGTCAGTTTGATTTTTTAGATAAGCCAATTTCTAATATTTTCCAAAAGGATAGCAATACAGCAACTTTGAAAATGGACTTACATGTTTATGCAGAAGGGTTAATGGAAGAAATGGAAACAAATATGCTCAAACTCATCACCTATATTCAACCTATGTTTTTTATCATAATTGGCTGCTTTGTTTTATTTATCTATATAACACTAATGTGGCCTATGTTCCAACTTATCAAAACGATTTAAGTTGCAATGTAAAAATTAATGGATACATGAGGAGGATTATGTACATGTGGAAGAAAAATAACGCTTTTACTTTAATTGAAATGCTAATTGTTCTAATGATTATTTCCGTGTTAATTATTCTGATCGTTCCTAATTTAGGGAAACGCAGCCAAGAAGTAAACAGCAAAGGTTGTGAAGCATTGGTAGCAGTTGTTCAAGCTCAGGTCGATGCATATTATGCTGAACATCATCAGTTCCCGACTAATTTAGACGCACTAGTGCCAGAGTACATTCATGAAGATCAGAAATCCTGTAACGACAAGGAACTAAGCTATGAAAGTAATACCGGAAAAGTTCGCAACTAAACGCATAAAGCAAACCAATGGTTTTACGCTGATCGAAATGGTGTTTGTTATGAGTATTATGTTCATTATGTTGGGGCTGCTGTTACCTCCACTTTCTGCAAATGTAAATAAAATGGAAAGTGATCACGTTATTGATAAACTAGCTTCGGACGTTATGACTATACAGCATATGCATGCTACTACAAATGGAACGGTTAGGATTCAACTATACAGAGATAAATATGTCATATTAAAATCAACTAAAGTTTTAAAGCAAGTTTCCCTCCCAGAAGGATTCTGGTTTAATCAAAATGGAAAGCATTTTTTAGAGTTTCATAAGGGTGGCAGTATTAAACAACCTCGAACATTCTTTCTATACTCGCCCACGACAAAATATAAAATAATCTTCCCGTTTGGTAAAGGACGGTTTCGTGTTGAAAAAAGTTAATGGATTTACTCTCATTGAAGTTATTATTGCATCGAGTTTATTGTTTTCGTTAATGTTAGTTTTAGTACCTGCTTTTTCTATTCTTCATGTAGAACAAACAGTATTACATGACCGGCTAGCAATTGCCTATAAACTTCACGACGAAATGCAGCCAATCATTTGGGAAAACGATAATTTTAGGACAAATTATCATTTACTTGTCAATAAACAAACCGTAACGATAGAAATTGATAATGAGCACAACTACTTGAAGGGATGTGCATATTGGAAAAATGCGAAACAAACAAACGAAGAAGTCTGTCTTTATGCCGAGCCATCTTGAATATGGTTTTACATTTGTTACAACATCCATTTCCATTGTAGTTTTAGTTTTTAGTATTCCATTTGTTAGTTATCTATTACGCCAAGTTTCCGTAGACCATGCAATGAATGATTTATCCGTTGGACAGTTTTTTATATTTATGCGTAATGAAGTTATGCAAGCGGAAGAGATAAAAATATATCCTCATCAATTAAAACTGTCTATGCATAATGGAGATGAAGCTACATTTGAAAAGTATGGTAACCTTATAAGAAGACAAGTTGATGGTACCGGTCATGAAATATATTTACGGGATATAAAAGACATTACATTCTCCCCTCTTTCTTACGGATTTCACATTATCATTACTACCATGAAGGGGGAAAAGTATGATAAAAAAATCATCTATTACCCTTAATAACGCTGGGTTTATGTTCCCGTTTGTACTATTTATTACAGTTCTCGTGTTAATGATTATAACAGCTACTGCCTATCACTATCAAAACAATATAGTTATGACAAAGAATCAAATCGAACAATTAAAAATAGAGACAATGGTGCAAATGTCACGAAAAAAAGTCAAGCAAGAACTCATTCAAAATGGAGAGCTAAAAGAACAAATGGATTTTTCATTTCCTTATGGTGACGTTTCTTTACGTATAAACGCTATACCTTCTAATAAGTATACATTGCTTTTCACCATCACAACGGACAATCAATCCACAATCCAACTGAGAGGGTTTCTTAAACCCTCTTTATAGAAATACAATCTACAGAAAATAGGTTTAAAGGTTCCGTATTCTTTCGTTTTTGAATTAATCGAATTACCTTTAAGAATAAATAGAAATAGACAGAGCAAAACATTTGGCGACTTTTTAGTACAAACATTGCTATGAATAGAACAGCAATTCCATGACTATCATTTACAAGTTCATACTGGTCGTTTATAATGACTATGATAAGGTTACCAAAAGGAGGGGGATTGGCATGGATCGAATGTTTCGTGTGTTAGCCTTTTGGACAGGAATTTTTACTGTAATGTTTTTCGTGGGAGATATGCAAAAAACCGCATTACTTTTTCTCGTTCAAACGGCCTTTTTCCTAACATTAAGTTATTTGAAACTTTCTGAACGCATGTATATGTATTTATTCGGGGCATACTGTACCATATTCTTTATTGGCTTTACATGGTATTCAGAATTTATACTTGTACCTGGTTTCGGACACTAAGAGGCAACAAAAAACCCTGCTACATACTGTAAGGCAGGGTTTTTTGTTTTTTGCACAATGGTTTGAAAGAAGATGAAGTATTACAGTAAAACTCCATTCAGACCGAGCAATTATTTTACTTATTCCTCACACTGTGAAGAACGGGTTATATTGCTTTTCAAATTGGATATTCGTTTTTGGCCCATGACCTGGATAAACGATAAAAGCGTCATCCAACGTATATATGGATTCTTTTATAGACTTTTCTAGTTGCTGAAAATCTCCTCCTGGTAAATCTGTACGGCCAATTCCTTGTTGAAATAAAACATCTCCGCTAATAATGAATTTTTCTGTTGTAAAAACGAAAGTAACACTGCCAGGAGAATGACCTGGCGTATGTAATACATGAAAAGAAAAGTCCCCAAGCGCCATCTTCCTTGGATATAAAAATTGATCCGGCCTTTCTGTTTCTACTTTTTTCTGTGTAAATAACAGTGAACCATTCTTACTAGCATCTTCAAGCCAGTTGGCTTCCAATTCGTGCAGATAAACATCGATATGATATGCTTTTCGTAATCCATCTACTGCTCCAATATGGTCAAAATGAGCATGTGTTAATAAAATAGCAATTGGTGTTACGTGATGATCTTGTAAAAATTGCGTAACTTTCTCCGCATCACCACCTGGATCAATAATTAACGCTTCTTCTTGATCGTATACAATATAACAATTTGTCCCTAATGGACCTAAAGACATTGCGTGTATATGCATGTATATTTCTCCTTTCAATGTGAATCCTGTATCGCTTATTCCAAATTCTTACAAAAGAAATAAGATAAAAGTCATAGTTGCTTAGATGAAGGACGTAGCGTTTAGGAATTACTATTTCTCACTAAGTTTTCTTCTGTATTCTTTTTCCCTTTCTTGAATAGAGACCGTCTAATAGTTGAACTACCTTGATCCAACCATCTTCGGAATTTACCGAAGTAGACTCCTTTCTTTCCGCTCAGCCTGAAAAACAACTGAATTTAATGCAAAGTCTCGACAAACATTAAATAATACTATAGAATAATGGATATAACCGCACTAGTTACATAATAATACAAATACATTTTCTATACCAATAATAGGAAATGAGAAGCTATAAGGAGGAAGAATTTCATGCATATCGTATTAGGGGTTTTGTTTTTATTAGTAGCTATTCTTGCAGTTGTATCGATCATACGTCAACTAAAATACAAAAATATTTTTGCTATTGGTTTTTCTGCAATTACAGCGCTAGCGTTTGGATTCTTTGCTGTGGCAACCATTATTTCCGAATTAGGTAGTTAAATGAACAAAGGCGCAAGCGCCCGGTTAGCAACGTAGCGAGTGGCACGAAGCAACTAAAGTTTTAGGAATCATGGTGAGGCGGTGTTGCACGAACCAATGATGACTTTATCGTAGGGCGATTCGTGAAGTCGCCTAGTTGCTGGGCGCTGGAGCCGGACGTGGCTAAATAACTTAGTTAGATTATCCACAGCTGCAAAGTTTTATAATTTCCTAGACTAAGAAAGGAGCTGTCGCAAAATGCATATTATGCATTTGCTGACAGCTCCTTTTTATATATGAGATTGCTCGTTTTAAGATGCATTATTTTATTTATGGTGGTAAAAGGAATTTTAATCGGTTTTTGACGCACTTAAATAAGCCTCGCCTTTTTTTATTTTTTTAAGCTGTCTTTAATGGATGATAATAGAGGTTTAGACGATTAGCTTGGNACAATCTTCACATTCGTAGACGGTTACCTGAGATTGATAGCCAGTCTGCGAGGTTCGCGTGTAGTTTCTAATGGCATGCAGCTGCTGGTTATTGGCACAGGTATAGGTATCTGTGCTTTTATCATAAGCCATGTTTTCTCGGTGTCTGATGTCCTTTTTGAAAGAAGCTTTTTTCTTGCGTTCATGATTTTGCGGCTTGATATAGGCCGTCTGTTTTTGCTTCTTTAAATACACGTAATTTTCTTCACTTTCATATCCAGAATCTGCGACGATGTTGCGATAGGTAAAGGGAAGATGTTCCTTTACGTATTGAAGCATTGGAATTAATGTTGTTGTGTCGTTTCGATCGGAAAACGCATTGATCCCAACGATAAATTCCGCATCCACGGCAGCTTGGACATTATAAGCTGGTTTGAGTTGACCATTCCTCATAGGATCATCTTTCATTCGCATAAACGTGGCATTATGGTCTGTTTTAGAATAACTGTTTCGTTTCTCTCCCATAATCTGATTGGAAGTATCGTAGTGTTCTTTACGTTGAAGCATTTCCTTTACTTGTTCATGATAACGTTGAAGGACCGTTTTTCTTTTCCCCTTTCCATAAACGAACGTGATGTTTTCTTTCGCTTTTACTTTCTCCAGGAAAACAAGCACTTTTTTCAAATCTTCTAAAAAGGTCTCGTAAGGACTGGTGAAAATCTGACAGTATGTTGTATTGATCTGTTCCAGCAGGGCTTGCCATTTGGTATACATCTTGGCTTCATGTTTGGTGATTGCCTTTTTCCATACGAAAGAATACCGATTGGCATACGCTTCGATTTTGGTGCCATCGATATAGATGGTTTCACCGGTAATCGCTTCTTGTTGATAAAGCCACACGACTTGTTGAAAGAAGAGCTGTTCCATCACCATATCGGTCAGATATTTTTGCTTGAAACGACTGATAGTAGAATGATCAGGAGCTGCATACCCTTGAAGAAGCCAACGGAAATTGATATCCCGACGACATGCTTTTTCTATCCCCCGGGAAGAGTAGATTTTTTGCGAGGCTGCGTAGGTAATGACCTTAAATAGGATGACTGGATCGACTGCTGGTTTTCTCCCTTTGGAAGCGTATGCCTGTAGTAGTTCTCTATAATCCATCCTTTCACATAAGAGGCAGTGGAGCCGGACCGAATCATCCATAGGAATCATTTCTTCTACATCCATCGGTAAATATAATTGATAATTTGCTGCAGTTTGCTTATACTGGGTTTGTGTTATTTGTTTATTGGTCATAAATTAATAATACATGAGAACAGGCCCTTTGTGGTCTGTTTTTTTGTGTATACACAAAAAAGCTGTTACACAATCAATTACCTGATTGTGCAACAGCCCCTTTCTATTTATTTTTTATTGAAATCGATAAAACGAAATAAGTCACCGTAAATTAAATCATCGGAATAGTCTAATTCTCTTTCTACTTGCTCGCGAGTCAAGTCGCATGCACTCGGAGTTTCGTTAGAATCGCCCTTCTCTTGATTTTCTTCAACTGGGTCTCCAGTTTTCTTATTGTAACACGTATCATTTGTATAAATATACTCATCTGTTATAAAGCTTCCATTTCGTAAAGCTACAAAATCTTTACGTTGTTTACTAAACAAATCATTGCCAAATTGAATATCCTGTTTATTTTTTATACCTAGTAAGTTTAACAATGTAGGTTTCATATCAATCTGTCCAGCAATTTCAGATTTAATTTCCCCTTTTCCAAAACCAGGTATATGGATAAATAGTGGTACACGTTGCAATTGAATGTGATCGTAAGGAGTAATCTCTTCTTTTCCTAAATACTGACTCATTGCCTTATTGTGATTTGCACTAATTCCATAATGGTCACCCATAATAACAATAATAGAGTCTTCATATAACCCAGAACGTTTTAATTCATCGAAGAACAGTTCAATGGACTCATCCATATATCTAACGGTTGGAAAGAAATTATTTAAAGTATTAGAATTGGAATCATACGGTTCAATAGATCGATCTTCTTCATCTAACTCAAATGGAAAATGGTTCGTTAATGTTATCAATTTCGTATAAAAAGGTTTCTCCATTTGCTGTAGAATATCGGTCGATTGTTCAAAAAACGGTTTATCTTTTAATCCCCAGCCAACCGAACTTTCTTCTGTTATTTCAAAAGATTCTTCCCCATAATAATGGTCAAACCCTAAACTTTGATACATTTGATCTCTATTCCAAAAACTCTTATTATTCGCGTGCAAGACACTAGAATAATATCCATTCTCACCCAATATTTCCGGCATTGCATTATATTCATTTTGACCGTGGGTAAAGAAAACAGCGCCACGTGATAGCGGATATAACGAATTTTCAACAAGAAACTCCGAATCAGAAGTTTTTCCTTGCTCCGTTTGGTGATAAAAATTTTCAAAATAGAAAGTATCTTTATCCTTCGTTAAAGCATTCAAAAATGGTGTGATTGGCTCCCCGTTAACATCATTATTAATGACAAAACTTTGAATTGATTCCGCATTAATAAAGATTACATTCTTACCTTCTGCTACCCCAAACAACTCGGAAGTAGTATTTCTAGCCATGTTCTCGTCCATATATTCTTGGATTTCCGGAAGCTCATTCCCATCCGCAAACACTCGTTGCGTCTTTGCTTTTGCTTGAGTTGCAATATCATAGATATGATAATTAAACAAACCAATGTTTTTTACTAAATACTCACGATCAAACGCACGCGTAAACAATTGTGGACGTTCCATTTCCGCTAAGAAGAAGTTTCCCGCTAATAAAACAAATGACATAGCAAGCGCAAAGACCTTCCCACTTTTAGGGTATTGCGCGGCAACTTGAACGGATTGTTTTCGGCTAATAAACCAGATTATAACAACGTCTACAAATAGTAAAATATCATATGGTTTAATCAATGTTAAAATACTTGAACCCAAATCAGCAGCGTTACTCGCTTGAAAAAGTTGCGGTATCGTAATAAAATCAGTAAACGATCGATAAAAAACAAGATTCGCAAATATAATCAACGTGCCTATTAAAATCGTATAACGTAAATATTTCATTTGTCTTTGCGGTTTTTTAATCCATACACTTAATGCAAATATTAAAAATCCAGATACAAATGGATTAATAAGTAATATAATCTCTTGCATCATATTTTCCAAATCAATCGAGAACATAAACCGGTATACAAGATATGTTTTTATTCCAAATAAAATGGTTGCTAGTATAAATAACGGTACCTTATTTATTTTCTGTTTCATACAACTTCCTCCTATTTATTTTCCCCTCTCTTCATTTTTACAACGCTTTTTATGCGTTTAATAAAAATCCCCTTCTTGTTAGACGAATTTTTACATGTAAACTCATAGTGGAAAAACTATAGTGAACTTCAATATATCGTTTTCTCGTTTTTATCCCCTAGTTAAATACGTTGATGTTTTGGTCTAAGGCTTTTAAACCAAGTGAGAACTAAAATTCGAAACACAATCAAAAAGGATATTATCCAACCCTTAAACAGCAGAATGGAAGCATATAGATTTGTTATATGCATATTTTGAATTTATAGTTACAACGCTTAGAAAAACTAAACTTGTAGCTCAAGTTTTATGGCGGAAGAACGCCGTCGTTTTGCTTATACTATAAACCCTAGAAACCTTTATACTTTCCTATAGTAAAAATTTAAAATCGTATACCCCATTTCGATTCTGTTTAAACCATTGTAATGCTATAATTATATCACTCTATAGCCCATAGTAGAAGGCTATACTACTAAGACGTTTTACATGTTAAAAAGTTTCATATATTATTAGATTTTTTCACCAAATACTTTTTTCTCTAGCTTTTGCTTTACTAAAAAAGCAGCGCCTATAATACCTGCATCATTACCTAATTGGGCAAACTTTAACTCACAGCTTTGTTGTACTTTTGGAAGAGCGTAACGGTTAAACGCTTCTTCTATAGCCGTTAACAAAGGTTGTCCAGCTTTCGAGACACCACCTCCAATTAATACTTTCGCTGGACTAATAGTAACGCACATGTTTGCAATTGCCAACCCTAAAATATCGGTTGTATGCGCGACAATTTGTTTTGCTTCTACATTCCCTTCATTCGCTAATTGGAAGACGTCTTTTGCAGTGATAGTTCCTTTTATATTTACATGTTTAGCTAATTTACTATCTGGTAAAATCTCGGCTAATTCGAACGCTTGTCGCACAATACCGGTAGCAGAAGCAATGGTTTCTAAACATCCTTTTCTACCACAATTACATACGGAACCATTTGTATCCATAATAATATGACCAATTTCCCCACCTATACCGGCTTCTCCATTTACTACTCTACCGTTTGCAATAATGCCACCACCTACACCAGTACCAAGTGTAACTGCAATTAGATTAGCTACTTGATTACCAGCTCCACGCCAGTTTTCTCCTAAGGCTGCTACATTTGCATCGTTTTCTACAAATACTGGAAGTTTGGATTGACTACTTAGTAATTCACCTAGAGGGTAATTTTTCCACCCAATATTTACCGCTTCATAAATAAATCCTGTTTCATCTTCAATAAATCCTGGAGCGCCAACACCTATCCCGAGAACTTGCTCTTCTTTATAATGCAAATGCTTTAATTTTTGGCGAACTGAATTCCAGATATCATCTACAATATGCTTACCACCATCATTTTTGTTTGTAGGAATTTCCCATTTTCTTATAATTTCTCCATCATTACTAATTAATCCTAATTTGGCTGTAGTTCCTCCAATATCCATACCAATAATTATTTGCTCCATTACTAATGACTTCCTTTCTTCTGCTTCAGCGTAGATGTAATTTCTTTTTTTAGTATCATTTTTGCTTCCATATACGTTTTATTTTCTATAAAGCCAAGCTCATACAGTTCATTTATTTCTAATTCCATCATTTGTAAATCACCTAAACGATTTCCCGTATAAATAAATGTACCATACTTTCTTAAGAATTGCTGTATATCATACATCGTTTTCATACAATCACCAGTTTAATTATACTAAATCCTTTTCAGAAAGAAAAATACTATGAGAAATACTGAACATATTTTCATGTAATGGACAAAAAAATTTCGAATTAAAAAACTTAGCAAAAGTGCTAAGTTTTGCTAAGTCCTCTCTTCTATCTGTTATCGATCAGGGTCTCTTGGGTGTAAGAAAGCAGGTCTGCGATTTTTCAACGGAATTGGCGAGCGCAAAAATACATCTCGAAACGGACGATAGGAAAAGGGAATGAACGGCCAAAAATAAGCAACGTTAAACGATTTCATTCTAACCAAATACAAAATCCAAAGAGTTATGCTAACAATATAACCAATAGCACCAAACAAAGCAACAGCAAATAAAAGAAAGATACGAACTAAGCGATTAGCCAAGCTTAGCTCATAACTTGGTGTTGCATATGTACCAATAGCTGCTACCGCTAAATATAATACAACTTCATGGGAAAACCACCCTACTTGTACAGAAACCTCACCGATCATAATAGCTGCAACTAAACCAAGTGCAGTGGCTAACGAAGAAGGTGTATGAATGGCTGCCATACGTAGAATATCTATTCCGATTTCCGCTAGTAGAAATTGGACAAATAACGGAACAACACCAGCTTCATCAGGACCTATATATTGCAAATTGGCTGGCAAATAATCAGCGTGTTTTGCAAATAAGTAGTATAATGGCAGGATGAAAATAGAAGCTATAACAGCAAAAAATCGTACAAATCGTAAATAGGCACCGATTAATGGCTTTTGTCTATATTCTTCTGCATGCTGTAGATGATGAGCATATGTTGCAGGAGTTATCATTACACTAGGTGAACCATCAATAATAATGAGAACATGGCCTTCATAAAGATGCGAAGCGGCTGTATCTGGGCGTTCTGTATATCTTACTGTTGGATATGGATTCCAGTGCCTCCCACTAATATACTCTTCAATAGTTTTCTCAGCCATAGGCAAACCATCTGTATCAATCATTTCTAACTTTTTTTTTAAGCTCTCTACCCTATGTTTATCAGCTATATCTTCAATATAACAAATACAAATATCTGTTTTTGATCTTCTCCCAATTTGCAAATACTGCATTCGTAAAGAACGATCTCGAACCCTTCTTCTCGTTAAAGCTGTATTAAAGACAATTGTTTCCACATATCCATCTCTAGAACCTCGAACAACACGCTCTAAATCGGGTTCCTCTGGCGAGCGAGCAGGATAAGTTCTTGCATCAATAATAATGACTTTATTTGCGCCTTCTACAACTAATGCAGCTGGGCCGCCGAGGACAAGGTCGCTTGCTTCATTTAAATCATTCGCTTCATCTACTTCAATGTAAGGAATATATCTTTCAAGTAATTTTTTTAATACATTTGGTTCTAAATCTTCCGTCTCTAGTTCAGCAAAAAGCTGCATGATATAAAGTAATATTTCATCTTTGCCAAATCCATCAATAACAAACAAAGCCATCTTTATACCTGCATACTCCAAGTCACGTTGAATCATATCAAAGCTTTGATCGACTGCTAATCGCTCATGCATATAGTCTCGGTTTTTTTCAAATGATGAAAATAGTGGCTGCCTTTCCGTTTGCATTTACTCACCTGACCTATTCAAAATCTTATGGTTAGCTTTCAACAACAGAGGCTATATTATACATTATTCCAAAATTAGCATACCTCGTTTAGCGAAAACATAAAATGCATAAGACAAGTCTGTCAAAAAGGACGTGGTTTAATGAAAAAATGGTCTGTCATCACCATCGTTGTTGCCATAACTAGTTTTATTACCATTATCTATATCGTTGGTTTACAATCTAAACCAGCAATTACGTATTTTCCTCTTGATAAAAATTTTGCATTTACAACAGCAGAAACCGATATACAACTTTTTACTGATAAAGGAATAGACGATTATGAAATTATCTGGAAAGCATCTTCTGCAACAGAAATTCCTGTCTACTTAAGGCAAGATGTTTCTTTACTATTTGACAATGGAAGGCTAAGAGGAGCTTTGTCGAAGTGGGTGCAAGATACTGATACAATTCATTTAAAAAGAATGCTCACTTTAGAGGATAGTAGTTTGTATGAAGCGATTTCCTTTCATCATGGGGAAATTCATGAAAAAAACAGCCAAATAAAGAGCATGCAACAAATGTCAAGTGATCATTTATATGTCATCGACTCACCAGCAGCAAAATTAGATTCATTTAAAACACCTTCTACAACATACGAAAAAGAATGGAAAACACTACTTGATCGTGCCTCCATGCAGCAGCTAACCTATCATTGGAATACATTGTATGAATATTTCGATATTAATAAGGAAACTTATACAACTGTGCCTTTAACCGATTTAGATAAGTTTGCGACACAACCGATAGCTGGCTTAACACAAGCGCAAACAGATAAAGTTATGGGACAATTATGGGAAGGATTGTACAAAAACTATCTCTTACCAATTGTGAATGCGGAAAAAGCAGTCAATAGCTATGTTCCCATTATTTTATTCGACAAAAAAAACAAACATTTACTCGTGCTTTTTGAGATGAATGGTAAAAAAGAAAAACTCATACAGCAGTATTCTTTTTCAGAATAAGGTATCCAAGAAAGATTATCTGATAAGGCGCCGTTTGCTAAACTTTCTAGTATGACTTACATTCCTATATAATAAAAAACTTACGGCACCTTATATCAAAGATGAATTCCTACTTTTCATGTTTACTTCGGTTTTTCGCCTGTAATCTGCTCATACATTTCTTGAAAATCTGTGTTATTAGAGTCTAATTGATAAGCTCTTTTGATGAATTCTTTTGCTTCCTCTATATTACCTTGCTGGTAATATAGTAAAGCAAGGTTATAATGTGCTTCTGGAAAACTATTGTCCAGTTGAACACTCTGTTTCAAATCATCCATAGCTAAATTTTGCTGATTTAATTCAATATACGCATAGGAACGATGGAATAAAATAGCTGCTTTCCATTGCTCCTCCCCTTCAGTATTGCGTATTGCTTTACTGGCCTCTGTAACAACTTGTTCATATTTTTCTTCTTGAACTAATTCTTCAATGTGCATGACATAATACATTGGAGAGTTCATGTTGTTTGTTATGCCGTATTGTATAATTCCATATGCAAGCGCTAAGTAGACAAGCACTGCACTAAGCTGCTTCCATCTTTCTTTTTGTTTCGGCAAGTGAACAATCCCAGAAGCAATAAAACCTGCTACTAGACCACCAAGGTGAGCACCATTGTCAATAGCTGGAATAGAAAAACCAAACACAATATTTATTCCAATTAACAACAATACATTACTTCCAATAGTTTGAAAGAAAACCCTCCTATGATGAAGCCCAAAAAATAATAACGCTCCAAATAATCCAAATAGAGCACCGGATGCACCTGCGGCAATATTGGCTGAAAAAGCAAAGCTTGCTATTCCACCTCCTATTCCAGCCAGAAAATAAATAATTAAAAATCGAATGGAACCGTAAATACGTTCTACTAATGTACCTAAATAATAAACAGCAATCATATTCATTACTAAATGTAGCAAACCAATATGTAAAAACATGGAGCTAATAATTCTCCACCATTCCCCATTTTCAATAATAGCTGGATTAAATTTAGCACCAAATTGTTTTAGTGTTTCGATATTTTCGCTCCCACCGTTCAATTCTAACAGCAGAAATAAACTAACGCATAGAATTAAAATGATATATGTCAGCTTTGGTTTTCCAAAAGAAAATAACTCTTTCTTTTCTTCCTGATCATCCAAAATTCGTTGCCTTAAATAGTGCTTATAAGTAGCTATTTTCTCTTCTTTTACTGTTTCCTCAAGACTATCATACATTTCTAGAGCCGAAATCTCTGCCTCTTTTTCTAACCTGTCTTTTTCTTCTTCAAATTGCGAATTAGAGAGATAATATATTTTCATCATAATTGCTTGTTTTTCATTTAATTTCATTGGTTGCTTTAAAAACTCCCATGAGTCTACAGGAGTAAATTCTGATATGTATATATTATGTATTTGAATGGTTTTAGCTCTTAAAAGCTTTTTCATGGCTTTTACTTTTTGAAATACGACAGCTATATCTTTTTTTAAATAGTTTTTCCAGTCAAAGCCTTGATTGATAAAACGTAATACTTTTGAATTTTTCCCAACTTTCTTTTCTAACCATATCTCATTTCCTTGTTCGTTTACATAAAGAACATTATACGCTTCACGAGAAACAATTTGATAAGCCATATTGTACATCGTATACTGTTCGTCTAAATACATTATCACATCTCCCCTTGTTTTATATATTTCTATAACACTTTCTATCTTACACAATAGGAAAGTATATTATTTTTATGAATTATAGTGTATAAGCTAAACGACGGCATTTTATCGCCATAAACGCTTGGCGATAGTCCAAGTTTTTCTAAAAAATTTTATCATCTCTAATTGTAAAATGAACATATGGGGCTGCAAGTCATATTCTTCAGCCCCCAATAATGTTAAAAGCTGTAAAGGCACTATTATACATTCGTATTTGTTTGCGTAAAAAGACTACGGATGGAAGGAGAACTCATAGATAACTGTACAGCAATCTTGCGTAAAAATCCAATTGCTAGAACCATATTCAAAATGCGATAGCGCCATTTATAAACGAAAGCAGACGCAGCAACAAGACCTATAATTAAAACAATAGTACGCATGTGAACACCTCTTTATGATTGATGTTCTTAGTTATGATCCTCACTGGATATTTTTATGCAAGGATTAGAAAACTTGGCTTGTCGCCAAATACGGGTAAATCATTAGTGCTTCTTATACTATATTCCTTTAAACTTTTTTATTTTCCTAAGGTACAAAATAAACTTCACATAAAATATTTATATTATACCAGTCCATTAGGAAGCTTATATAGAAAAAATAAAGCACTTTAGCTGACTTAACGTACTAAACCTTCTTCTGTTATTAAATGCTGAACAGGTAAATCAAATGTGTTTTTCGGTATCGATGGTACAAGTTGGCTACTGTGTAATATAGAAACAGTTTGATTGAGAAACCCTGCTAAAAAACGGTCATAATAGCCGCCACCAAATCCTATACGATAACCATCTGGATCAAAAACAATACCTGGCACAAGCAACAAATCAATGGTTTCCGGAGCAATATACTCGGTTTCACTTGGAATAGGCTCTAAAAGATGATAGTATACTTCATCTAGTTGTTTGAAGGTTTGAAACTTATAAAAATCCATCGTTTTAAATTTTGGGTCACACTTTGGGGCACATATCTTTTTACCTTGCCGCCAAGCTTGGTTAATTAATTCATAAGTATCCCATTCAAATCCTTTCGAGATAGTAATACCGATTGTAATAGCGTTTTTCCAAAGTGTCGAGGTCATTAGGTGTCGATGCAATTGGTGGTTAATATCTCCTTTTTGCTCTGGGGTTAGTTGTTTTAAAGCATAAATAGTGGCATTTCGGAGTTGGTCTTTTTTCAAGAAGCTCGCCCCCTTTTCAAATAAATAATAATAATAGAACCTTTATCTACAAGATAAAGGTTCTATTATTATCGTTATTTTGTTTCACGATGTAGAGTGTGTTTTTTTAGACGTGGGCTGTATTTCATAAGCTCTAAACGCTCAGGATTAGTACGTTTATTTTTAGTAGAAATGTAATTACGATCTCCTGTTTCTGTACAAGCTAAAGTAATGTTTACGCGCATCATTTATCCCTCCAAACTTTACCAAATTGTTGCCTCGTTAGCAATAATTTCATTTCAGACTTATTTATAATACCAAATGTTAGCCGTTCTAGCAAGAATTTAAATACATAAGCATCAATTTGTCATTTTTAATCGAATCAGATTTGGCCAATGGTTATATGGTTTCATATATGTTGTATTTCTCCAATGTCAAAAAAATAATCAAATTGTAATGGCATTTCGACAGTATTTTATGTTATAACTAGTAGTGAGTAGAAGGAGGGGAGCAGATGATATATGCAATTATTACCATTATTGCAGTCGGAATCGTTTTACTTGCTATTTCCTTTTTCATGAATGATCGAATCGAGCAGGTTGAAAGTCAATTAGAACAATTCTCCATTACAACGATGCAAGATACATATCAAATGAAAAAGAAAATTAAGATTCTGGAAGAGGAACTATTAACGGAGGACTTCACAGACAATCGTATAGAAAATAAATCTTAAAGGGAGGAGGACAAGATGAAACAACCTATACGTCTTTTTGGTATTGGTCTCCTAACAGCTGGAATAATTATGTTAGGGGTTTATTTTATTACAAATGGGAGCACTCAAACAGCAGATAGCTTATCCGACAAGGAGCTAGTAGCTTTAGTAGAGGATAAAGGTTATCATGTGCTAACAAATTCAGAATATGTTGCCGTTTCTGTGGATGAAGCTAAAACAACTGCTGCAAAAAATGAAGAACAACCAGAAACAAAAGCTAAATCTGCAGAAGAAGATTCCAAAAATAAGGAAGAAAGCGACAAACCGAAAAGTGACCAAGATTCGAAAAAAGATGAAGGTCAAAAGGAAGAAAAGGATAAGCAAAAGAGAGATGAAAAGAAAGAAAAGGATAAGAAAACATACACATTAAAAATTGAAGAGGGAAAGCCTTCTTCCGATATAAGTGAAAAACTAGAAAAGAATGGAATTATCGATGACGCATCGAAATTCAATGACTATCTAGAAGATAATGATTACAGTAAAAAGGTACAACTTGGAGAATTTAAAGTATCTAGCGATATGAGTCTGTACGAAATCGCTGAAGCCATTACAAGATAAACGAAGAAGCAGGTAAATCTGCTTCTTCGTTTTTTTATTATGGTCTTAAAAAACCCCTGGCTATGCCGGGGGTTCCAGAAAGCTTCTAGAGTGGTGTCAAAAAAAGCCTCTCTTCATGGTAAGATAAGGTTGGTTTCCCGACCACCAAATCTCACCACAGAAGGAGGCATGTCCAATGAAGGACAAGAATAGTTTAGCACATACGCAGTGGAGATGTAAGTATCATTTAGTTTTTGCACCAAAATATAGAAGGCAAATTATCTATGGAAAATAAAAAAAAGTATAGGAAAAATAATCAGAGAACTCTGCGACAGAAAAGATGTTGAAATACACGAAGCAAATGCATGCAGGGACCACATCCATATGTTGGTGAGTATACCACCAAAACTGAGTGTATCTCAATTCATGGGTTACTTAAAAGGGAAAAGTAGTTTAATGATCTTTGACCGTCACGCCAACTTAAAGTATAGATATGGAAATCGAAAGTTCTGGTGTCGAGGCTACTTTGTAGATACGGTGGGAAGAAATAAAAATCAAATCCAAGAATATATACGAAATCAGCTTAAAGAGGACTACATGAGTGATCAGTTAACTTTATTTGAAGAATTTGATCCGTTCACCGGGAAGAAAAATAAAAAGAAATAAGAGATTCTTTTAGAATCAGCGAGTGAGTGTGGTGCAGAAGGGAAAACCATTCAGTGGGCCTTTTAGGCCGAGGCCGGCAACAGAGGTTTCCAGCCGCAGAGCAAACCACCAGTTCTGAAGTGACCCCATAAAGTTAGACAGATAATTTTACTAAGCAGCTATTAAAGTCTGAATTCGGTATTGTACCGGGCTCAGGCCTTTTAGTTTTGCCTTGATTCGTTTGTTGTTATAGTATTCTATATATTTTTCTAGCTCTTGCTTAAAATGCTCTATACTTTCGAATTCATTTAAATAAAGAAATTCTGATTTCATAATGCCAAAGAAGTTTTCAATAACGGCATTATCATAACAGTTGCCTTTACGTGACATACTTTGCGTAATCAATCTTTCTCTCAAGGCGTGCTGATATTGTTTCATTTGATAATGCCAGCCTTGATCCGAATGAATAAGCAGTGCATCTTCCTCTGATAACCGTTTAAATGATTTCTCCAACATTTCCGATACAAGTGAATAAGTAGGTCTAGAGTCGATTGTATAGGCAATGATTTCCCCATTATATAAATCCAGTATAGGTGAAAGATAGAGTTTCTCCCCAAATAATTTAAACTCTGTAATATCCGTTACCCATTTTTGATTTGGCTTTTCGGCATTAAAGTTCCGATCTAAAATATTTGGTGCGATATTGCCAACCTTTCCTTTGTAAGAGCGATATTTTTTCATTCGAACTAGGCTTTTTAAACCTAATTCTTTCATGATGCGTTGGACTTTTTTATGGTTTACCTTATGCCCTCGATTCCATAGCTCGTCCCGGATACGGCGGTATCCATAACGTCCTTGATGCTCATCGTAGATAGCTTGAATCAGCTTTTTCAACTCCACATCTTTATCCGGAAGTCCGAATTTACTTACTATATAGTAGTACGTGCTACGTGGAATCTCTGCCAGCTGCAGAAGTGCCTTCACAGGGAATTCATGCCTTAGTTCATAGACTACTTGCGCTTTGTCCTGTTTGGTAATTTCTCCTTGTTTTGAACTAAGGCATTCAACTTTTTTAAATAGGCATTCTCCATGCGTAAACGATCTATTTCTGCTTGTAATGCTTCCGGAGTCCCTTCATCCGGCTTTTGCTTTTTAGATGTATGATCAGAACTTTTTTTCATGGATGGACGCCCCTTTTTCTTTGGTTCTAGGGCATCTATTCCTTCTGCTTCCAATTGCTTTTTCCATTGTAAAAGCGTGGAATGTGTAGAAATATTAAAGATCGCTGCTGTTTCCCGGATAGATGTCCCTTGTTCGTTCATATAATTAAGTACATCTAGTTTATACTGCAATGTGTAAGATGTATAGCATTTTTCAAAAGCTTTTTCTCCGTGATATTCATATTGTTTAATCCAATTTAAGAGGACTGAATGGTCAACTCCTATGGATTTAGCCATTGACTTTACGCCTTCTGCACCACTTTGATAGCGAATGACTGCTTGTATTTTTTCAACATTGGTGAATTTAGCCATAAAAAACTGCACCTCCATTTATTAGAGTTGTGTCTAAAAATTGGGGTGCAGTTCATTCACACTGGTGGTTTTGATTTGTTGTCTAGGAAATTATCACTAGCGTTGCATAAACTTTTGCAGCTGTGGATAAACTAACTAAGTTATTTAGCCACGTCCGGCTCCAGCGCCCAGCAACTAGGCGACTTCACGAATCGCCTTACGATAAGTCATCAAACACCGTCTCACCATGATTCCTTTATCTCAGTCGTTTCGTTCCACTCGCTACGTTGCTAACTGGGCGCTTGCGCCTTTGTTCTTGTACAGGAAAATATAAAAGATGTGCTTGTGGAGATCGAAATAATCAAATGTGGCCCGGTTCCCCACTTTATCTCCATTGATTCGTCCCATTCGCTAAGTTGCTAAACAGGCTTTTACGCCTTTGTTCATAGTAAAACATGCTTATTAGTTTAAATTATAATTTTCCCCTTTAATCAAGTATAAAATACTTTCTCCGATATTGGTTATATGATCACCAAATCGCTCCAAATATCTGGAGCATAGAGAAATTTGCATAATGTATTGGATCTTATCTGGGTTTGTTGCCGTCTCGCCTAATAATTCACTTAAAATAAGCTTATTTTCTTTATCTACAGCGTCATCCATTTCTGCTAATTGTCCAGCGAGTTTACCATCTTCTTCTGTAAAAGCTGTTATGGCTGTGTGTAACATGTTTACTAATGTATCTTGCATAGCGTTTAAACGGGTTGGAATAGATACTTCCCTACTTTCCCCTAACCTGATTGTAGACCTCGCAATATTTCTTGCATTATCTGCCATTCGCTCTAAATCAGCGACAATTTTAATGGCTGTTATTAAACGACGCAAATCTGTTGCAACAGGGTTTTGTTTAGCTATTAACAGCACTACTTTATCATTAATTTCTAAGTCTTTTTTATCAATTACTTTATCGCCTTCAATAACTTGTTCTGCCAAGCCAATATCTTGATTGAATAACGCCCGAACAGCATTATCCAATGCTTTCTCTGTTAAATTAGCTAATTCAACAATTTCTTGATCTATTTCTTTCAGTTCTTGGTCAAACTGCCCTCTCGTCTGCATAAAATACCTCCTTTTTATTCACGTGCTACCATCATAGCAAAACAGTATGTACTTAATATTGATGCACCGTTAATTTTTTGTAAATTTTATGTTAATACATGACCTTCATCAATCATTCCATATAAAGTGAATTTATAATTAGCGGGGGGGTATTCTTTATTCTCCACTTATTGTTAGTAGCCCAAGGGTATGAACTAGAGTCCTCTGAACAAATTGGGATTTAGGTGCTGTTATCTCCCGAATTGTTCAGACCACATCTCTTATTCATAAAGTGGAAGAATCTAACAGTACTTTATATTCGATATAAAACACCTTTTGCACAAGTAGATAACGCCACTCTACTAAATACGAGCCTTTTTTAGCTCACAAAAAAAACGTACAGAAATATATCTGTACGCTATTTTTCTATTCATCTTCTTGTTCTTTGTCATCTTTGTTGTTATCTTTCTGCGCATTAAAATATGCATCCATTATTTTAAAACCAATCTCATAGTTAATCCGATAACCATTGCCTAGCCCTGTATTGGGAACCATTACCGCAAGAGCAATTTCTGGATCATCATAAGGTGCATAACCTATTAAGGAGAGGTTCTCTGTTTCAGCAACCAACTCACCATCTTCATAAATCTCATTTTGTGCTGTACCAGATTTTCCCGCCGGTTTGTAATCCTTGGAACTACCGAAAGAATATACTGTTCCCCCTTGTTCTTGAAAAGCTTGACGAAATCCTTCTTGAACGCGCTCAATATAGGATTGGTCCATTTGAATTTGGTTTAACACTTTTGTATTTTCACTACGATATACACCCCCTAATTGCTTATCCGATCTACTCGGTTCCCGTATTTCCTTTAAGAAATGCGGCTGTGTCCGGTAACCATTATTAGCAATTGTGGAGACATACTGCGCCAGCTGCATCGTTGTATACGTATCATACTGTCCAATAGCTTGGTCCATTAAAAGCCCTGCGTTAGACATTTTAGGTCCTTCATACCCGATACTTTCATATGGAAAATCAATACCCGTTCTGACTCCTAGTCCAAACTGTTGAAAGTAATTGCGCATTTCTTGCCAAGCTGCTGGATCAAATGCTGCTTTTGAGTTGTTTGGGAAAGGATATCGATTTTCGCCTCCCATTTTTAACCCAATGTAAAACATATATACGTTGGATGATTTTTTCAACGCATCGATATCATTGACTGAACCTAAACTTCTATAAGACCCCTTTTGTGGTGTCCCTTTAATTTTTAACGGTGAATCATTAAAACGCTGCCCCGGAGATATGACACCTGACTCTAAACCAGCTAGTACCGTTGCCCCTTTTACAACTGACCCTGGACGATGTGCATCATAAAGTGTTTTAATCGTTGCATCCTTATAGTCATTACCATCTCTTGTTTGACCGCTTACAGCTAATATTTCGCCCGTTTTAGGATTCATTACTACTGCTAGCGCATCTTTTAAATACCTGTTCTCATAAGGATGTTTTTGAACTGCAGTTTTCAACTCTTCTCGTACAATTTTATCGACTTTTTCTTGGAAATCGATATCCATAGTTAACACTAGATCTTTTCCACGTCTACCTTCCACTACGGTATTGCTATCCACTACATCCCCAGACTTTGTGGTTGTATATTGAATTTGTTCTTTACGACCACGAAGTACATCTTCATAATATTCTTCTAAACCGCTTTTACCTACACGATCATTCCTGCTGTATCCTTTCGTTAGAAAGTTCTCTTCTTTATCCGCAGGTATCCCTTGTTCTTGCGATGTTATCGATCCAAGCAAACTTCTCATTGTATCATTAAATGGGTAGTCTCTATTCCAATCTGTAGTCGCATTAATACCAGGAAGTTCCGCTAAATGCTCAGAAACTTGAGCATATTCTTCCGCAGTGACATCTTCGTTTTTTACAATTTGCGGCGTTAGTGAATAAGCTTTATCTAACTCCGTTTTAATTGCAATTACTTCTAATTCTTGTTTAGAAAAACCAGATATTTCCTCTTCCGTAATTCTGTCCAAAATAGTGTTGTATTGTTCCGCATTGTCTAATTCAGCAGCTTCTTCTTCTTTTAAACGTTTATCTGCCATTTCTTTATTTTTCAAGTACCAATATTCCTTTTTATTGCGCTCTGTTACACCATCACTATCCATAGAAATATACTTGGCAAGTTTTTCTGCTACTTCTAAGCGATCTTCAGCTTGTACCCCTTTGGGCGGGGTGTACGTAATGGAATAGAGTGGTTTATTATCGACAATGACTTGATGTTTGCTATCATAAATCTTTCCCCTAGGGACAGGAACCTTCGTTGTATCTTTTACAGTACGCTCAATTTCTTCTTGAAATTCCTCTCCGTTTAATATTTGCACAACTCCTAACTGCAATATTAGCCCTGCAAACATTAGAAAAATGATAAAAAACAATAGGTTTATACGAAAGGGAAGTTGCGCTTTTTTCTTCTTTTTGTTCATTGTTTCTCCCCCAAGATCTACATGTTTATTAAGCAGTATTCATTATATCATTTTCATGCTATATATTTCACCTATTTTTCAATTTTTAAAGTCACTCATCCAATATTAGAAAATTTGTCTTACTTAACAACCGTGTTGAAAGTAAAAAAATTACATTTTAAGCACAATCCAATTTACTAACGATTTTTTTCATTTGTAAACTGATCTTTTATAAAAACTTGTTTTTCCATATTACTTTCCAAGTAAATTTTTTTCACAAACAAATAGATGAAAATATGCCCTGCGCCAAAAAGAGCCAATAAATAGGGAATTATTATCTCAGCTTGTAAAAAGGTAATCGCTAGTAAAAAAACAGAAATGGATGTAACCCGACCAATATTCACGAATAACTCACGTACAACAATGTATTCCACACGATATTCCTTCGCCTTCCAAGCTTTCCCAATAACATCATATGTTAAGGAAACATATGGAATCATAATAATAGGATAGGCAATCCCAATAAATACAGCATAAATTAACAATTGTGCGTAGCTAATGTCAAAAATAATTAAAGCAATGGCAAAGTATAAGATTAGACTGCCAAGTAAGATTGATTTTTTTCGCATAGAGGGCTTAATAAATTTTGTTCCAATAAAATAAAACACGAGTGAAAGACCAGAAAAAACTAAATTAAACATCCCTAAAGCAAACTCACTTTGGGTAATTAAAAACACCCAAATCGCAATAATAAACGCAAATATTCCTTCGCGAAGCCCTTGAAAGATGTGGGCATTTTGAATTCTTTTCCAGTTTTTATTATGGGAACGTTCTGTTAGCACACGACGAAAATAAAAATCGCCTTCTGCTTTTCGCGGCTTTAAAAAAAAACTAATGACTACAGCACAAATGAACATGATAAAAGAAATAGTAAATATAATGGTATAGCCAATATTCGCTTCCATTCTAGCGATAATAAAACCTGCTAATAAAGGACCTACCATACCACTAAATGATTGTAACACTCCTAAAAAACCATTAAAAAAATCTCTTGTATCTGGTTCAGTAATTTCAAAAGTCAATACATTAAACGCTAGCCAATAGAACCCATACCCTATACCGAGCAAACCACCTAAAAGAAAGTTAAAATAGGAAGCTTTATCACCTATTAAAAGAACATTTAGAAAGAATAACGATAGAAAAGTTACTCCTAGTCGTAACACAATTACTCTGTCCACTTTTTTAGCTAATCTACCAGCAATAATAAAGGTAATTGGTTGAAAAATGTAAATAGCTAAATTATATACAGCGATTGTTACATAATCTCCCGACTGCTTCCATAGGTAAATGTTTACAAACGTATTGGACAAAAATAGCCCTAATGAATATAAACCGCCAATAACAAGCAAAAAGATAAAATCCTTATTCATATTTGTATTACCAAAATAAAAAAAGCGGCTTTTCTGCATGTCTGATTCCCCTTTTTATTCTTACTACTAGTTTGAGCAAATAAGGAACAGATATACAAATACCCATGGATTACAAAAATAGCAGCCTAACAAGAAGAATAGAAGTAATCATTCTATTGGAAAGAATTCGTTGA
The DNA here is from genome assembly GCF_900166595.1 of Virgibacillus dokdonensis. Classification (NCBI taxonomy): domain Bacteria; kingdom Bacillati; phylum Bacillota; class Bacilli; order Caryophanales; family Bacillaceae; genus Virgibacillus; species Virgibacillus dokdonensis. The sequence continues at coordinate 1,895,502 of NZ_LT745763.1, read as the reverse complement.
CGTTAAACGTGGCTAATTATGATGTGATCTTACTAGCGGTCGCTAACGGTGGTTATAAGGTTTCCTCCCCCATTTTTTAAAAAGCTCATGCCATAGGATAAATTTCTATAAGTGCAATTAGAAAAATGTGGCTGTCGTCCAGTCTTATGACGAGCTGCTATAAACCTTTAAACTCGTATATACTTTCCTACAGTAAAACAAAGGCGCAATTCCCCATATCCATATAGCAACGTAACGAATGGAACAAAGCAACGAAGATAAAGGAATCACGTGAGGTGACGAACCCGACCAATGATGACTTATTGCTGCGCGATAAAGCTGGACGTGACTATTCGGTTATTTCGTTCCCCACAAGCACATCATTTTATATTTTCTAGATATTAAAAAAGCATGTGAATTCACACATGCTTTTTTAAACTATTTTTACTTAGCCTCGTTATAGTTTTTAGCTACTTCATCCCAATTAACAACATTCCAAATGGATGAAAGATATTCAGGACGTCTGTTTTGATATTTTAGGTAATATGCATGTTCCCAAACATCTACACCAAAAATTGGCGTTTTACCTTCCATTAATGGAGAGTCTTGGTTAGGAGTACTCATAATTTCAAGATTTCCGTTATGAAGTACTAACCAAGCCCAACCTGATCCAAAGCGGCCAGCTGCCGCGCTTTCAAATTGCTCTTTGAACTTATCAAAGCTACCAAACGCTTCATCTATTTTTGTAGCAAGTTCACCAGTTGGTTCGCCGCCACCGTTTGGTGAAAGAACCTTCCAAAAAAGACTGTGGTTAGCATGTCCACCACCATTATTTCTAACTGCTGTACGAATGTTTTCTGGTACAGCATCTAAATTGCTAATCAAATCTTGTAGTGATTTGTTTTGAAGCTCAGCATGCCCTTCCAAAGCACTATTTAATTTAGTAACATACGTGTTATGATGCTTCGTATGGTGAATGTTCATAGTCTCCTTGTCAATCGTAGGCTCAAGTGCATCGTAAGCATATGGTAGTTCAGGTAATTCAAATGTAGCCATTAATACTTCCTCCTCATATCCATTTTGTTTTAAAAGGATCGAATATTCACCCTTTAATTCAAAGGGTATCAAAGCTTTTAATTAGTTGCAAATTATATGCATTTATTTACCATATGAACATCATTAAAAAAACCTGGCATGACAAAAGCTTGTCTTACTCATACTATATAATAAAAAAATCTTTTCCTATCGTATAAAATAAAAACACAAAAAAACAAGCCAGTGCTTGTTCTAAGATGGTGGCTCGGGACGGAATCGAACCGCCGACACAGGGATTTTCAGTCCCTTGCTCTACCGACTGAGCTACCGAGCCAACATATTAAATTGTTTTGCTTTCCTATTGTTATATATGGAGGAGGTAGAGGGATTCGAACCCCCGCGGGCTGTTACACCCCTGTCGGTTTTCAAGACCGATCCCTTCAGCCAGACTTGGGTATACCTCCAAACCAATAAATAATGGTGGACCCTGCAGGACTCGAACCTGCGACCGATCGGTTATGAGCCGATAGCTCTAACCAACTGAGCTAAGGGTCCAATTCTTTCATTATGGGGCGACCGGTGGGGATCGAACCCACGTATGCCGGAGCCACAATCCGGTGCGTTTACCACTTCGCCACGACCGCCGTACGTATTTAAACAAAAGTGGCGGCGGAGGGGATCGAACCCCCGACCTCACGGGTATGAACCGTACGCTCTCGCCAGCTGAGCTACACCGCCAAATTGGCTCCACAGGTAGGATTCGAACCTACGACCGATCGGTTAACAGCCGATTGCTCTACCACTGAGCTACTGTGGAACAGAAAGGCTATAACGTTGTTACTTATTATAGCGACAAGATATAATTTACCACTTTCGACAAGTTTTGTCAATCTTTTTTTTAAAGAAATTTTATTCCTATTAAAAACTATGTATATGTATTAATGACATCTCTTAAAACGACAATATTAACTATAGCATTATTTGGATATAAATGCAATACTAAAATTAAAGTTCAAATATTCTATTTTCCTATATAGAAATATATACACTATGGATAAAACATTCCATTTATACGACATCTAAAGCACTGCAAGCCCCTCACTTCAGAAAATTCGACCTATGTTTTTAGCTATAGGAAACGCCTAGACAATAAGCGTTAATCATTTAAGGACCTTTAAATCACAACATCAGTAGCGTTTAGACCAGGGATGCGCATAAACAGCCTCGATCTTAACTAAGGTCGAGGCTGTTTAAAAAAGCTATTCTCCTAAAACGTCTTCTGCTATATTAACTGCATGATCCCCAATTCGTTCTAAATTACTAAGGATATCTACAAACACAATACCACCAGATCCGCTACAGGTACCTTCATTCATACGTATAATATGGCGTTTGCGGAAATTCCTTTCCATCTTATCTATTTGATCTTCTTTTTGTATTACAGAAAGGGCTTCTTCTCGATTCATATTTTCCAATGATTCAATCGCTTGTTTTACGGTAGATATAGTTAATTCAAACATTTCATTTAAATCTTCTTTTGCACCATCTGTTAGGTGTACTTTATTGGAAATTTTATAGTCGATAAGTTCAACAATGTTTTCAAAATGATCCCCAATTCGTTCCACATCTCGTACGGAATCCAATAATGTTGAATGTTTAGCACTTTCCAACTCTGAAAGCGATTCTTTCGACAAACTTATCAAATAATTGGTTATTTTTCGATCTAAATTATTAAGGGCGCCTTCAATTTGCATCGCCATTTCAGCATGTTTTATTAAATGTGTATTTAAATATTTATTGGTTTCTTCCAAACCTTTATAAGCATACTCTCCCATGCGCACAAGCTCTGATTTTGCTTGATCTAATGCTAATGAAGAAGATTGCTGTATAAAAATGGGATCCAAATGTTGTGGTTTATATTCAATGATGGAGTCTTCACCAGGAACCATTTTCGTTACTATCCAAGCCAAAGCACCAATAAACGGAAATTGCATAATGGTATTCGTTATATTAAAGCTTCCATGAGCAAACGCTATGGTCATTTCTGGACTTAGTGCAAATTGATCCTGTAAAAATCCAGCAAAGACTGTAAACAAATCAAGAATAATTAGAAAAACGGTCGCTCCAATAAGGTTAAAAATAACATGTGTTAACGCAGCACGCTTTGCTGCAACTGTTGCTCCTAGTGAAGCTAAGATAGCAGTAATTGTTGTACCTAAATTATCTCCAAACAATACAGGTATAGCAGCCTTTAAATCCATTGCTCCTTCAGAGAATAAGCCTTGTAATATTCCAATAGTTGCACTAGAGCTTTGAACAATTAAAGTAAATACAGTACCAATAACAACTCCTAGAATTGGGGTATCACTCATACTTAATGTTAATTCTTGAAAGGCCTCTAAGCTGCGTAAAGGTTTCATTCCATTACTCATTAGCTCTAAACCAAAGAACAAAGCACCAAAGCCAAACACAGCTTGTCCAACCGCGTTTGTTTTTTGGTTTTTAAAGAAAAATATAAGAAAACAACCAACTGCAATGATTGGTAAAGCATAGGCCCCTATGTCAATTCCAATAATGAAGGCCGTCACCGTGGTACCAATATTGGCACCCATTATGACGCCAATAGCTTGTCTTAACGTCATAAAGCCAGCATTTACAAGACCTACCGTTAAGACAGTCGTGCCTGAGCTACTCTGTATTAAAATAGTAACGATAATTCCAGCGAGGACCCCCATAAACGGATTGCTGGTAAATTTATCCAAAATATCTCGCAACCGATCACCAGCAGATTTTTGAAGCCCTTCTCCCATATATTTAATACCTAAAAGGAAAATACCTAGCCCACCGATAAATTCAAATATAAGTTTTTGAATATCAATTTCCAAAATCTATACCTACCCTTCCATCTTGTTGAATCTTGTCGCACCATACCAATATTAATTATATATAAAGTTTTTGTAAAGGTGTTATAAGTATTCTTAACAGTAAATTTACAATTGGGACTAAGCACTGTTTTTCCAACCTGTATACTAGAAAAAGCGAACTGTTTATAGTAACAAATAATACATACTTAAAATTTGGGTTTAATGGAATAATTTGTAGAAATAAGGCTGAGGAAATTTAATCGACCTAAATGTTAAATGATATAGATGGAAATGATTTTTGTTTTCATATATGCGTTGAATTAACGATAATTTTAATTATTAATGGGGAGCCAGCGCTTTTAGACACTGTTTTTTTGCATTATAGGGAAGCATTCCTGTAATAAAGCAAAATGAGGATTGAACAAAAAATGCCCCCTTGGTATGATACGAGGTGTCCAATGCTGTTGAGCAAAACTGGACCCTTAAAATGAACCAAGGAGGACTAACATGAATTATAAACAAAATGAGAAGATATTACAACTGACAGACAAATCTTTAATTATTGGGGTCGACATCGCCAAGAATAAACATGTTGCTCGCGCACAAGATTTCCGCGGGGTTCAATTTGGAAAGCCGCTATACTTTGAAAACGCGTTGGAAGGCTTCCAAACGTTCATTCATTGGATGGATGAATTAGCCATACAACAAGAGAAATCCGATTTTATTATTGGTATGGAGCCAACGGGGCACTATTGGCTTCCTTTGGCCTATTGGCTAATGGAAAAGCAACTGAAAGTAGTCGTAGTAAATCCAGCACATGTAAAAAAATCAAAAGAGCTGGATGACAATTCCCCAACAAAAAATGATGTAAAAGATGCCAGAGTCATTTCACGCTTAATTCAAGATGGACGTTATTCTGAACCGCATCTACCAGAAGGGATCTATGCAGATCTCCGAGAAGGCATGAATATGTATGACCAATTACGAAAAGACCTGCAGGCAGTACAAGGACGCGTCCACCAATGGATAGACAGGTATTTTCCAGAATACACGACTGTCTTTGCGAACTGGGAAGGGCAATCTTCTTTACAGGTTTTAAAAATGGGTTTGTTTCCAGATGAAATCTCTCAAAAAGATGAAATGGAAATCCTGTCAGAAATTCGAAAAGAGGTAAAAAGAGGAGTTGGCTTAAAAAAAGTAAGACAATTGAAAGAAGCTGCTCGCCATTCCATTGGTATCCAAGAAGGAAAAACCATGGCGAAACTAAAGATTCAAACATTAATGGATCAGTATACGCTCCTTCATGAAAAGATAAATGAATTGTGGGGAATGATAGAGGGGCTTACGAGTAGGATTCTTTGTGTACAGGAAATGGCAGCTATAAAAGGCGTAGGTGACGTCACAATCGCTGCATTTCTGGCAGAAGTCGGCGATCTCCATAATTATAGCCATCCGGAGCAAATTATTAAATTAGCAGGTTTAAATCTCAAACTAGCAACATCAGGAAAGTGGCAAGGAAAAACGGTCATTACCAAGAGGGGCCGACCAAAGCTACGCGCTCTGTTGTTTAAAGTGATCCTGCCATTGGTAAATCACAATCCTGCATTTAAAGCAATGCATGCGTATTTTACAACAAGGAAAGAAAACCCGCTGAAGAAGAAACAATCATTAATAGCACTGTGTTGTAAATTAATTCGAATATTATTTAAAGTAGGTAAACAACAAGTAGCCTTTAGTCCAGAAAAAATGTTACGTGATATTCCGCATTTTCGCTTACAGAGTGCAGCTTAACTAAGTAATAACGAAACCTCCGTTTAGACGTTTTTTAAGAAGTTCATTTTATACAAATACGAGGTAACAATGGAAGCACGGAGCAGCCGGCAATTTTTATACAATCGGGCAATGACCCTGTAGGAAAGCAACGCCGGCCCCACTTCATGGATAGACCGAACGAAGGAATGTATGCGCGAAGACGCTGTGAGATGTGGGAGGGTTTGTCACCATGAGTATTGTGGGATGAGAAGGTGCGATCATAGCAGTGAAAATTCCCATTTTTTTCAAAAAGAGAAGGATGGCTTATTAAGTGCACCCTTCTACATTAAAAATTATGCTTACACGGTCTTAAATATCGTTAATGAGTAAAAAATAAAATGAAATTCTAAGAAAAACAAAGAAAACAAGAGAAAACGTTAGTATATAGAGGGAGTATAAGATTTTTTGGTTTATAGTATAAGAAAAACAAAGAATTTAGAATTTCACCATAAGACTTGGCAACAAGCCAAGTCTATCACACAAGAGTACTATGAATTAATTTATTTTTTCTACTAGAATACGGGTACCATCAACTTGAACAACTTTAATGGCTGTATCTTTTTCGATCCATTGCCCATTTGATATCGCACTGTAATCTTTACGATGAATTCGAATTGTACCAACAGGGCGCAAATCAGTAAGTGTAATGCCTTCTTCACCTACCAATCCCTCATAAGTTTCATTCATGGAATTATAACCAGCTTCCTTTGTTAATTGGTCTTTTAAAGTGATTTTGTTCCACATTTCTCTACGTTTAAAAACTTTTAAGAATAAAAGTGACGACCCACCACCTAGTAATACTCCTAATACAGCATATAACCCTGATGTGAAACTTGGTGAAGGAAGCGCAACAGCTGTAAGCATACTTGCTAAACCAATTGTTGCAAGTGTCCCATCATTTAATAATTTCCCATCAATAATAATAAGTAATAATCCAACAAAGTAAATAATAAGCATAATAATAATTGAACTTGTTTCAACATATGCTCCAAAATATACAGTAATAAACCCTATTCCTAATAGACCGAAAAGTCCTCGCATATTAACTAACACTTCACCAATAAGGAATAAAGTAGCAAAACCAGTAATGAGAATTCCAATCCATTCCATCTCGAATACAGTCAAAAACGTATCCTCCTCTCCAGTACTTATATATGTATACGTTTAGGAGTAAATAATGGTTTCATGATAAGGAGTTCATACGATGGATTTTCCCAAAAAATTATTTTCCTTATTTATTTGTATAATGGCTATATATATCATATATCAGGATATCACACAAGAAAGCCCCCATTCTAGAATAGAGCTTGAAAAGCATAGTGATATGATTTCTCCAACGATGTTTCATGTCGTCCCCGTTAAGGTGGAACCAAATGATACGGTCCTTTCTATTGTAGAACAAATTAACCCTAATATACAAAATGAGTTGAATGTTAAGCGTATTTTAAACGATTTTAAATTGAGTAATCCTAACGCGGACCCTTTTTCCCTTACTACAGGTAAAATATATTATTTCCCAAAATATAGTAAAACATTATTATATGATCGTTAATTATTATTTTACATAGATGAAAGGAAGGGGCAACCCTTCCTTTTAAACAAATGGTAAAATGAACAAAGTGATAAGAATGGAAACTGCGCCAGCTGCAATAGCAATATTTCCTAATGCATCAGCTCCCCTACTTCTTGACATAAACCCAAGAACAATGCCAGCTACACCAAAGATAATTGGCCAGATAAAGAAAGAAATAATGGATAAGGCAATACCGACCCATCCAAAGGTAGTATTTTCATCCATATCTCCAGCTATTTCTGTATCGGTATCATCGGCATCATCTGCAGTCATCTCAGCAGCAAATTCCTCATCTCTTGAGCTATCTGGTTCTATACCAACAAAATCTTGGTTTTTACGCTGCTCACCATAATTTGGGGGTTCTTCAACATCCTTCATTCCTCGATTGGGATATTGATCCATTACACGAGACCTCCTTTTTGTACATTTGAGGTACACGCTTAGCTTATGATTTTTCTGCAATTTTACAGATGTTATTAACTGGAAACGTATGATGAAAAGAATTTGCATGGACGAGTTGAGTTTAAAAGAGGTAAAACATATAGTACGGTAGAACATATTGTAAAAGGAGATAGTAGAATGGTAAATTTTATTAAAGATATGGTTCAAAAAAAATTAAAACAAATATCTGCTCAAGAATTAATTCATTACGGAAAACAATACGGGTTTTCACTAACGCAACAAGAAGCCGAAATGATAATGGCATACTTAAAGCAACATCCTGTAGATCCATTTGATGCAGAAGGACGAAAGCAAATGTTTCAACAACTAGCACGCATCACTGACCCTGCAACAGCAAAAAAAGCACAAAAATTATTTAATGAGTTAATTCACTCTTATGGGTTAGGCTACTTATTTGAATAAGGAGTTTTGGTTGAAAGAAAGTGACATGTCAACACAGGTCTCATTCTAAGTGTGACAAGGATATAAAAGCAGCGCACAAATTCCTTGTCACAATTCTAAAGTCCTGTAGCAAGCGAGTGTTTTTCCAGCAACACAGCGCATTAAAGCATTCGCTGCACAGGACTTTTTGTAATAAAGGTGAAGTTCCTGATAAGAAAATTCTACTTAAACAGTACAAGCTAGGCAAAAGCGCTGTTCTTAGAAGCCAACTTTGTTTTTTCCTTTTTTCACACTATAGAAAAGCATAATATTTAATCTTATCTTATAAACAAAGGGAAGGTTTTTTGGGGGACTTGCTGATACGCCAAGTCTCTTTCTAAGGCTGCTAACAATCAAAGGCAGTAAGAGTTTCTCACTAGTACAAGATATATTTTATTGTGCGATAATTTTTTCTTTTAGTTTACTGTCAAATTGGCTGGATTTGATCATTTCTATCTCCAAACGATACGGAGACTTCTTATTTTTTTTGTCTTCTCCTACATATGGTGTCTCTAAAATTTTAGGCAAGTCCATTAATTGCGGATGATGAATAATAGATGATAAAGCATCAAAGCCAATATAGCCAAAACCAATGTTCTCATGCCTATCTTTATGCGCACCCACTTCATTTTTACTATCATTTATATGAATAACTTTTATACGGTTGACCCCGATTATTTTATCAAATTGATGTAATACACCATCAAAATCATTTACAATGTCATATCCAGCATCATGTACGTGACAAGTATCAAAGCAAACAGATAATTTTTCATTATGAGTAACTCCATCGATAATTTGAGCTAATTCATCAAAACTTCTTCCTATTTCAGATCCCTTACCTGCCATTGTTTCAAGAGCTATTTGTACATTCTTATCCTTTTCTAGAACTTCATTCAACCCTTTAATTATTTGCTTAATACCTGTCTTAGGACCCGCTCCAACATGGGCTCCAGGATGAAGGACAATTTGTTTCGCTCCGATTGCATCTGTTCGATCGATTTCACTTCTTAAAAAATCTACACCTAACTGAAATGTTTGTGGTTTTGTAGAATTGCCTATATTAATAATGTATGGAGCATGAACTACAATTTCTTCTATACCATGCTCTTTCATATGAGCCTTCCCAGCTTCAATATTCAATTCTTCAATTGGCTTTCTTCGCGTATTTTGCGGTGCGCCGGTATAAATCATAAATGTATTAGCCCCATAAGAAACCGCTTCTTCTGAAGAGCCTTGCAACATTTTCTTTCCGCTCATGGATACATGTGACCCTATTTTCAACATGACATTCACCTCTCCTAAATTAAAACTATTTCTTTTTATGCTTGGTTTTAGATAACCGTTTTTTAATTATCTCTTTTTCCCGTTTCATTTTTTTCTTATATCCAGGCTTTACTTTCTGTGCCTTTTTTACTCTTTTCCACGCTTCTTTATCCATATCAGTGCCCTGTTTTGTACGAAGCACACGTTGATTCCAAGGTTTTGCATCCTGCCACTCCCCATTGCGAACATCTACATACATAAAAGCTAAACCTTTTTCTTCTAGCTTTTCAATGAGCGACAAATCATCAAATTGGTAAATGCTGATTGCTGTTCCTTCCATACCCGCACGTGCAGTTCTGCCGACCCGATGAATATAAAAATCCTCTTCTTTCGGTAGCTGTGCATTAATTACGTGACTAACTCCTTTAATGTCAATACCGCGGGCAGCGAGATCCGTAGCTACAATATATTGGTAGCGTAAGTTTTGAATTTCTTTTAATACACGCTTACGTTCACGAGGAGATAAACCGCCATGAATGAGCCCCACTTCCATTCCCTTCTCTTGCAGAGAGGCTGCTAACTCATTCGCTTTTTCTTTTCCATTTGTAAAAATAATCGCTAAATATGGCTGAATAACCTTTGAAATCTCAGCAATAATTGACGCTTCATTTCTATGTTTTAAATAAATTAGTCGATGCTCCATCTTTTCTGGATAAATGTCATCGGAAATTTTTACATGTACTGGCTGTTGTAAATATTTCTTTAAAAAATAATACAATGGTTGTGGGATTGTTGCGGAAAAAACCAAAATTTGAACCTTAGGATGAGAGCGAACGAGTAACTGATCCACTTCTTGAATAAAACCTAAATCCAACATTAAATCCGCTTCATCGATAACAAAACTATTCGCAGTGTAAATAGATATTGCGTTCTCCTTTATCATATCTAATATTCTTCCAGGTGTTCCGACAACAATTTTAGGAGGTTGCTTTAATTTTTCCATCATTTTTTGTTTATCAGTACCGCCAACCAATAGCTTTGCTGTCCAAATTTCGTTTTTATCCGCATAGCGAGTGATTTGTTTTACTTCATTATATAACTGTGTTGCAAGCTCCCTCGTTGGAGCTGTTATCACAACTTGCACCTGCTGTTTATTCTCATCGATTGCATTTAGCAACGGCAATAGAAACGCATGCGTTTTTCCTGAACCTGTTTTTGATTGGCCAACTACACTCTTACCCTCTAAAACTGCTGGAATAACCTGTTTTTGAATTGCTGTTGGTTCGTGAAAATCTAATTGTTTAATTACTTGCTCCATAACTGGAGCAAAAGAAAAGTCTTGAAATGTATAATTCATGCATATACTCCTTTCCATTTCTAAATATGATCTTATGCATAGTGAAATGGATCTGTATTCGTTGTTGATACTATAATTTCAACATTATCCCCATTAAGGCTAGTTGCCAAGTATTCTTGTACAGAAGCTTTCATCACGCTTTCCGCATAGTGACCAACATCTATTATTGCTAACCCCATTTCCTGAGCGTCTTGCGCTTGATGAAATGTCACGTCACCTGTTATAAAAACATCTGCCCCTTTTTTCTTAGCTTGATGAATAAACTTCTCCCCACTTCCGCCAAGAACTGCTACAGTTTTCACTTGCTTATCCATTTTTCCCGTAACGCGTACGCAATCCACTTCTAAAGTTGTTTTTACTTGCTCACAAAAATCGGATAATTGCGTAGGATTTACTAGTTCGCCTATCCTTCCAAGACCATATACTTCCCCTTTATTTCTTAATGGATATACATCGTATGCTGGCTCTTCGTATGGATGAGATTGACGAATTGCAGTTAATGCAGAAGACAGCTTGCTTTCTTCCATAATAGATTCTAGCTTCACTTCCTCCACCTTTTCTAATTCGTTCACATTTCCAATATATGGATTTGTTCCGTCTAAAGGCTTGAATGTTCCTTGTCCTTCTGTTTGAAAAGTACAATGACTGTAATTACCAATATACCCTACACCAGCATCACTAATTGCATTTCTTACTTCTTCAATATGGGTTTTAGGTACATAAACAACCAGCTTGAGCAATTGTTCTGTTTCTTTCTCAACTAGAACATGAGTATTTTCTATTCCAATTATTTTACATAATACATCGTTAACGCCATTTTTTGCTATATCTAAATTAGTATGTGCTGCATATACGGTAATATCATTGGTCAATAATTTCTGTAAAATACGCCCTATTGATGTGTTTGTATTAATTTTCTGTACGGCTTTAAATAATAAAGGGTGATGAGCAACAATAACATCTACGTTTTTTTCAATTGCCTCATCAACAACTGCTTCCACCACATCTAGCGTAACCATTACTTTACTTACTGATTTGTTGTAACTTCCAACTTGCAAACCAACTGGATCCCAGTCATATGCGAACGTCTTTGGAGCCAGTTGCTCTATCACCTGAAACACATCACGAGTAGTAAGTTCCTGCTTCATTACTTAATACCTCCTTCATCCATCTCCACTCTTTTGTAAATTGCTCATACTTCTTTTGGTCTACTTGCTTCGCTTGTTTTAACTGCTGTAACACGTATTCTAACTTACGAGCTTCTTCGTTCCACTTTTTATAAAATGCAGGT